>CAKUXD010000001.1 GCA_934699705.1 uncultured Candidatus Melainabacteria bacterium
TCTGGATTTGCAGGATCTGCTTCTAATTTTGAACGTAATCTTGAAATATGTACGTCTACTACACGTGTATCAATTCTGTGATCTGGTGGGTATGCCCATACATGTTGCAAAATTTCGTTTCTTGAATACGCTTGTCCTGAATTGTTTACTAATAATTCTAATAAGCTAAATTCCATTCCTGTTAGTCTGATTCGTTCATTCTTTCTGAATACTTGACGTCTTGCTGTATCAATCTTTATGTTACCTGTTGTAATAACATTCTTAGTTACTTTTCCCGTAGGAACAATCGCTTCTCGGTTATTTGTTCTTCTAAGTACTGCTTTTACACGTGCTTCTAATTCTTTTGGGCTGAATGGCTTGATTACATAATCGTCAGCTCCTAATTCTAAGCCCGTAATTCTTTCTGATACATCGCCTAAAGCTGTTAATATAATAATTGGAACATCTGATGTTCTTCTGATTTCTCTTGTTACACCGTAACCATCTACTTTTGGCATCATTACATCTAATACTACTAAGTCTGGATTAGATTTATTAAATGCGTTTATAGCATCTTCACCATCTTCTGCTACTATTACGTCGTAGCCAACCATTTTTAATCTGGTTTCTAAGATTCTTCGGATACTTGCTTCGTCGTCAGCTACTAAAATTCGTTGACGGTCTTCAGTTTCATTTTGCATTTCAGCTTCTGTCATTGTCTTTTCCTTACATTTTTAAGCTACTAATAAAATCTTATTGTAAAATAAATTTGTTAATATAAATTTATTTTTCTAAATACATCTTAATCTAAGCATGAAATAATTGCAAGCATATTTTTTAAAAATTTTTGAAAACTTTTGTAAATTCTACTTATTGCTGATTATTTCCTTAAATTTTTCATAGTCTTCAATCGTGTCAATACCTACTGGTTTTTCTTTTACAATTGAGGTTTTTATCCTCATGCCCATTTGTAATGCGCGTAACTGTTCAAGGCTTTCTGAAATTTCTAAACTTGTTTGGGCGCTCGTAGTCATTGAGGTTAAGGCCTTTCTTGTGTAGCCGTAAATCCCTATATGTCCATAAAATGGTGATGGATTTTCTTTTCTTTCAAATGGAATTTTTGAACGAGAAAAATATAGGGCAAAGTTATTATTATCTATAACACATTTTACTAAATTTGGGTTATCAACTTCGTTTTTGTCTTCAATTGGGCGAATTAGTGTCGAAATATCTGCGTTATGGTTTTTTACCCCGTCAATAACCGCTTCTATATGTTCTTTTTTAATCATTGGTTCATCGCCTTGAAGATTTATTATGTATTCAAATTCAGGGTGTCTATCGGTAACTTCTTTTATTCTATCGCTTCCGCATTTATGCTCTGCCGAAGTCATTTCAACTTCTCCGCCAAATTCTTTTACTGCATTGTAAATTCTTTCGTCATCTGTTGCAACGATTACTTTATCTGCACTTTTAACTGATTTTGCAGTTTCATAAACCCATTGAATAATAGGTTTTTCGTTAACTTTTAATAAAGGTTTCCCTTCTAATCTGCTAGAGCCATATCTTGCAGGAATAATAATTGCAGTTTTCTTTTTGCCAAACATGTTGAACCTCTTTTCTAATAACAAAAGTTTAGCACAAACACGTTTATTTATTATCAAGCCATTCTTGGATTAGTTTGTTATTAAATCCTATATCTATTGTGTAATTTTTATCGTCTTTAATAATTGTAAAGTATGAGAACACCCCTTTTTTAGAGAATTGGCAATCTTTACGATTGAATACTGTTGCATATTTGTTAAACGCAGTTAATACAATACAATCTGGTAGTAAATATAGTTTAAAAGCAAATGGTATATTTGCATTAAAGGTTTTGAAAGCATTAAATAGTTTATTAAATTGATTATCATTATTATTACAAACAGCAACTCTATTTACAAAGAAGGATTTTTGAGCCGAGTTTATTAAGTGTTTAACTCCTTCTATGGGAGTGTTAAAATAGTTATTAGCTTGATTTACAAAAATTTTGTATAATGCAAAAATTATAAAGAAAGCTGCAATAAACCATGCAATTATAAAGAGAGCTTCAATCATCTAATTCCTTTCGGTTTTTATTCTATAAAGTTTATGTATTTGTTTTTCAGAAAAATTATTTGCGATAAAGTAAAAATTTGAGCCTTTAAACGCGACTATCTGCTTGTTTTTAAATATTTTAGAAATTTTTTTGAGTTCTATTGCTCTTTTTGTAATAAATAATCCATTCAAACTTGAAAGAAGGATTTTATCAGGATAAACATCAAGTTTTAGCGCAATTCCCCAGTTAGAAAAATCGAATTTTTCTTTACTTCCGTTTAGCGAAATTCTGGTTTTGTCAATATAGTCTTTGTAGAAACTGTTTGAAATCCAATATTTTGTAAAAACAGGTTTTTGGGTTTCAAAATCAGTAATATCTTTTTCTGTTAGAGGTAAATATTTTTTGAATTCATTACTCGCCTTAATTCTCCACATAAGAAAAGGTACAAGTAGAATTGCAAGTAATCCGATTGAAAAAAATATTAGGTGTTGCATAAGATTTCTCCTATTTTGTTACTACAAAAGAGGTCCATTGGTCTTGGGTAATTTCATCAATAATTTTTAAATTTTCGCGCTTAATTGCGTCCAAAACAATAGGAGCTTTCTCTATTAAAATTCCACTTAATGACATTTTTGAACCGTCGTGCATTATTTTTTTTAAATCACCCATTATATCAAAAAGTACGTTATGTAAGATGTTTGCGCAAATAAAATCGTATTTTTGATTAATTTTGTCGGCAGTTCCAAGTTCAAATTCGCAATCAACGTTATTTAATTTTGCGTTATCTTTTGCAACTTCAATAACTGTATCGTCGTTATCACAGCCGTAAACTTTATTTGCCCCCATTTTTTTAGCTAAAATTGCCAATATTCCAGAGCCCATGCCAATATCTGCCATAGTTTGACCAGATGTAAAATATTTTTCTAATGCTTTCATGCAAAGTTGTGTTGTTTGGTGCGTTCCTGTACCAAAAGCGCACCCTGGGTCTAGGTTTATAATAATTTCATCAACTTTTTTCGGGGAATAATCTATCCATGTTGGTACTATGGTTATTTTGTCTGTAACGTGTGTTACGTCCCATTTTTCTTTCCATTTTTTTGACCAATCTTGATTTTCTTTTTCTTCAAAATTGAAATCCCAAGAACCAAGTTCATCATCAGTAAGTCCACGAGATTTCAAGATATTTTTTTGTTCTTTTAAAATCTTTTCAACGTCAGGTTTTTCACCTCTGATAAAGGCTTTTAATGTACCTTCTGTTGTTGCAATCATTTCAAGATCTTTGTAAGTTTCTTCAACTAACACGACGCCTTCGCAATCGAAAACTTCAAATAAAATGTCAGAAATAATTTCTGACATTTCAGGATTGATTTTTATTTGTAATTCAAAATAATTATTCATGTAGGAAGCACCCCATTTTACGGTATTTCGCATATCTTTGTTTGCGTAATTTTTCAGGGCTCAATTTTGTAAGTTTTCTTAAAGTAGAAATTAATTCTTTTTTCAAGGTTTTAGCCATTTCTTCTTTATCGTTGTGAGCTCCACCCATTGGTTCTTTGACGCTACTATCAATAATGCCAAGTTCAAGTAAATCACTTGCAGTAATTTTTAAAGCATCGGCAGCTGCAGCAGCTTGAGTTGCGTCGCGGAAAAGAATTGATGCGCAACCTTCAGGTGAAATTACTGTATAATATGCGTATTCAAGCATTTTAACGTCATTTGCGACTGCTAAACCTAAAGCGCCACCTGAGCAACCTTCACCGGTAATAACTGCGATTATTGGTACATCAAGTTTCGCCATATCGCGTAAATTTTGAGCAATTGCGATACCTTGACCAGTTTGTTCTGCGGTAATTCCAGGATATGCCCCAGGGGTATCAATTAAAGTAATAATTGGTAAATTAAATTTGTTCGCGTGGTTGAATAATCTCATGGCTTTTCTGTAACCTTGAGGTTGAGGCATGCCAAAATTATATTCAAGATTTTCTTTTGTGGTTGAACCTTTTTGAGTGCCAACAAAAACCGCATTGAAAGTTCCGATTTTACCTATACCACCGATAATCGCTCTATCATCAGCACCTTCTCTATCGCCATGAAGTTCTATAAAGTCTGTGCACATTAAATTCATATAATCCAAGAAATTAGGTCTATTTGCGTGTCTTGCGATTTGTAACTTTTCAGAAGGCTTTAGATTTTCATAAATTTCTTTTTGATAATCCTTAGCTTGTTGTTCAAAATTTTCAATTTCTTGCTGTAAATCCATTCCTGACTCCGCGCTTATTTTTTTTAGTTCTTCAATTTTTAACCTTATTTCCATAATTGGTTTTTCAAAATCAAACATTTTTACCTCGGCTATTCTTCTTCTACTGGAATTGTGTATCCATGTATATCGAATATTTTTGATAAATTATCTCTTAAATCTTTTCGTTTAGAAATAATGTCAATTTGACCGTATTTTAGTAAATATTCGGCAGTTTGGAAACCTGATGGTAATTTTTGATGAATTGTTTGTTCAATAACTCTGCGTCCTGCAAAGCCTATTCTTGCACCTTGTTCTGCAATAATGATATCGCCTAAAGTACCGAAACTTGCTGTAACTCCACCAAAAGTTGGTTCAGTTAATAAACAAATATATAATACTTTTTCTTCGTCCATTCTTGCGCAAGCACAAGAAGTTTTGGCCATTTGCATTAAACTCAAAGCGCTTTCCTGCATTCTTGCACCGCCTGAAGAAGTTATTGCAAGCATAGGAATTTTCTTTTCCGCAGCTTCTTCCATTATTCTTGTAACTTTTTCACCAACAACGCTACCCATTGAACCGCCCATGAATTCAAAATCCATAACCGCAGTAGCAACTTCATGACCTTCAATTTTTCCGATACCAGTTATAACAGCCTCATCAAGATTTGTTTTTTCTTTTGCTGATTTTAATCTGTCCTTGTAAGGTTCAGTATCTGTAAAATTCAAAGGGTCTGTTGGTTGAATTTTTTTAAACATTTCAACGAAACTATCTTCATCAAATAGTTGTTTAATTCTTTCTCTTGCGCCAATTCTGAAGTGGTAGTCGCATTGAGGACATACCATCATATTTTCTTCTAAATCTTTATTTGTAATTTGTGCCCCACAGTGAACGCATTTTGTCCACAACCCTGGGAAGGTTATATTCTCAACTTTTGCTTCAGATGTACGACGTTCAATTTGCGCTTCTTTTCGCTTGTCAAACCATTCCTGAATACTCATTTAATTGTCCTTTTTGTATGCATTTTGTTCTGCAAATTATGTACCAATAAATAACATTATACTACAAATTGAAATTAGTCAAATTCTTAATCTTTTTTTGTTTGTTTTTTGCCTAAATAGCGCATTACGTCGTCTGAAAGCTGAATATTTTGTAAAGCTAAATTGTATTTTTTTAAATCTGCAATATTTGTTTGTTCTGTTAATAAATCTTTTTTAGGTTCTGAAATAAGCGAATTTTTAACTTGTTCAAATTCACTAGGATTATTTTGCATAATCACCTTTGTAATGATTTCATCAGGGTTTTGCGAACCTATATTAAATTTTGTAACCATATCATTTACAGTTGTTCCCTGATTTAATTTGTACAACCATTGAATAGAGCGTTTATCTCTTGGGGATAAATTAACAACTCCATATTTATGCGGAGTGTACATAATATCTGTATCATAAGGACTATGACCTAAACCTAGAGCATGCCCAATTTCGTGCAAAATTGTATGATAAACTTCGTCTTCTGCCATATATTGCTGACAGATTACACCATCGGAAAGTCCGATAGAAACTTCTGCTCCATATAATCTATTTGTATTGTCATAGTTAAATTGACAATGCCCAAGAGCTTTACGGTCAATTCTTCGCCATTCAACATTTATGTTTGAACTCAAAATATTATCGACAAGTTTAAATTGAACCTTGCCCATGCTTGCTTTTTCCCATTCTTCACAAGCCTTAATAACCATTCCCTGATAAATGTGTGATTGACCTTGTTTTGTATAAAATTTCATAGGTGAAATAAAAACCCCTAAAGGCATAAAAGTCCAGCGCATTAGGCGTCCATTTTTAAAACTTTCATTTAAGTAGGTTTTCATTTCCATATTTTTATTGTATAATATTTTTCGCATGATGACAATACAGGGATATTGTTTTAATAAGGAGATTTGAATATGAACATGATGCAAATGATGCAAAAAGCACAAAGCATTCAAAAAAAATTACAAGAAACACAAGCACAATTAGCAGAAACTGAATTTAGTGGTGAAGCTGGCGGTGTTGTGGCAACTTGTGATGGACAAGGTAAATTTAAAGGAATTAAAATTTCAAAAGAAGCAATAAACCCTGAAAATCCTGAAAGCGTTGATGATGATACAATCGAAATGTTAGAAGATGTTATTACAACAGCTATTAAACAAGCGACAGAAACAGCTTCTAAAGAAATGGAATCTAAAATGAAGGCTATCACAGGCGGAATTAATATTCCAGGATTGTTTTAATGATTTATCCTAAGTCTATTGCAACATTAATTGAGCAATTTCAGAAATTCCCTTCAGTTGGTCCAAAATCTGCTCAAAGAATGGCATTTCACTTGCTTAAAATGCCAGTTACAGAGGTTGAAAAATTTGCACGCGCAGTTCTTGAGGCGAAACAAAGCACTGTTGCGTGCGAAATTTGTTATAATTTGTCAACAACTAGCCCTTGTGAAATTTGTTCTTCATCTTCTCGTGATAGAAGCACAATTTGCGTAGTTGCTGAAACAAAGGATTTGATTGCAATAGAAAAAACTAATGAATACAAAGGTTTGTATCACGTTTTGCAAGGCTTAATCTCGCCAATTGACGGTATTGGTGCGGAAGATATTAGAATAAAAGAACTTTTAAACAGATTGACAGATGAAAATGTTAAGGAATTAATTTTAGCTCTAAGTCCGTCAGTTGAGGGTGAGGCGACAAGTTTATATCTTACGAAACTTGTAAAACCTTTTGGTATCAAGATTTCAAGAATTGCTTTTGGTTTGCCAGTTGGTACAGACCTTGAATTTGCTGATGAAATTACTTTGGCAAAAGCTCTTGAAGGTCGCAGAGAAGTTTAATTAGGCAAACTGTGTTTTGTGGTCTGTGAACTGTAATTACTGAATTGTAGTAATTGAATAGTTGACGAATATATCATAAAAAACTTGTTTCCGTACAAACCAACATCTTCTCAAGATTTACCCTAAATGTCTTATTGTTTAAAAATAAACTTTAACTTATAATACGGTTATGTCAAAACCTGTTTTAGAAATTAAGAATTTGAATGTTGAATACAAATCAAAAGCCACAGTTTTTAATAAAGAAAAAATTGTTAAAGCAGTTAATAATTTGTCTTTAGAGATTAATCAAGGCGAAATTATTGCTATTGCTGGCGAATCAGGTTGTGGAAAATCAACTTTAGGAAACGCTATTTCAAGATTAGTTCCAATAAAATCTGGTGAAATTTTATTTCACGGAGTTGATATTTTAAAGCTAAAAGGTAGAAAACTAAAGGTTTATCGTCAAGCGTTACAAATGGTTTTTCAAAATCCTTATTCAAGTTTAAATCCTAAAATGAAAATAGGCGACATTTTAAAAGAACCGTTGAGGGTTAATAGCGAACTTTGTATATATTCAGAAGATTATAGACCCTTACACGAATTATCAAATGGCGAAATTGATGAAATTATTACACAAGTTTTAGAAACCGTAGGTTTAGATAAACGCGCGAAAGATTTGTATCCACACGAGTTTTCAGGTGGACAAAGACAAAGAATTGCGATTGCAAGAGCTTTAATTTTAAAACCCGAATTTATTATTGCTGATGAGCCTGTAAGTGCTTTAGATGTTAGTATTCAGGCGCAAATAATTAATTTATTAATACAATTAAAAAAAGAATTTAATTTAACAGTTATGTTTATATCTCACGATATGAACGTTATACGCCACATTGCAGATAGAGTTGCGATAATGTATTTAGGGCAAATAGTTGAAATTGGTTCAACAGAACAAGTTTTTAAATTTCCACAACACCCATATACAAGAGCCTTGTTAAATGCTGTTCCTAGCTTTGATAAAAAAGAAAAAATATTGTTGAAAGGTGATATTCCCTCTCCTACTGACTTGCCAAAAGGTTGCAAGTTCCATACAAGATGTATTTATTGCCTTGACAAATGCAAAGAAGAAGAACCTCAACTAAAACAACACTTTGAAAATCACTGCGTAGCCTGTTTTTTAAATGACGACAACAATGATATGTAAGCGGATTTTCGGTAGGGTGGAGTCGAGCGGAGCGAGCGAACCCGTCTGAGCAAATAGCCTTATTTGAGCGCTAATTTGAGTGAAACGAAAATTAAAAGCGAAAATGCAAAGGCTATGCGTACCCGAATAATCCAAGACAGTTGAAGGTTGTAAATTGTTAGTTGCAATAATAGCTATAATCTTGACTACTTCTTAACTTATAGATTAAAAGTTTACCATTAAACTTTTTCTGGCATAAGAACTGAAATAACTGCGTTATTGATATTCAAATAGCGTTTTGCGGCATCTTGAACATCTGCAACAGTCAAGCTGTTTAGAATTTCCAAATAGTCTTCAACCAATTTCAAATCGTTGCAAACTGTCATATAACTGCCAATTGTATCGCCAATTTCTGATACAGTTTCAGCGTTATTTGCAAAAGTCGATTTAGTCTTTTTAATTGCTTTATGAAATTCTTTTTCTGTAATTGTAGATTTCAGGTTTTCAATTTCAGCTTTAATTAATTCAACTGCGTCATCTTTCTTTTCAGGGCGGAAATTAGCTTCTACAAAGAAATTATTACCATCTCTGAATTGATAATAATCTGTTTCAACCATATTAAATACAGGTTCTTTAGCCTTTTCAATCAAATTTTGATAAAGTCTTGAACTTGCACCATCGCCAAGAATAATATTAATCAAATCCACTAAAATTGTATCTTTAACATTTTTTGCAGGACAAGTTAAATAGCCAAACATCAAAAATCCTGTGTTAACATTTGCTGTTTCTTCGTTGTAAATCGTTGTTTGAGTAGGTTTATCAATTTCAAAAGTCGGATTTTCGTAATTTTCACGACCTTTCCAATCAAATTCATTACAAACTTTATTTAAAATTTCTTCATGGTCAAAATCACCTACAATAATCGTCGTTACATTATTTGGAGTGTAATGTGTTTTGTAATAATTCATAATTTCTGCTTGAGAAACCTGCGAAATAATTTCAGGAGTACCGATTACATCACGTTTGTAAGGGTGTTTTGTGTACATGTTGTAATTTGTTTTGTTATAGACTTTTGTCCATGGTTGATCCTTACGCATGCGAATTTCTTCAATAACAACGTGTCTTTCGCGTTTATCCTTTACAGATTTATCGTCATTAATATCAAATTCATGACCTATTTCATCTTCTGGTAAAATCGGATCTAACATCATATCCGCATGAAGCTCAATAGCTTCGTAAAAATCCTTATTTCCTTCACCTTTAGGTAAAGTTACATAGTAATATGTGTAATCTTTCCAAGTTGCAGCGTTTACGATTGCACCTTTTGCCTCTAAAGTTCTGTCAAAATAACCTGCTTTGTGTTTATGAGTACCTTTAAACATCAAGTGTTCCAAAAAATGAGAAATGCCGTTATTTTTATCATTTTCGTTTATAGAACCTGTTTTAACCCAAGAGCTTACGTTTACCATTCCGCCTTCTTTATGCGCTAAAACTATCTTATGGCCGTTTTCTCTTTCATAAATTTCTACATCTTTTGTTAAATATGGATATTTCACTAATGTTTTTTTCATAATTTTTCCTCTTTTACATATCTTTAATTATACATTAAAAATAAACACTTATAACTTTTGCCACACAAATTAATATTGACGTATAAATCATCAGATTTCTTGCCTGATACATTCTAAACCTAAAACTTGCAATACTTTCATCTTTTTGTCGAATTTTTTCATATCCTTCAAAAGGAAAATGCCAGATTTTCCTTGGCGGAATTGTATTTTTATCTTCGTTAAACAATAATAGCGACAAAATAAGTTCCAAAACAAATGGAATTGTAAAAAATACTATAAAAAATATATTCGGCAAAAATCCAGTCAAGATACTTATTGTAAGAATTACATACCCGATTGCGTAAATTAAAGCTAAGCCGATTAATGCATTATCTTTTGTGCCAAATCTGGAACACAGAGTTTTTTTATGCGAAACTTTATCACCGTCAAAATCAAGCATTGCGTTTGTGTAAAGAAGCCCAATCGTAAACATCACAAGCATAGTTCCGATTAAAAATACTTCAACACTGTAACTTTGAGTCATAACCCAATACACACCACCAAATAATATCGGTCCAAAAGCCAACCCAACTGCAATTTCACCAATTCCAGCAGTTGACCACTTTGCATAGGTTAAAACAAAAATTCCGCCTAAAATCGCGAAAATTGCAACAGGATATCCTGTTTTATACAATAAAAATGCACCTATCGCACAAGCAATAGCACAATAAATGCATACAACTTTTAAAACATCATGCAAAGTTGCCTCGCCACTTGTAATATAAGCACATTTTGATTTAGTCTGATGTTCTAAAGTCCCTAATTTAACTAATTTTTTATAATCAACATAATCATCAAATAAATTTGTCGCCAATTGTCCACAACAAATTCCAATTAAAGTCAAAAACCCGTAAAAAACATTGCCATGGCTAGTTAAACCTAAAACAAAAACAACCAGCCATGAAAAAACCGACATAGGTACTGTAAAAATTCTTGAATTTTCAAGCCAAAACCATACAGTTTTGAAAAAATTACGCATCAAGTAATCCCTCAATCCCTTTAACTTCTTCATATAAAGCTCCGCCCTCAAGAAGTTCTTCTGCGGATAAGCCAAAAAGAGTAATTAAATCAAGAACATCTTCGTTATTTTTAAAACGTCTAACAACCTCTTTTACTGCGCTTTCTCGCGTCATAAAAGGAATTTGCTGATGTTTACCCAAGGTAAAACTTCTGTTTTTAGCTTTGCCCACTTATTTACCTCCCAAAGCAAGTAACCCCGCACCAATCATGCCAGCATAATTGCCAGCAGTAGCTTTAAGGACTTTTGTCGGTTGAGTAATAATCTCTTTATTTACAGATTTTTCAATAAAATCCGTATCAATAAATTGAGCCATAGAGCCTGAAAATACTATCGCATCAGGGTCAAATAAATTTGCAAGCCCGATACAGCCTTCGATAATATCATTTTGCCATATATTAAAAGCCTGTTTCATCTTGTCATCGCCTGATTTTACGCCGTCAATGACATCATAAGTCGTAACTTCTGGGTTTCCAGTAACGCCTTCTGCCGTTTTCTTTAAACCATTACCAGAACAATACGCTTCAAAACAATCGTAACTTCCACAAGTACAAGGTCTGTGCTTATCTGTTCTCATTTTAAAATGCATTTCACCAGCAGAACCAGATTTACCTTTTAAAATCGCATCATTTATAATAATTCCACCGCCAACACCTGTGCCAAGAGTAAGCATAACTGTATTTTGCATACCTTTTGTTGCACCAATTACATGTTCTGCCCAAGCTGCACAATTTGCGTCATTTTCAACATAAACAGGCTTTTTAGACAAGGATTGAAAATCAAAATTACTATAACCTTCAACCAAATTACCAGTTGAACCTAAAATTCCTGTATGTTCGTTATTACAAGCACCCGCAGTTGAAAAAGCTATTACATCAACTTCATTTTCATGTTTTTTTATTACAGACAAAAAGATTTCTCTAATTTTTTCCAAATCTCTTGGTGTAGAATTTTTTTCAATTTCACTAATAATATTACCTTTTTCATCAATAATTGTTGAATATATTTTTGTACCGCCAACATCAAAAGCAAGAGCTTTCATTATTTTTCCTTTCTTTGAACAAATCTTTTCGTAATAAGCTGTGGTCTTGTAATTGCAGAACCAATTACAACACAATGCGCACCCAGTTCAAAAGCTCTGTCAACTTCTTCAGGAGTCCAAATTCTACCCTCTAAAACAACAGGAATTTTTACTGTTTTAACTAATTCTTCCAACAGTTCAAAATCTGGGCCATCATTTTTTAGTGGTGAAAACTGCGTATAACCTGCTAAAGTAGTCGAAACCATATCAACACCCAACTTTTCACACATAATTCCTTCATCAAGAGTTGAAATATCTGCCATTGAAACACGTTTATTTATAGAAATCATTTTTATAATTTCTTCAACCGTACAATTTTCGTGTTTTCTGTTTGTTCCGTCAAAAGCAATGACATCAGCACCCGCCTTAATCAAGAAATTTACGTGTTTTAAAGACGGAGTTATATAAACAATTTCCTTCCAATTTGCAGGAATTTCATCAGGCTTTGTCAAACCAATTACTGGCACATTAGTAATTTTCTTTGCGTTTTGAACATCTCTAACACCAGCAACACGCAACCCGCCAGCGCCACCGTTTAAAACTGATTTCATCATGGAAGCCATACATTCTTCACGATACAAAGGCTCGTTTGGCATTGCCTGACAAGAAACAACAACTTTATTTTTTAAAGTTTCGATTACGCCCATTGCAAACTCCTATCTGTAATTTTGGAATTGTAACGGATAATCGTATTTTTCTTCGTTTTTACGCAAAAGCCCGATTACTTCTTGCAAATCATCTCTGCTTTTACCTGAAACCCTGACTTGATCGCCCTGAATTGACGCTTGAACCTTAATCTTTGAATCTTTAATGTCTGCAACAATTTTCTTTGCTAAATCCTGAGTTAAACCTTTTCTTAAAAGATAAACTTGACGAACTGCGCCACCTAAAGCATCTTCCATTTTTTGAGGGTCTAAAATCTTGATACTCAAACCTCTTTTAACCAATTTTGATTGTAAGATATCGTATATATTTCTTAATTTCATATCGTCTTCTGTCGTGATAGTAATTGATTTATCACCTTCTAAAACGATATCAGATTTAGAATTTTTCAAATCAAAACGAGAAGTAATATCACGTTTAACCTGATCAATTGCGTTAACTAACTCTTGTTTATCGAATTCTGAAACAACGTCAAAACTTGAATCCTTTGCCATATAAGCCTCCTTTTTATTTTTAATCATTATAACATGAAATCATTAAAAACTAATAATAAATAAACGGCTATTTTTTAACATTTTCGCTTCTGCGAATTTTGCCATAGCTATAACAAAAATAGAATAAAATTCCAACTATCATATAGCCAATAAATATCGGAGTTGAAGCACTTCCTGATTTAAACGAGGAAATACATAAACCCAAACAAATTATCACACCCAAAAGTGGAACAATTGGTGAAAATGGCACTCTAAATGAACGTTTTACATTCGGTTCTGTTTTTCTCAAAATTGGTATTGCAATACATACAATAATCAATGAGAAGAACGTACCTAAATTACACAATTCTGCTGAAATTGTTAAATCTGTTGTTAAAACACCGACAAACATAACTAATGCCAAAATCCATATTATACGATTTGGGCTACTTGTTTTTTTATCAAGAACTCTTAAAGCACTTGGCAAATAGAAATCTCTACTCATTGCGTATAAAATTCTTGAACCTGCGATTGTCATAACTAAATTAACAGAAGTCATTGCTGCAAGAGCGCCTAAAGAAACCAATCCAGCAATTTTTGACTGACCTATAAAATTAAGTGCATGCGCCATTGGAGCTTCTAAATTGATTTGACCTAAAGGCATAATCCCTGTTAAAACTAATGCTACACCCATATATACAACTGTACAAATTAACAACGATAAAATAATCGCAATAGGAATATCGCGTCTTGGCTTTTTACATTCCTCAGAAACTGTTGCAACTGCATCAAAACCAATGTAAGCAAAGAAAATAATAAATGCCCCAATACAAACTCCGCTAAATCCGTTTGGTGCAAAAGGTGTCCAGTTTTCTGGTCTTACGTAAAAAAGACCAGTTACAATAAACAACAAAGCAATTAAAATTTTAACCCCAACCATAATTGTTGTTACAAATGTTGATTCTTTAGTCCCTCTAACAATACATAAAGTTAGTAAAATAACAAAAATTAATGCTGGTAAATTAATAGTAAACGGCATTCCAAAAACATGTGGCACGCTATTTATAACCTCAACACTTTGTTTCATTAAAGTGTGATAATCTGTAATCAACCAAACAGGTGGATTTATAAGCCAATTTGGTAAATATTTATCAAACCCTTGTAAAAACTGAAATAAATACCCGCTCCAAGCTATTGCACCTGCAATACCGCCAATAATATATTCTAAAATTAATAACCAACCAACAATCCAGGCAACAAATTCACCCAAAGTAGCGTAAGTATAAATATATGCACTGCCCGCAACAGGCATTATACAAGCAAGTTCACAATAACATAACGCAGAAAATACGCATGCTACAACTGCAATTATCATAGAAACAATTACTGCAGGTCCAGCCCCTAAAGTAGTACCAGAACCAGCTGTTGCAACTCCGATAATTGTAAATAAACCTGCTCCAAAAATTGCACCAACACCCAACATTACTAAATCAAAAAGTCCTAATGTTTTTTTGATTTCTGAATTTGCGACTGTTTCAATAATTTCTGTTGAATTCTTCCTCTTCAACAAATTTTTGAAAATAATTTGGAGAGTGTCTTTCATAATAAAATAACCATAATACAAAAATATAAATTATTAAAGATAATATAAATATTCAGAACAATTTTATTTACAAAAAATCGTTTTAGCCGAGTTGTGTAATTCATTTTTAGCCATTTAGATATAGTAAAAATCCTTCAAATAAATAAAATTAATAATGTTAAACAATTTGAAATTATTCAAAAGGAGAAATTATTATGAAAAAATTATTGATGGCACTAACACTAACCATGGCACTAGCAACTGGTGCGCAAAGCGCATTTGCAGATTGTGGTTGCCCTGTTCCGAAAGATGATTGCGGTTGCAAACCAAAATGCGAAACCCCTTGTAATAAACCAACCTGCGAAGAATGTGCAGAACGTGCAAAAGATTTTTGTAACTGTCGCGACCAAAAACGTGAAGAAATCTATTGCCGATTAAATTTGGATTCTTGCCAACGAGAACAAGCTATGGATATCGAAGATAAATATGATTCCGACTTGGATTGCATAAAAGACAAAATTAAAGATGATCACAAATGCTTATGTAATGAATTAAACTCTGCTTGTTTAGATAAAACAGCCGTAAGAAGCGCTGAAAAGAATTTAAGACAAGATAAAAGAGATTTAAAAGCAAAATTAAAATGCATGGATAAAGATTTTAAAGCAATTTTAAAATGCGACCAAAAAGCAGAATACAGAAAAATTAAAAGAGAATTAAAATATAAAGCAAGACATGCAATGAAATTCTGTTGCAAACCTTGTTGTAATAAATAATTATTAAACAATTTTTAATAAGGCGCGGACACTGACAATCAGTGTCCGCGCCTTATCTTATTATTTTGCAATCCTGTAACATGTCTTAACAAACATGTTTTCAAAAAAGCAATTTTTCAACAAAAAAATACTTATATAAGTATCAGGATATTGTAAGAAAGAAAAATATGTCAACAGGTTTAACAGTAACAACAAATTTCATAGCTCAAAAAATTGACAAGAATATGGTTGATTCTGTAACAAATGCGATTTTTCAACGTGCAGCTTCAAAAGCATCACAAGCAGTAGAAGCATCAACAAGCAACAATATCTATAACACAAGTTCATTCAAAGCAACATTACAAAATGATGTAATGACAGAAGCTAGAAAATCATTAACAAAAGCTGTAAATCCATTTGCTGAAGGTATTTTTAAATCACAATCAACACAAGCAGCAGCAGCTACAACAAATACGAATGAAGCTCAAGCATCAGGTGGAAACAAAGCTATTTCAGCACAAGCACATAAAATTGATACTCGAGCAAGAATTTCAAATTCAATGGCATTGCAAAATGGAATGATGACGTCAGCAATGAGAGAATCAATGATGATTCAAGCAACAGAACAAATGGCTGGCAACAATAACTTAATGTCAAGATTACAATTTTTAAATGCAAAAACAGCGATATCAACATATCCTGCAAAGCAATTTAACTAAAAAGATTTTTATACTCTCTCTCTTAATATCCTCGTGTTTATTTAATGTCTGTCATAAGTATGGCAGACTTTTTATTGTGTAAAGACAAAATTGATAAAATTATTTTACAAATATGTCATACCGCATGAGTGTAACGAATTGCGGTATCTTTTACATACTCTAAAATCTGGCAAGGCACTTCGTTTATATGGAATAACACAATAGTTCAGCTATTCACCTATTCACATATTCACCAATTAAGCCCTTAAACAAAAAAAAGCACCCAAATGGGTGCGTAAAATTTTTAAGGGAAATATATAAGAGAAGTTTTTATAATTCTAATTATAATTTTAATTTTGTTTTTTCAATTAGCCTAACAATTTTAATGCAATTGATGGCGATTGGTTAGCTGTTGCTAACATTGAAGCTGATGTTTGTTGAAGAATTTGATGTTTTACATAATTTGAAGATTCTTCAGCTATATCTGCATCTTGAATTAAAGCAACTGCACTTGTCATTGATGTTTTCATAACATCAGCTGCGTCCATTGCAGAAATAATTCTTTGTTGAACACCACCAATTGTTGTTGTTCTTACTGTAACATCTTCAATTGCAACATCTAATTTATCAAGAAATTCTCTTGCAGTTGTATCATTTTTATAAACTTCATCAGAAAGTTTTTCAATTGTTTTACCTGCGCCGACATTAAGCAATACTGTTGCAGTTGCATTTGCAAATAAATCTTTATCAAGTTCAATAACACTTTGTTTATCATTTTGAATACCAACTTGTAAATTGATATTATCTTTAATTGAACCATTCATCAAGTATTGACCATTAAATTCAGTAGAATTTGCAATACGTGAAATTTCATTTAATCTTGCACAAACTTCTGACTTAATTGCTTTCATTGAATCAGAACCGTAAGTACCATTTGCAGCTTGTTCGGTTAAATCTCTGATACGGTGTAAGTTTGATTTAATCAAATCATAAACACCTTCTGTTGTGTCTAACATTGAAGCGCCCATTTGACCGTTATCGTGTGCAACTTTTAATGAACTTATTTTATAATTTAATTTACCTGAAACTGCCATGCCTGCAGCGTCATCTTTAGAAGAATTAATTTTGTAGCCAGTAGATAATCTTTGCATCGCAGTATTCATTTTTGTCGTTGATTGATTTAATGATTTTTGTGCTGTTAATGAAGCCATGTTTGTATTAATGCTAATAGCCATAGTGTAATTCTCCTCTTAAAAATTTCCTAAAATGGGGTTTGTTTTTATTTTTTCTTATTTCCTCTTATGCCTTTTATATCGACCTAGAAAAATCAAACTTTATACTTTAGTTGTAGATATCCACCATATAGAGGAGATAAATAGCCGAAATGGTTAAAAATAAAGGGTTTGTAAAATTATAGAGGGCGGATTTTTCTTCGAAAAATCCGCCCTCTATATAAAAATCTACAACTTTAGTATAACTTTTTTGACATGTTATTAATTAATAGGAACATCAATTGGTTGAGTTAGAATAACAGTCAATATTTCGTCTTGATTGAATTCAACATCTTGACCTTTTCTAAACATGTCAACTACGCTATCACCTAGGAAATATAAGCCTCCGCCTAAAGCTCCACCTATGGCGCAAACAGGAACAGTAATAATTCTAACTGGACCAAACATGTCTAAACCAACTTCTGTGGCGTTAACTGTGATATCTACGGTTTTGTCCCAGTTTTTTTGGATTGCTTCACCATAACCTTTATTGTGATAAACTCCGCCGTCATAGTTCAAATTAACTTTGCCAGAAATAATCATGTCTAAAGGTAATTGTTTTCCGTTTGTTGTTACAATATGGTCAAAATCAATATATGCAATTGCTCCACGTGAGAAACATTTTGACGGAACAATCTTTGTAATAGTTCCTCTAATCATAGAACCAGCTGGAAGAATTACACTTGTTTTAGTTTTTTCGTCATTAATCAAAACTGCACTAAATCCGTCGCCTTCAGTACTTGTTTTTGTACTTATTGGGTCAAGTAATTTAACGGTAAACTTAGTACCCGCTGGAATTCTTTTTGTAATTGCATTCGATTTTAAAACCGCTGATGATGTAACATTTGTGCAAAAGCACATTATTAACGTAACAATAAATAATTTTAATTTCATTTTTTCCTCCACTTTTACCATTTTATAATTAATTACAAAAAAATCAAAAAGGTTACATTTGTTTAACTTTGTTTGACAAGTATTATTGAAAAGTTTACAATTTTATTAATAGATACGTGAGGTATTCGTCTTGTTTAAAAAACTTATAGCATTTACAATGGCAGAGCTTATCTTAGTAATGACTATTATCGGAGTTGTTGCAGCGTTAATATTGCCAAATCTTAGTAATAATGTTGATGAAAAAACTACCATTGCTAGTGTAAGAAAAATTTATAATCAACTTCAAACTGCGCATTCAGGAGTAATATCTCAATACGGGCCGGTAGCGTATATGTATCCAATAACCCAAACCACTACTCAAACAACCCAAGATTATGCGCAGAAATTGTTAAAGAATTTGCAAGTAAGAAAAGAATGTGGATTTGATGCTGGTTGTTTTGATATAAATAATGTATCTTACGCTGGAGCAGGTAATTCTTATTATACAGCAACTTTAAAAGACGGTTCATCAATTGCAATAATGCTTGAATCAGGAGAATCTATTAAAGATTCTATTGAAATTAATTATGACCCTGATAGTTCTTACCCTTGTTCTTTTGGTAAAATATATATTGATATAGATGGTTTAAATAAGGGTTATGATAGAGAAGATTACGACATTTTTAGCTTTGTTATTGATGAAAATGAAATAAAACCCGAAGGTTTATCTATATACACTCCAGGAAAAGTAAACGTTAATGTTGCTTATACTACTGCATGGGTAATAAAAGCGGGAAACATGGATTACCTAAGATGTCTGGACGAATTAGATTGGGATAGCAAAAAAACTTGTAAATAAAGGAAAAATATTATGATAAAAAAATCAATTGCATTTACACTTGCAGAAAGTTTGTTGGTTATGGCAGTAATCGGTATTGTTGCAACGCTTGTTGTACCTAACTTAAAAAACAATTCTGATGATCAAGTTTATGTAGCAAAAGCAAGAAAAGTTTATTCAGAACTAGAAACGGCACTTGAGAGAGCTACATTAAAGTATGGCAACCCAAGAGATTGGACAAAAGACCAAACAGAAGCTCATTTACAAGCATTTTTAAATGTAAAAAAAGTTTGTACTGAAGACACTTGTACTCAAGAAATGTTAGGTTGTGGAAAAAATTATACAATATTAAAAGATGGTTCATCATTTTGTGTTCAGCGTGCTGATCTTATTAATTCTGCTGTGATACATTTTGACGTAGATGGAGCACAAAAAGGCTATAATACAAATGGAAAAGATTATTTTCACTCTTTTATTCATTTAAATGATGGGATTAGGGGTAATAGTGTTTTTCTTGCTCATTCTCCACTTGCACCAGGTGAAAGTGATAAAGCTCCTACAGCTGCAAACTTTTTACAATGGGTGCTTGAATATGGAAACATGGATTACAACAACTGTGAAGTAAAATGGGAAACAAAAACTTCATGTAAATAAAGTTTTATACATTTTTATAATATAAAAAGGCGGAATTGCATGTTATACATGCAATTCCGCCTTTTTGTTGACATCTTGGAAATCCTCATTATATATATATTGTAGCCAATTGTTAACACATGTTAAGAAACATAAAATAAAAAAGGCAATTTTTTTAAGAAAAAATACTTTATAAAAGAGTAAAGAGATTAAAGAGAGGATATTTTCAATGAAAGAACAAGAATTAAACACTATTATGTCAGTTGTAACAGACCCAATCAACAACGTATATAGAGTTAATACTTATGCTGAAGCTGAAGAAATCCGTAGAATGTGCAGAATTTTCGAAATCTCAAACTCTCAACACAACAAACACAAAATGTTGTCAATCAAAAACATGGCAACTTTGAAATTAGTTTTAAGCAACAACTAATTTTATTAAAGATAAATTAAACAATCTCGAGGTAAGTTTAATTTATAGCAAAGATTTTTATACTCTCTCTCTTAATATCCTCGTGTTTATTTAATGTCTGTCATAAGTATGGCAGACTTTTTATTTTTTAAATAGAAGATGGTTAGGATTTTTATATATTCAAACTTGAAAAACTTTTTAAAAATTTTACCACTCTTTTACCGCACGCAAATATTAAAACACCATAATTTGTCGTCAATGATTTTATCTAGTCTAATATATATTGAACTAGGATAACCACTTGAAATTTATTAAAAAATAATAAATAATAAGAATATGAGAAATGCATTTTTAATTTTATGTTTATTATTTTTTATTTGTAGCCCAGCGTTTGCTGTCCCAGATAATATAACTGACGGTAAAATAACTTTTACAGTATATGATAATTCTCAAGATATAGAATTATTTAAAAAACTTGATGCCGTATTTTGGAATAAGTATAAACCAGTAGTAACAAAAACTAAAGACTGCACAACCTATACTTATAACTTCCCCCCTAGCGCTTATGGTAAGGAAGTTTTAACCCCTTATGCTTTAAACAAACAAAAAGAATACAAAGTAATAAGTCGCGAAGTAATCAAATTACATTAGTTATTCCACCGCTCTATTGATAAGCTTACAGTTTCTTTTTGTGCTGTAATTTCGTGGCTTGCTGATGTTACCAAATAAATACCAGTTAGCCCATAATCGCCATTAGTAAAATCAATTAATTTGCCTTTTGATACTCTTGAATCAGCGATTAAGCTTAAATTTATTTCTTCTTTTATCTTATTTAATTCTTTAAGTTTATCATTTGCTAATTTTGTTAAATTATTTTGTTTATTAGTATCTACAGTTTCAATTGAAGTAATGTTCGTCATAATCATGGCGAACTTTTTATTTTGTAAATACAAAATTGATAGGCTTATTTTACAAATGTGTCATACCGCATGAGTGTAACAAATTAAGGTATCTTTTTATTAATTTTATGAATAAGTAATTCTGAAGTTTATAAATATTAAGTTAGTATATAAATGATATAAATAATCGTATAATTTTTTATTGTAACGAAATGTAACAAAGATAATTCAAAATCCTAAAGTTTTCATAAAAGTATGCCGATATAAAACTTGTAAGGGAAAACAAATTAGTTAGGGAAATGTGGATTATGGCTTTAAATGTATCTTATACTCAACAATATTATCAAGCAATTGATGCTACAACATTAAAATCTGTAACAAGAGATATCTTAGCAAATGCTCAAGCTAAATCTGCTACTAATGAATTTGCTAAAAGAGTTGATGTTGATTTATACAACGGTGAAATCGACGCTTTAACTGCACGTCAAGTTGCTATGTCTGGTGCAGGCTTACAAGTTACTTTAAATAACAATTTAGAAACTGCTATCAAATTCTTACAAACAAAAGCTGCTGAAACAAGAAAATCTTCTAAAATGGCTGATGTTGTTCAATTTGGTTCAGTAAATAAAGATAAAGAAGGTTCAAATCCTTTCTACAACGGTGATGTATTAAACTACAACAAAAAAAATTCAGACAAAAAAGAAACTACTGAATACTTATTCATCAACGTTGCTTAATCAAGTTTTATAAATTTAAAATTTCCTTATTTCCTTCCCTATGTTTTTCAAAGTTTGCTGTTCCGCAAACTTTTTTTTTGCTAAAAATTTTTCAATTACCTAATTGGGGGTTTAAAAGTATAAAAAATAATGTTATAATGGTAGTAGAGAAAGTGAGCTACCCCATGAAGTATTTGATAAAGATTTCCATAGGATCTATTGCTTTTATTGCGTTTTGCACAGTTTGTGTGCCAATTTATAATGCTCAAATAACTTCTCAGTCTGAGAATGTTAAGACTAAAAAAGAATTATTAGATAAAGGTGATTCCAGATTTTATACCAAAGCTGGTTATAAAATGCCTGTAAAATGTGAACACAGACGTTCAGTTCCAGGGGTTATTTATCTTGGCGAACCAACTGAAGGTTTATTAGATTAATATTTGTATATAATTTACTTGATTTTTATTTTTATTTAAATTATTATGTTTGTAATAGTTAATGAAGTACGAGGGAAAAAGC
Organism: uncultured Candidatus Melainabacteria bacterium; assembly: GCA_934699705.1. Lineage (GTDB taxonomy): Bacteria > Cyanobacteriota > Vampirovibrionia > Gastranaerophilales > Gastranaerophilaceae > UBA6984. The sequence continues at coordinate 22,355 of CAKUXD010000001.1, forward strand.
ATGTCATTAGGAACTTTAGAGATTGAAATTTTAAATTCAGTATGGAAATTACAAGAAATTGATGAAGATATGAATATATCTGTTAAAGATGTTGTTGACAATATGTCTGAATGCGGTATGGAAAGAGCATATACAACAGTTAAAACAGTTATGGACAGATTGAGTTCAAAGGAATTGTTAGTTCGTTATAGAGCTGGTAAAAAATTCTTTTATAAAACTGTTATGGATAAAAATGAAATGGCAATTCTTGCTATTAAAGAAGTTTCAAGCAGATTTTTTGATGGCGATATTTTAAAATTAATGCGTTTTATTGAAACTCAATGCTTAGATTTAGTATAGATTAATGCAAAATATTCAGTTTGAAAATGTTGAAAGTGCCCGAAAATTTATCGGGGATTTGATTATTGCGGTTTTAACAGATAGAATTATTGTACGTGAGGCTTTGAAAAGGTTTCCAAAAGATGTTAAAGACGCATCTATTAAGAGCGCTTATCATGCTTTAGTTCATCGTGAGGCTGACGAAGATTTGCGTCGTCGTGATTTGTTATACCGAGATGAACAGGACAGTTATTTGGAACAACTTGCCCGAACTTTGCAACGTGGTAGTGAATTACCTAAAAATATTATTAAAAATTACAATAAATATTACCGAGAAATGAAGATTAATCGTTCAAGCACGTTTAAAAATTTGGTTAATCGTATCTGTAAATTTTTGAATGTTTAGAATATAATTATTTTATGGCAAAAGTTAAATCAAAATATGTGTGTCAAGAATGTGGTTATGAAACGGCTGGTTATTTAGGTAAATGTCCAGAGTGTGGTTCGTGGGGGAGTTTGGTTGAAGAAGTTGAAACAAAGTCTTTGGCTGGTAAAATCCCTGCTTCTGAGTTTTTAAACAATGAAAAACCAGTTTTAATAAACGAAATTGATATCGACGAAAGTGTAAGAATTAGCACGAATATTTTAGAATTTGACAGAGTTTTAGGCGGAGGATTAGTTCAAGGTTCGTTGGTATTACTGGCTGGCGACCCTGGGATTGGTAAGTCAACTTTAATTTTGCAAACAAGTGGTGAACTTTGTAAACAAAATCAAAAAGTTTTGTATGCTTCTGCTGAAGAATCTGCGAGCCAAGTGAAATTAAGAGCGCAAAGGCTGAATATAAATAGCGATAAATTATATATTTATCCGCAGACGAATTTAGAGCAAATACACGCACAAATCAAAGAGATTAAGCCTGATATTCTGGTAGTTGATAGTATTCAATCAATTTATACTGAAAATATTTCATCTTCTGCTGGTAGTGTAAGTCAGGTTCGCGAGTGTTGTAATTATTTGATGCAAATTGCAAAGACTGAAAATATTACGGTCATTGTAATTGGACATGTAACAAAAGAGGGTAATATTGCAGGTCCGAAGGTTTTAGAGCATATGGTAGATGCCGTTATTCAATTTGAGGGTGATAAATATAAATCATATCGACTTTTAAGAGCGGTGAAAAATCGTTTTGGAACAACTTCTGAAGTGGGCATGTTTGATATGCATTCAAGTGGTTTAGTAGAAATCACAAATCCGAGCGAATTGTTTTTAAATGAAAATCATGTTGCAACTCCAGGAAGTGTAATTATTGTAGCAAATGAAGGTACACGACCATTATTACTTGAAATTCAGGCGCTTGTTGGAGTTACTCCATATCCAAGCCCTAGAAGAATAGCAAATGGAGTTGATACTTCAAGAGTTTTGCAAATTTTGGCAGTGCTTGAAAAACGTGTAGGCTTAAATCTTTCAAAACAAGACGTGTATGTAAATGTTATTGGCGGAGTTGATATTTCAGAACCAGCAGCGGATTTAGGTATTGCGGTTGCAATCGCAACTTGTTTGAACGATGTTACGGTTGATATGAATACGGTATTTATTGGTGAAATCGGCTTGTCTGGTGAGATTAGACCAGTTAATGATATTGAAAAAAGAATTTATGAAGCTAAAAAATTAGGGTTTAAACGTGCGGTTATTCCTGCATCAAATAAATTATCTGAAAAATTTAGCGGAATAGAAATTATTGAGGCAAAAAGAATTTTAGACGCACTAACTTCAGCGGTAGCGAAGTAGAAATATTGGGGCAATTCAACATTGTAAGTCGTAAGTTGACATTTTTTGTTCTAACAAAGGTAAGATTTAAATGTCTTGCCCGCTTGCGCAAAAAAAAGCCTGTTCCGTATGTTGGATACAGGCGCATGTTTTTTAAAACATTTAAAAGGTAGGTAGTGTGTAAGTGTGAGTGTAGTTAGTAGTGTGTGTTTGTTAAAAATCTCTCTAAATTTAAACTTTCAGACTAATTATTGAAGTTTTAAATCTACTTTGTTGTTGAACGCAATCATATTCATGTATGAAAATAACATTTCTGATCTGTCAACAAATTCTGGTTGTGCATTTGCAGGTACTACTGCTGTTGCTTCATCTATTTTTTGATTACCTAATTTTAATTCTTGAATTGCCATACTCTACTACCTCGTTTTTTCTTTTCTCACTCTTACCCCTATATAAAGTATTTTCAAAATTTCGAATTTCAGCATGGCTAAATTTTGTTACATTTGTTAATAAAGTCCTTAAAACCATGATTAAAAGGCAATTTTCATGGGTTGCATGTTTTTATATAGGTAAGGTAAATTATATTTTCTTGGTAAAAATGGTTAACGGTATTAGTTCACAATCGAATATTTATGCATTAAAAGATTTGATTAATCTTGCAAAATACGCTACCGGCGTACCTTTGACTGATGATGCGGAAAAATTAACTGTTGAACAAGTTGCTTCATACCCAACAATGATGTGTGGTTATGAAGGTTACCAATGGGTTAAAAATAATAGAGGTCAATATAAAAAGGCTTTTGCTGAAGTTGTAAAACATGGTCAGGAAGCTCACCAAGTTTTGAAAACAGGTGGTGTTAAAGGTGTTTTAAGAGTTGCCGATGCAAAAGAAATTTTAGCAAATATTCCTCAAGCTGAATATTTGAAGACTTTATCTTCAAACTCTCAGGATTTATACAAAAAAGCTCAAGCTCTAGCAGAAACAGCAAAAGCAAATCCTTCAAATAAAGAAGCTATCAAAAAAGCAATGAGTGCTTTTGCACAAGCTGATGCTGCATCTTATGCTGAAACAACTGCAAAAGCAACTGGCATAATGGCAAAAACAAAAAATGCTTTGGGTATTACAAAATTAAATCAAGCTACAAAAAATTTAGCTGCAAAATCTCCAACTTTCAAAAAATGTGTAGATGCTTATAATAATGAATCTGGTACATTTATGTTAGTTTTACAAGGCGGTGTTGAAGCTTTCACAAACGTTGTTCCAACCTTCAAAAAGTTAGGTTTTAAACGTGGTATGAAACAATTAGGTCGTTCTTGCGTTAAAGTTATAACTGGCGTAGCAGGTTGGGTTGCAGGTTCTGCATTAGGTTCAAAAGCTGGTGAAATTTTAGGCGCAGCAATCGGTAATAAGAAAATAGGTGCTATTGTTGGTGCAGTTGCAGGTCAAGTTGGTTCTTACGCAGTTGGTACTGTTGGTGAACACTTCGCAAATAAAGCTGTTAGAAAAGTTTTAGGTAAATCTGAATTAGAAAAAGCGCAAGAGGAAGAAGCAGTAAGAATTGCACAAGCTGCTCAAAATGACCCAGAAATCTTTGATGCTTTAGTTCAACAAGCTGCTGAAAGATTAATTAACGAAGGTGAAGATACTGCTGAATCAAAAGCGGTTAATGCAACTTTAAAAAATTTAGTTGCTCAAAAAGATGCAGTTGCAGGTCAAACTTCTCCAATGATGACTAGAGAAGAAATGAAGGCTTATGCTGATAAATTAGCAGATAAACCTGTTACAAACCCAGTAACAACTAATAAATCTGGTTATACAGGTTACATTCCATCAGCTGCGGCAGCTCCTATCAAGCCTGAACCACAAGTTAAAGCTCAATCTCAGGGTGTTTCAAGCGCTCAAGATGAAATGACTCCTGAAATGAGAGCGCTTTTAGCTAAAGCTGACAGAGTTATTAAAAATGGTTCATTATATTTAGAAAAATAATAATTTAAAGTTTTAATAAAATAAAAATCCTGAAATGATTGACCTTAAAGGTTATAAGTTTCGGGATTTTTTATTATGCAAAAAGTCTTATGATATTTTTGTAAAGGAGAGGGTTATGGCAAATAATATCGTGAGAATAATGTTAGTTGAAGATTATAAGCTAATGAGAGTTGGGATAAAATCTTTGTTTGAAAAATATCCTGATTTGGAGATTATAAAAGAATGTGAAACAGCAAAAGAAGCCATTGAAAGTGCGAAATTTATTAAGCCAGATGTGATTTTGATGGATATAGGTTTGCCTGATATGAGTGGAATTGAGGCGGCTAAAAAAATTCTTAATGATAATAAAAAGGTTAAAATTATCATGCTGACTTCACATGTTTCTGAAAAAGAGGTTATGGATTCTTTAACTGCGGGTGCAAGCGCTTATGTTATGAAGGATTTTGAAACCGAAAATTTAGTAGTTATCATAAGAACTGTTAAAGAAGGCGCAATGTGGTTAGATCCTCAAGTTGTACCTTTTATCAGGGATAAAAATGCGGGTGTGATACCTGCAAAACAAGTAACCAGAGCGACTTTTAGAGAACAACACGCAAATTTAACTCAGCGTGAATATGAAGTTTTAAAATTAGTTGTTGATGGAAAATCAAATAATGAAATAGCTAAAACACTTACTATTAGTGAGCATACGGCTAAAGCACATGTGTGTAATATTATTCAAAAACTTGTTGTTGATGACAGAACACAAGCCGCAGTGAAGGCGTTAAAAGAAGGATTGGTTTAATGATTATTTTAAAAGTTTTAGTTTTGTTGTTTTTTAGCCACATGGCTATATTAATTAATAGTAGTGTATCGTATAAATAAAATATGGAAGATAATTCAATTTTATTTTTAAATATAGATGAAGCAAAAAAAGTTTGTGAAATTTGTAAAAAAATGCATAAAAAATGCAAAAAATTACGAAATAAATCAAAGTTTTTGCAAAAAATTATTGAAACTCAAAAAATATTTTTAATAAGCGAAATTTATGATTTAATTCCACATAATTTGCATTTTTCTCGTATATTATCTCATTATAATCAAGTATGCTTAAAAGACTGTTGTTACAGCTTTAAAAATTTAAAAAAGCCACTAAATGAATACACAGTGTGGTCGTATAATTCTTACCCTAACGAATGAGCTTTATTTGCAGTATTTTCAACGATTTGGTCAAATAAATTTTGGCTGTTTAGTTCATTCATTGTATTAATGCCCACTTCGGTACAACCGCCTTTTGTAGCAACGCTGGCGATTAGTTCGGGTAACGGCTCGGAACAATTTTGAGCCATTTTAGCAGACCCGATTGCAGTTTGAATAGCGAGCATAAGCGATTTTTCGTATGCCAAACCTAATTTTGCGCCAGCTTGTGCAAGGTTTTCAAAAATTTGATAGAAGAATGCAGGTCCAGAGCCTGAAATTGCAGTAACAATGTCGATTTGAGCTTCTTCTACTGTTATAACTTTTCCGACTTGAGAAAGCATTTGAGTAACGAATTTCTCTTCTTTTTCTGTTGCAAGTTTGCCTAAACAAATTCCGCACATACCTTGAGATACAAGCATTGGCGTGTTTGGCATAACTCTTATAACTGGCGATTTTTCAACTATTGCCTCAATTTTTTTTGTGCTTACTCCAGCAGCAATAGATATAATTAGTTTTCCGTTGATTTCGTCTTTGATTTCGTTTAACACATCTTCTATTTGGTTTGGTTTGGTTGCAAGAACGATAATTTCTGCATCTTTTGCTATTGACTTGTTATCTGGAACAACTCGGATTTTTAAGATTTTACTTTTTGTAGATGCCGATTTGTCCGTTTTTGTTGATGCATGAATGTCTGAAACTTGCATAAAACCTGTGTTTAACAACCCTTTTATAATCGCGCTTGCCATTTCTCCACAACCTATAAATCCTAATTTGTTACTCATTGTTACCCTGCCTTATTTTGTTAGTTGACTATTATTTATTTTTTGTTTACGATAATGATAATAATACAAATACAAGTAAAAAGGAATTATATTATGAAACGTACACTAGAAGGAACAAAAGCTAAAAGACAAAACGTAAGCGGTTTCAGAGCTAGAATGGCAACAGTAGGCGGACAAGAAGTTTTAAACAGACGTCGTGCTAAAGGAAGACATAAAATCGCAATTACAGCTTCTAAACGTGCTTAGTAGAGATTTTAGATTAAAAAGTAACAAAGCATTTACAGCTACATATAGGGTAAAACATTCGTTCTACCTTAATGGTGTGGCTGTTTTTGTTGGGTTAAAAAAGAAAAATAAAGATGATATAACAAAAGTTGGTTTTGTTGTGAGTAAAAAAACTCATAAACGTGCAGTAAGAAGAAATCGCTTAAAACGATTGATGAGAGAAAGTTATAGACTATTGTTGAAGGATAATTCTTTGAAAAATGCAACATTATATCGTTCTCTCGTTTTTGTCGGGCATGAAAGAGCGTTAAATTTAGATTTTAACAATATGTTTGATACTGTAAAGAATTTATTGGGGCAGATAGATGCTTGAAGGAATTCTTGTACCTGATTTGCAAGACCTTGATTTGGTTATGCCTCACGCACCATATCCGATTTATCCGACTGGTTTGAACGACGATACGAAAAGCCATGTTAGATATGCCTTACCTTCAATTCAGAGCCCCACTTTAACTATTATTGACCCAATTTTTGCGGAAGACGGTACGCCTGTTATTTTTCCAGGACATTATACTTTAGAACTTTCTGACACAAAAGAAATGTTGCTTCTAATTCAGGGGTACTCTGTTATTGCCAGAATCCCTGTGTTTCAGCTTGAAGAAGATGAAAGCGAAGCGCAAAAACAGTACGATAAAAAAGAACAAAAAAAGGCTAAAAAAGAGAAGAAAAAAAGAGAACGTATTCAGAAAAAATACGATGAATTTGGTTTAAAACCAAAAGAACCCTATGTTTATTCAAATGCAGAAATAGAATTTGTGCCTGAGAAATCTTATTTTTTAATAAAGTATGAAAAAGGTCCTATTCGTGCATGGGGTGCGGTTAAACAATTAAACTATTGATTTTTTATTTTGTGCATGATATTATTAATTCGCAAATTACATTAGTTTGAAGGTGGTGAAAAAAGCAATGCCAGAAGTTAAAGTAGGTGAAAACGAATCTATCGAAAGCGCTTTAAGACGTTTTAAGAAAAAAATTCAAAAAGCCGGCGTTTTATCTGAAGTTAAAAAACGTGAACGCTATGAAAAACCTAGCGTAAAAAGAAAACGCAAATCAGAAGCTGCTCGCAAGAGAAAAGTTTAATAAATGATTTAAATAGAAAGCGGATTGTCGATATCGACAATCCGCTTTTCAGTTTTTTAAATTTTATAATAAAATGGGACTTATGCCGTTCAAAATTCGGTTCTGTTTTACAATATACCGCTCTTAACTTGCGATTTTGTGTTAAAATATTCGTATGATTGAAAGATATAGTTTAGAGCAAATGAAAAAAATATGGGATTTGAATTCTAAATTCCAGTATTACTTAAATGTAGAACTTGCAGTTTGCAAGGCTTACAACGAACTTGGCGAAATTCCAAACGATGCATTAGAACAAATTCAACAAAATGCAAGGTTTGATTTAAAGCGTATTGATGAAATTGAAGCGGAAGTTCATCACGATGTTATTGCTTTTTTAACTAATGTTAATGAGCATTTAGGCGAAAATGCAAAATATATGCATAAAGGTTTAACAAGTTCTGATGTGATTGATACGGCTTTTTCTTTGCAGTTAAAAGATGCTTCAAATATTATTGCTGAGGATTTGGCAAATTTGGTTGTAACCTTGAAACAAAAAGCATTTCAATATAAAAATACAATTTGTATAGGGCGCTCTCATGGTATTCATGCAGAAATTACAACTTTTGGGATTAAACTCTTAAATTGGTTAGACTCTTTCGAAAGAGCGTATAAAGATTTTTTAATTGCAGTTGATGAGGTTTCTGTGGGGCAAATTTCAGGCCCTGTTGGAACTTACAGTAATGTACCAATGGAAATTGAAGAAAAAACTTGCACTTATTTAGGATTAAAACCTGCAAGAATTTCTACGCAAGTTATTTCTCGTGATGTTTATGCTCGTTATATGAACGAACTTGCGATGATTGCTACCTTAATTGAGCAATTTGCAACTGAAATTAGAAATTTGCAACGTACGGAGATTTTCGAGGTACAGGAAGGTTTTTCTAAGCATCAAAAAGGGTCTTCGGCTATGCCTCATAAGCGAAATCCTGTTTTGTGTGAAAATCTTTGCGGGCTTGCGCGGGTAGTTAGAGCAAATTCACAAGTCGCAATGCAAAACGTTGTACTTTGGCATGAAAGAGATATTTCACATAGTTCAGCAGAAAGAATTATTTTCCCTGATAGCACGATTTTGGTTGACTTTATGTTAAATCGTTTTAATTCTGTTGTGCAAAATCTGGTTGTACATGAAAAAAACATGGAAAAAAATACGAACTTGTTCGGCGGAATTATTTATTCACAAAAGGTTTTATTAAAACTTACAGAAAAAGGGTTGACGCGAGAACAGGCTTATGAAATTGTTCAGAAAAATGCGCTAAACGCTATTGATAACGATTTGAGTTTTAAAGAGAATTTATTGAGAGATGATATTGTCAGAGAAAAACTTTCAATTGATGAAATAAATGAATGCTTTAGCGCGCAAGATTACTTAAAATACGTCGATAGAATATTTGCAAAATTTTAAGTATGTAATAAAATAGTTATATTAATTTGATTTTTATAAAAGGTATATAAATATGACTAAAATTAAATTACCGCAACCGTTTGTAGATTTTGTAACTTCTTCAAAATTTATTGAAGTTTCGGCATTTTTTGTTTTTACATTGGTAATGACAGTTATTATTGCTTCTCAGAACTTTTTATTTCAAAGAATTGTGGAAAATGGTATCAGCAGACGTGATGTTATTGCGGAAAAAACTATTATCGTTGAAGATACAAAACGTACAGAACAACATAAAAAAGAAGTCGCTCAAAGAGTTGAGCCAATTTTAACTGTTACAGAAGATGATTTTATTAAAAACAATTTGTCATATTTACAAAATTCAATTTTAAAAATTCGTCAAAAAGATACGCCAGAAACTACAAAGCGAGAAGAATTAGGGCTTTTGTTTGATTCTGATGATATTAAACGAAATTTTGTTATTACATATTTACTGAAAACTCCTGAAGATGATTTGAAAACTCTGTTTGATAAGTCTAAATTGACTCTTATTAATGTTTTGAACGCAGGTATCAGCGAAAAAGATTTCGATAAACAATTTTTAAAACAAATCATTAAAAAACATGTTGCTAATGATGTTTCAAGAAGTCAAATAACTGTAATATCAGCGCTTTTGGAACAGGTTTTAGTACCAAATTTGGTAGTTGATGAGTTTGCAACAGAGATTGCAAGAAAAAATGCTCAAAATGCAGTAAAACCTTATGAAGTAACTTTTGAAAAAGGCGAAAAAATCTTATTTGAAGGTGAACCTGTTACTAAGTTAAAAAGAGATGCTCTAAGACAAGCTGGGTATAACTTAGTTGAATTGAATTTTAATGGTTTATTGGGAATTTTCTTAATTGTCGCATTTTCAACGATTGCATTTTTAATGTATAAAAATATATTTGAAAAAAACAATATAAGCAGAAATCAAATGTTGATTATTTCGGCGGTGTCAATATTTTTGGCGCTATTAACAGTATCTCTGCCAACGGGTTTTTCGCCATATATATTGCCGTTTCCTGCATTTGTTATGATTGTTTCTATTTTTACAAATCCGCGAATTGCATTTATTTCTTCGACTTTAATATTGTGTCTTGTAACTTTGGGTATGCATTATGATATTGAGTTTATGTCTTCGTTTACCTTGTTAAATATGGTTGCATCAATGTTTATGGCACAGGTTAATTTTACAAGACGAGTGGATTTAATTCGTTCAGGTCTTTATATCGCATGCGCAGGTGCAATGTTCGTTGCAAGTATTTATATGCTTGAAAAATTCTTGATTGATATTGAAAATGTTTTAATTGTTCGCGATGCTTTGTTTGTGTTTATAAACGGTGTTGTTAGCAGTATGATTGTTTTAGGTATATTACCGTTGTTGGAAAATGCTTTTAAGATAGTTACTCCTTACGGTTTGGCTGAACTTGCAGACCATAATCAACCTGTTCTAAAACGTTTACAAATGGAAGCTCCTGGAACTTATCACCATAGTCTTATGGTTGCAAATTTATGCGAAGCAGCAGCTGAGGCTATTGGTGCAAATCCAATTTTGGCAAAGGTTGGCGCGTATTATCATGATATAGGTAAGTTAAAACGTCCATTCTTTTTTGTTGAAAATCAATCTTCGTTTGGTATTGAAAATCCTCATAAAAAATTAAACTCAAGATTAAGTAAAATGGTTGTAACTTCTCACACTAAAGATGGTGTTGATATTGCGAAAAATGAATATAAGTTGCCACCAATTATCTATGATTTTATTTTACAACATCATGGAGAAGGTTTAGTTAGTTATTTTTATAATCAGGCTATTCAGGAAGAAGGCGCGGAAAATGTTAAAAAAGACCAATTTAGATATCCTGGTCCAAAACCAAAGACAAAAGAAGCTGCAATTCTTATGATTGCAGACGCTGTTGAAGCTGCCGCAAGAGCTATGAATGCTACTACAACAGAAGAAATTGATTCAATTATTAATAAAATTATTGATGAAAGAATTAATGATGACCAATTGTCTGAATGTCCTTTAACGCTTGCTGATTTGAAAACTATTTCTGCAACTTTCAGCCGTATTTTAAGAGGTAATCAACACGACAGAATTAAATATCATGAAAATATTGCAGAAGAATTTAATAATTCAAAGGTAATTCTTCCAAACCAAATGCATATCATGGACAAAGAAATGGAAGATAAAGTTAGAAAGTTAGAAAACGGTAAAAATGATTAAGCCAACAATAAATATTTTTAGTGAAAATATTTATCCTGACTGGAACGTAAATCAAGCAAAGTTGATTAATATTGCGCGTTCGGTTTTGGAATATTATATTGCGCGTACAGATATTTTTGAAAATTCTTGTTTGTGTAATCAAGAGTTTGATACAATTTCGTTTGATATTCTTTATTGTAATGGAGAAAAAACTCATCAAATTAACAAGGAATATCGAGATAAAGACTATGTTGCAGATATAATTACGTTTGCTATATTTGCTGATACTGCGCCAGAGGAAAGATTTATTTTTGATAATGAAATTAATTTAGGTGAAATTATTTTGGCGCTTGATAAAATAACTCAAAGTGCTCAGGAAAAAGGGGTTACAAAGGAAGAAGAACTTTGTTTTCTTATTGCACATGGCATAATGCATCTGTTAGGATTTGATCATCAAACGGAAGAAGATTATAATTTCATTGTGGAAGCTCAAAAATTAGCTTTGAACAAAATAAAGGATAAAAATGTCTAAATTTAAATCTCAAAATTTGTTTCATACGTTTAAAAATGCTGGTCGTGGAGTTAGGCTTTCAGTTAAATCTGAACGTAATATAAAAATTCATTTCTTTATTGCATTTTTAGTAATTTTATTTGCGCTTTTGTTAAAAATGAGTGTAACAAGAGTTTGTATTTTAGTAATTGCAATTTCCAATGTTATGGTTGCTGAATTTATTAACACAAGTTTAGAATTTGGTTTAGATGCGGTTTTTCACAATAAATATTCAAAACTTGTCGGTATGGCAAAAGATATTGCGGCTGGTGCTGTAATTGTTGCAAGTATATTCAGCGCAATTATAGGAACATTGTTATTTGGGGCGGAATTTTTAAAAAGATTTCCTATTCAATTTTAGATGTACCAGATTTTTCAATCATCAAGGTTTTGATTTCTGAGTGAATATTTAGGTTATCCCAAATTCCTTTTACTGTATTTTGGATTTCTTCAATATTATTTTTGTGCGAAATAACGATAATTGCAGGGCCTGCACCGCTAATAACTGTGCCTAAAACATTATCGTTATGTTTAAAGGCTTCTTTAATTTCTTTAAATCCTGGGATTAATTTTTCTCTGTAAGGTTGATGTAATCTGTCTTCAAGAGAAGATTTCATAAGTTTTGCATCTTGTGTATCAATTGCATGAACAAGCATTGCGTATTTTCTTGCATTAAATTTTGCATCATCAAGAGAATAGCTTTCTGGCAAAACTGAACGAGAAATGTTTGTTGCAAGTTCAAAATCAGGAATACAAACAGTTATATGCCAATCTTCTGGCCAATCTAATTTTCTGTAAATAACAGAGCCATCATCTTCCATTGAGGACATTACAACTCCCCCCAAAATAGCGGGTACAACATTATCAGGGTGTCCTTCTGCCTCTGTTGCTATTGATAAAAGAGCGGCTTCATCTGCTGGAAAACCTAAAAGTTCATTTGCTGCCATTAAGCCCCCAACAATTACTGATGCGGAGCTACCCAAGCCTTTTGCAATAGGAATATTTGCTCGAATATTGATTTTTAATTGAGTCGCATCTTGTCCAACTAGGTTATATAGCATTTCTACTGCTTTATAGACAATATTATCCTTATCTTCTGGAATATTGTTTAATTCCAATAGTTCTGAATTTTCAATATCTTGCATGACGTTGATTTCAATACCAGTAGTGCTAGGCATAACTGTTTCTTCAATTGTAATAATATTGTAAATTGGCAAAGCCAAACCAAGGCTATCAAAGCCTGGACCTAAATTTGCAGTTGTAGCTGGAACTTTATAACTTACTTTCATACTTACCTATTTTAACATTGTTACATTAATTTTACCTAGTTTTGCTGATAAATCATCAATATGGTGAACCAGATAAACATATGGTTCTAAATCTTTTTCGCCTAAATCAATAATTGCGCCCCATTCGGCTCTACCATGATGTGCGGCAACCATTTTTGCAACTTTTTTAAATCCGTTTGTCATACAAGTACAATATCCATATTGTGAGTGGGTTATCCAGTCTTTTCTAAATTCTTCGTTATAATCTATAAGACCAGTTTCTGTATCAACAGTATATTCATAAATTTTGCCCATATCGTGCATAATACAAGCCGCATATAAGCTATCTAAATCAATTTTTTGAAATACTGTGTTCGCAATTTTTTCAGCAATTTCTAAACATTCATAGGTATGAACAAGTAATCCGCCAATGTAGTTATGGTGCATCATTTTAGCCGCAGGAGCTACTCGTAATTCTTGTTCTCGTTCTTTGATATAATTTTTTAAAAAGTTTTTTAATTTTTCATCTGAAATCATTTCTACAAAAGATAAAACGCCTGTATAATAAAAATCAGTTTGTTCTTTTGTTAAGCCTGTTTCTGCTTCTTCAATTAATTCAAGCGCAGAAACTAAGCAGTTGTTAAATTTTTCATTAAAACTACCTGAAATTATTCTAAGTTTATTTCCACATCTGAATAATTTTGCATCTAGTCTGTTTAGTGTTTCTTCCCAAAGTATGCAATTTAATGTAGAATTATCTTCTGGGTTTTTGAGTTGAAGTTTTCCCATTTTTGTACCAGCTTTTGTATCGCCTATTGAAAATGTAACAACTTCGTATATGATTTCTGTGCTAAACATAATCCCTCATTTCTAAATAAAGTATATCACAAATATGAAATAAAACTTCATGTTATTGAAACATTAGAAAAATTGTTTTAAAATACTGATATGAGTAGATTCTTGCTAATATTGTGTATATTATTATTTGCAAATACGGCTTATGCTGTTGAATTTGCGCCATTAGAAGCGCCAAAACAAGAAAAAGTAAAAGTTGAAACAGAAGTTCCTAAAGGTTTATTGAATGACGAAAACTATAAATTTAAAGGTAGAGTTGAATATAATCCGCATGGGACTTTATTTTTAGATGAAGATGAAACTTTAAAAGTGAAAATTGATAAGCCTAAAAAATTCGCGTCAAAATCTGTTTTAAAAGAAAAAGATTTATTTTCTATAATAGAGCAAGAAAAACATTACATAACGCCAAAAGTAGATGAATACTTGATTGAACCGTCTTTTGGAACGTTGGAATGTAAAATTAATGATAATTTTAAGTTTGGTACAACTTTTGGTACGGATTTGGATAATGCCCAGTTAGAATACAGAACAAAAATGTTCGCAAGATATGATAATAGATTTATAGGGTTGACTACTGCGTTAGGCAAAGATGCATATACAAGTTCTGGACGTCAAATGGGGAGTGTTTATCTTACCCCTGAAATTAAATTAGGTAAAGGTTTTGTGTTAATTGATTCATTTAAGGCAAATCCTTCTTATGAACGTCATAAAAATGAAATTATTTTACAATATAGTCCAAAAATTCATAATACTAGAGAAAATCTTTCTTTTGAGGCTGGAATGGGGCAAACAACTTACTACAAAACTGGCAATCAATATTATCAATTTTCGTTTTCTACGAAGTTTAAATTTTAACTTGTTTGTATGAGTTTATTGTATTAGAATTAAACAAAGGTATAACATGGATAAAGATAAAATTTCAGCTAAAAATAAAAAGAAAGCAAAACGTAAAACGCCAAGTGCGAAAATTACGAGTTTGGATTCTGTAAGAAATAAGGCGAAAGACAAGAATAAAAAGCATAAAACGCAGGTAAATGTCTATTATTCTTTTCTTACTATTGTTTTGCTGATTTGTCTTATCCAGATTGGTTTTAGCGCAATTTTAAACATTACTAAAACAATTTCTTATCATACAAAAATTGTTCAAATTAAGAAAATTAGAGATGATGCTGAGGCTAAAAACAAAAAGTTGAAAAGAGAAATTAAAGAATTTTCATCAACTGCCAGCTTGGAAGCTATTGCCAGAAATAACCTTAAAATGGCAGGTGAAGACGAAGTTTTGATTATTATTAATGATAATAATCAGGAAGAACTAGTGAAATCTCAAAAAAAGAAAAAAGGAATATTTAAAAATGGCAAATAAAGAAGTGTTAGAATATATTACAAAATCTTTTGATTTAAAAAGACAAGGGTTTTATAAACCTGCAATTGAAATGTTATACAAAGCATTGACAATTGAAAATAACAATATCGAAATTTTATCACAGTTGGCAGAATTATATTATTTGTTGGAAAATAATCAAAGGGCAATAAATTATATCGAAAAAACTCTTGAATTAAATCCACTTCATATTGACTGTTTGAAATTAATGAAAAAAATATATATGAATGATGGGAATTATATTGAGGCACAAAAAGCTGCGGTGAAAATTTTTAATATAAATCAAACAAAAGAAAATTTAGCTATTAGGCTTGAAATTTTGAATAAAATTAATGATTTTGAAACTGTAAAAGAGATAGAAAATAAAAAATTTGAATTTGAGTTTGATGAAGAAATTTATTATCAATTTGCGGTTGCACATTATCAAAATAAAGATTACGAAAAGGCGATAGAATATTTGGAAAAAGCTTCTGATTTGAAAAAAGACGATAAGCGAAGTGATATTTTATTAGCGGAAGTTTATTACTTAAACAATAATTTTGAAAAATCAAAAGAATTATTCTTAAAATATAAAGATGAAACAGAAAATCCAGTTATAATGAACTATTTGGGTTTATTTAAACTTGATGAAGGTAAGAATGAAGAGGCAATAAATTATTTACAAAAAGCAAACAAGTTAGAACCTCAAAACCCGCAATATGCTTATAATTTGGGTAATGCTTATTATCTAAATGGCTGGCTTGAAGAATCTGTAAAATATATGAATATTGCAATTTGTTTAGCTCCTGAAAATTGTGAATATCGTTATACTCAGGCATATTCTTATTTTATTAATTCTGAATATGAGAAGTCTTTATCTGAGCTAAATAATATTTTAAAAATTAATCCAAATTACGATTCCGCTATTATTTTAAAAGCCTTAATTTCATCTAAAACTGGTGATCCAGTTAGTGCAAAGGTTACATTAGATAAAATTGTTAAAAATAATCCACAAAACCTTTTTGCAATGCGTGCCTTGTCGCAAATTTGTGTAGATTTATCTCAGATTGAGCAGGCATGTAAATTAATGGAAAAGGTTGTTAATGAAGAACCTATGCTTGTAAATCAAACAGAATATGCAAACTTATTGATTGAAAATAAATCTTACGGTGAAGCTCAAGAAGTTATTGAGAAAATAGTTGAAGATAACCCAAGTTATGTTGAGGGTTACATTTTGCAGGCAAAAAATTATATTAAAATAAAAGATTTTGAAGGTGCTTTTGACTCCGCACAAAAAATTATTGAATTAGATTCAAACAATGCTCAAGGATATTTTTATAATGCTTTAGCATTATTTGAACAAGGAGATGTAAATTTCGCTATTGAATCAATGAAGAAAGCTATTTCGCTAGATGTAAATAATGCTATGTATTATGTTCAAATGAGTGAATTTTACCAAAAACTAGGTAGAAATGAAGACGCTTTAGCTTATATAAGCGAGGCTGCAAATATCGACGAATCCGCTCAGAATAAAGAACTTTACGCAAATTTGGCAAGTATTGTAAGAAAATCAAGAAATGTATAAAATTTAAAAAATAAAATAAGCCCGCGATTTCTTTGAAATCGCGGGCTTTAATATGTGATAATTGGATTTTTATTATAATCCTATTTAATTTTTACGCTAACACCTTTCTTTTCAGTGTATTTGTTAATTTTTTTGTTAGCTTTAGCTTTTGCGTCAGCTTTAGCTTTTGCTTTTGCTTGTTGTTTAGCTTTAGCCCTAGCTTCTGGAGTGTTAGCAGCTTTAGCTTTGTTGTAGTCAGATTTTGCTTTGTTGTAATCTTGTTGAGCCTTGTTTGCTTTATTTAAAGCGTTATCAGCTTTTGAACCTTTTTGAGTTGTTACAGTTACTGAACCACCTTTAACTTGTTTTGTTACTGTTGCTGCTGTTGCTGTTGCTGTTGCTGTTGTTAAAGCCAAGCCTAATGCGCATGCTACGATTAATGTTTTTTTCATAATAAAAATCTCCTTTCTTTTTTAATAGTTAAAATATATAACTAAACTGGTTTTTTTTCAAGTGTTTTTTGCTATAATGTTACTATGGATAGAAAAATTAAAAAGTTATTAGGGTATAAAATTGATTTGTTCAATGAAGCAGAGGCTTTGAATTATGCAAATTCTTTAATAGATTCTGCAAAAAGCTCTCATATCGTAACAATTAATCCTGAAATTATGGAATATGCCAATAAACATGAGGATTTTGCAAAAATTCTTGATGAGGCAGAATTGGTTATTCCTGATGGCATTGGTATTAAAATCGGTTTTAAAATTAAGGGTATTGATGTACAAAGACTTACGGGTATTGGATTTGCACATTCTTTATTAGAAAATGCACAAAAAAATAATATTCCAGTTGCTCTTGTTGGTGCAAAACCACATGTTATTGAAAAGGCTTATGAAAATTTAAAACAAGAAATGCCAGAATTGAATATTGTTTATAAACACGACGGATATTTTAAAGATTGTAAACAAGAAGTTATCGACGGGATTAAAAATTCTTCTCCAAAACTATTGCTTGTGGCTTTGGGAGCTCCTATGCAAGAAGAATTTATATATGAATTAAAATCAATACTTCCTTCAACTTTGATGATAGGTATTGGCGGAAGTTTTGATGTTTGGGCAGGTGAAGTTCAAAGAGCACCTGAACTTTGGCAAAAATTAGGGTTAGAATGGTTGTATAGGACAATTAAACAGCCGGAAAGATTTAAAAGAATATTTCCGACTTTACCGATTTTTGTGTATAATGTAATTATAGAAAAAATAACAAAGAAAGAGGTATTATAAAATGCTAGATCAAAAAGAAATCGAACAATTACAAGAAATGTGCAAACAAAACAGACGTAATGTTATTAAAATGGCTAATAATGCTAAATCTGGGCATATCGGTGGCGCATTTTCTGCAGTTGAAATTTTAACAACACTTTATCAAAAAATTATGAATGTAGATCCAGCTTGGGATAAATCAGCTGATTTTGCTAAACGTGATAGATTTGTTTTATCAAAAGGTCATGCTTCTGCAATTCTTTATTCAGTATTATCTCAAAAAGGTTTCTTCCCTCAAGAAGAATTGATGACTTTCCGTATTTTTGGCTCACGCCTTCAAGGACACCCAAATACTCATCTTCCAGGGGTTGAAGTTGCAACAGGTTCTTTAGGTCAAGGTTTATCAATGGGTGTTGGTATGGCTATGGGACTTAAATTAGACAAAAATCCTGCACACGTGTTCGTATATCTTGGCGACGGCGAATTACAAGAAGGTTCTTGTTGGGAAGCATTTATGCACGCTCCACACTTAAAATTGAACAATATTACTGCAATTATCGACAGAAATATGTTGCAAATTGACGGCGATGTTGAAAAAGTTAAAGCGTTAGAACCATTAGCTGATAAATTAAGAGCTTTCAACTGGAATGTAGTTGAAATTGACGGTCATAATTTAGAAGAAGTTTATGAAGCTCTTACAAATGCTAAAAATAATAATTCAGATAAGCCAACTGCAATTATCGCTCATACAACAAAAGGTAAAGGAGTTTCATTTATGGAAAACCAAGCTGGCTGGCATGGTAAAGCTCCAAATGATGAAGAAGCAGAAAAAGCATTAGCAGAACTTGCATAAGGAGTGTAAAATGACAGTTACAGAATTAGATAAACAAAGAATTTTAGATGTTCATAAAAAAACAGCAAAAGCTATCGAAAGTGGCAAAGGTCCTTTCTTCGCAAGTGTATATGATGAAAAAGGTAATCTTGTTGCAGAGGCAGCAAATTCAGTTGTTGAAGATAAATGTCCTGTGTATCATGCAGAGGTTAATGCCGTAAGAGCAACTTGTAAGGTTTTAAATACTTACGATTTAGCTCCATACAATTTATCAATTTACGTAAATGCAGAACCTTGTATTATGTGCGTTGGTGCGATTATGTGGTCGGGCATTAAGCATGTTTATTATGGTGTTCCTTCAAGTCGAGTTGAAGAAATTACAGGGTTTGATGAAGGATTTAAACCAAACTGGCATGAAGAATTTTTAAATCGTGGTATTACTGTTGAAGGTAGTATTGAGGTTGAAGAAGGTGAAAAAGTTCTTGAATCTTATGTAAAAAGCGGTAAAGAAGTTTATAAACCTTCAAGATAAATTTTTTAATTATTAACCAAACAGGGCGGATTTGATTTTATCAAATCCGCCCTGTTTGGTTATATGGAATAAATAATAAAAAGCCCGAAGTTTGAAAAACTTCGGGCTTTTTTGTTATGAAATATTTATTAATTATTTCATTAATTCGCCAACTGATTTATATACAGCCATTCGTTTTGCAGCGTCTTTAGCCGCTTGATTATAAAGAGCTTCAGCGTGTTCTGGGTTCGTTTTCATCAATGATTTATAACGACCTTCAGATTTGATGAATTCTTCATAATCGCCAGTTGGTTCTTTTGCGTCCCAAGTGAACGGTTGTTCAGGGTTAGCTGGGTTATATCTGTATAATGGGAAGTAACCAGCTTCAACTGCACGTTTTTGTTCTGTTTGAGTTTTACTCATATCAATACCGTGTGCGATACAAGGAGCGTAAGCAAAGATGATAGATGGTCCATCGTATGCTTCAGCTTCTTGGAATGCTTTAAGAGTTTGACCTCTGTCTGCACCTAGAGCAACTGATGCAACATATACATAACCATAAGACATACTCATCAAGCCCATGTTTTTCTTGTATGTTGGTTTACCACCAGTAGCAAACTTAGCAACTGCACCTGTTGGTGTTGATTTAGATGCTTGACCACCAGTGTTAGAGTAAACTTCAGTATCAAGAACTAAGATGTTTACGTTTTTGTTTTGAGCTAATACGTGGTCGATACCGCCGTATCCGATGTCGTTAGCCCAACCATCACCACCGATAATCCATACAGATTTATCTGTGAAGTAGTCTTCTAATTCCTGAATTTTCTTGATTGTATCGCAACCACATTCTTTAGCGTATTTTTCGATAACAACTTTTGCTGCTTTTTGAGCTTCAAATGCTTCTGGAGTTTTTGAGTTATCCCAATGGCTCATAGCATTTTGTAAAGCGTCTTTTAAGTCTTGTGGAGCGTCTTCTTTTTCAAGAACTTTTTCAACGTAAGTTTTTAAAGTGCTTCTGTTAGCATCTACTGCCAATCTCATACCGAAACCAAATTCAGCATTGTCTTCGAATAATGAGTTAGCCCAAGCTGGACCTCTGCCATCTTTTCCTGTTGTGTAAGGAATTGTTGGGAATGTACCAGAGTAGATTGAAGAACAGCCTGTTGCGTTAGCAACGATTGAGTTTTCACCGAATAATTGTGAAACTAATTTAACGTATGGTGTTTCACCACAACCTGCACAAGCACCTGAGAATTCAAATAATGGTTTTCTCAACATTGCACCTTTAACAGTTTTTGTTGTATTTTTACCCATTACGTTATCAGGAGTTGCATCGAAGAATTTTTCGTTTTCTTCTTCACCTGCTGCGTCTTCAACTTCAATTGTTGACCAAGATAAAGCTGGAGCTTCTGGTTTTCTTTGGTTTACTGGACATTGGTCTAAGCAAACACCGCAACCTGTACAATCTTTGCAGTAAACTTGAACTTTGAATTTTTCGCCGTTAGCATTTGGTTTTGCATCAACTGCATTGAATGATGCTGGAGCATTTTCCATATCTTTTGCTTCAATTAATTTAGTTCTAATTGCAGCGTGAGGACATGCTGAAGCGCAAATACCACATTGTAAACATGCTTCGCTATTCCAATGAGGAACTCTTGGTGCGATAGCACGTTTTTCTAAACAAGCTGTGCCTGTTGGAATTACGCCGTCGTTAGACATAGCTGAAACAGGAATGTCATCACCTTTTTGGCGCATTGATGGTTCAATAATTTTCTTAGCAAATTCATCAGCGTTATCTGGAATTAATTTAACATCTTCAGCATGTGCAACGCCATCAAGTGAAGCTGGAATTGTTACTTCTTCACAAGCGTTAACTGCTGCGTCAATTAAAGCTAAGTTCATATTTACAATATCGTCGCCTTTTTTCTTGAAGGTTTTCTTAGTCATTTCTTTCATACCTTCAAGTGCTTGTTCAAATGGAATAATACCTGAAACTTTGAAGTAAGCTACCATCATTACTGTGTTAGCACCTTTGCCACGTAATCCAGGTTGTTCTTGAATTAATTTTTCAGCATCAACATTGTAGAATTTGATTTTCTTATTGATAATAGTTTCTTGCATATCTCTTGTTAGGTGAGCAAATGCTTCATCTTTAGAGTATGGAGAATTTAATAAGAATGTACCGCCTTCTTTAATACCTTTTAATAAGTCGTATCTGCCGATGTATGCGTGAGCTGAGCAAGATACAAAGTCAGGAGCGGTAATTAAGTATGTTGATTTAATTGGTTTGTCGCCAAATCTCAAGTGAGATACTGTAACACCAAATGATTTTTTAGAGTCATAAGCAAAGTATGCTTGAGCATCTTTGTCTGTATATTGACCAATAATTTTGATTGAGTTTTTGTTAGCACCAACAGTACCGTCTGAGCCTAAGCCCCAGAACATACAATTTGTAGTACCTTCTGGTTCTGTAACGATGTGTTCTTCAACTTTTAATGATTTGTTTGTAACATCATCTTCAATACCTACTGTGAAACCATGGAAGCCGTTAGCTTCTGAGTGTTTGTAGATAGCGTAAACCATTGATGGTGTAAATTCTTTAGAAGATAAACCATAACGACCGCCGATAACTCTGATGTCTTTGTTTTCTAATGAAGCAACTACATCTAAGTATAAAGGTTCACCGATTGAACCAGGTTCTTTAGTTCTGTCTAAAACAGCAATTCTCTTAACTGATTTAGGTAGAGCTTCGTTAAATCTCTTAACGTCGAAAGGTCTGTATAATCTAACTTTAACTAAACCGTATTTTGTGCCTTTAGTTGCATTTAAGTAATCAATTGTTTCTTCAATAGTTTCACAACCAGAACCAATAGCTACGATAACGTCTGTTGCATCAGGTGCACCAACGTAATCGAATGGGTGGTATTGACGACCTGTAACTTTTGCAACTTTGTCCATGTATTCTTGAACAATGTCAGGAACTGCGTCATAGTATTTGTTAACTGTTTCACGACCTTGGAAATATACGTCAGTGTTTTGTGCACCAACTTTACAAACTGGAGCTTCTGGTTTTAAAGCTCTTTGTCTGAATTCTTCAATATATTGAGGTTCTACTAATGAAGCAATATCTTCGTAAGAAATTTCTTCAATTTTGTGAACTTCGTGAGAAGTTCTGAAACCATCAAAGAATTGTAAGAATGGAACTTTTGCTTTGTAAGTAGCTAAGTGAGCAACTAAAGCCATATCCATTTCTTCTTGAACTGAGTTTGCAGCTAACATTGCATAACCTGTGTTTCTGCAACCCATAACGTCTGTGTGATCACCGAAGATTGCTAATGATTGAGCTGCTAATGCACGAGCTGAAACGTGAATTACGTGAGGAATCATTTCCCCTGCTACCTTGTGCATTACAGGTATCATTAATAGTAAACCCTGAGATGCTGTGTAAGTTGAAGTTAAAGCACCTGCTGCTAGTGAACCATGTACTGCACCTGCAGCACCTGCTTCTGATTGCATTTCTGCAACTCTTACTTCTTTACCCCAAATGTTTTTTTTGTGTTGTGATGCCCATTCATCAACCCATTCACCCATTGTAGATGAAGGAGTAATTGGGTAAATTGCTGATACTTCGCTTAATGCATACGCAACGTGCGCTGCAGCGTAGTTACCATCAACTGTTATTGTCTTTCCTGGCATAAATAAACCTCCTTATTAGTTATTATCCAGCCTACTAATTAAATGTCGTAATTTGTTTTAAGTGCTACAAATGTAGTGTTTACGTACATTTAAGTACATTAAAATTGTACTTCAAACACAAAAAATAACCAAATCTTTTTTGATAAATTAAAAAACTTTAATATATTATTAAAGTATGTGAGAAAAAGTCATAAAATAGTCATTAATAACATTTACAAGCATAGGTAAAATCCAAATTAAAATTGCTGCGCCAAAAACTGGTTTAAACAGGAACGATAATTGGAAAACGTTAACTTGCGGTGCAGTTTTTGAAATTACACCAAGAATAATATCTTGTCCTAAAGTTGCCAAAAGTACAGGAGAAGCAATTTGTAACCCCATATACAATACATTTGAGGACATGCTTATTAAATAATCCAAATTAACAATTCTGTCAAGTGGAATTGAGGTTGCATAAATCGGAAAAATCTCGAAACTTTTTGCAAAAGCCTGAAATAACCAATATGCTCCGCCTATTTTTAAGAATAAAATTATTCCAAATATTCCGAAAAATTTACCAAGTAGTGAAACCTGACTTGATGTGGTTGGGTCAAGTACCATAGCTGAAGATAAACCCATTTGCATATTAATCATATCCCCGCCAGCTTCAACCGCGGCAAGGATTAATTGAGCCATATAGCCAATCATTGCACCAACTGCTACATTTAAGATTATTGCAAGTAAAATATCTCCGTTTGCCGGAATACTTTTAGGCTGTAGAAGTAGTACAAAAATTATTGTTAAAAGAAAAGCCAGTCCTACTTTTACGAGAGTTGGAAATTCTTTTCTGTTTAAAACAGGTGCAAATCTTACAAAGCCCATCATTCTTGCAAAAATCACCAATCCACCGCTCATATTTTCAATGAACCCTGGAATTAGTGAGTTAAGTTGTATGATAAAGCTTTCCATTTACTAAATTTTACCTGCCACTGTTGTAATTTTGCATGATTTTTTGTGTTTCCATAAAGTCAGTCTTAGGTTGCATTTGACCGCTTGCTCTGTCGTATCTTTGGCGTTCTCTTACGGCTTTTCCAAGACTGCTAGGTTTACCTTCTGTCATTTTCTTGAAAGCGTCTTTATCTCTAGGTTTTATATTGTCTTGCATTTCTTTTGCAAAAGGTCGTGTGTATTTGTAGTAGTCTGGTGGCAAAACGTAGCTGTCATTTTTAGGTACAACATTGAATGCAATAGCCATTCCATCTGTAAATAGGTTTGTTAAAATTCTAACAAAACCAACTCCACCAATGACAATTACTAAGAATACTGCAAGAATTTTTGGTGCTGCTGCAATTGTTTGTTCTTGAACTTGTGTTACCGCTTGCAAAATACCTACAACTAAACCGATACCTGCGGCAACTAATACGCAAGGCATTGAGATTGAAAGCATTACGACAAATCCTCTTGCCATATATTCCATTAACATTTCCATAGTTTTTACCTCTTTTAATCTTCTTTTTTAGTTGTAACTTTGTACAAGACCCTGAACTATCAATGCCCAGCCGTCAACTGCAATAAATACAAGTAATTTGAACGGCAAAGAAATAATTGTTGGCGATAACATAAACATACCTAGTGCTAACAAGATGTTTGCTACAACCAAGTCAAGTACAATAAATGGTACGAATACGATGAAACCAATTTCAAAAGCTGTTTTCAATTCACTTATGATGTATGCTGGTGCAACTTGCCAAATTGTGATTTCATCAGGACTTTCTGGTCTATCATTTCCCGAAAGCTCAATAAAGAAAGCTAAATCAGTTTCTCTTGTTTGTTTCAACATAAATTCTTTTAATGGTTTAGAACCTTCTTCAATCGCTACAATTAAGTTTTTTGTTTGCTTGTAAGGCGCTTGACCTTGTTCATAACATTGTTGGAATACTGGTCCCATGGTATAAAAGGTTAAAATCATTGATAAACCGATGATTACCATTGATGGTGGAACGCTTTGTGTACCCATTGCAGTTTTTAACATTGAAAATACGATGATAAATCTCAAAAAACTTGTCATACACGCAAATGCAAATGGCAAAATTGAAAACATTGCCATTACCAAAAGCATTTGTATAACTGGATTTATGTCTTTAAAAACGTCTGTCATATTCTTCCTTCTTATCTTTAATATTCTATCCCTTGTGCTGTAAGATTTATTTTATCTATATCATCAAGAGTCGAGGTGGTTGTATCTTTTAGGTTTAATTTTGAAATTAAATTTGTTCTGTCGATGTCAGCAGAAATTAAAAATCTTTCTTCGCCTGCTTTAATTATGTATAATGTTTTTCTTGGAGAAAGTCCAAGTGCGTCTTCAATTTTTAAAATTCCTTTACGTTTGGTGGTTATTGTACCAAGTGAAAATTTTTTATATACAACTAGTGCAAAGCAGATTAAACCTATCATTGCCATTGTGTATATTGCAAAATTTACTAAATAATGTCCCATGTTTTGTCCTTATTTTTCTATTAAAGCTAAATATCCTCGTCTTCAAGTTCAAAATCGCTGTAATCGAAGTCTTCATCGCCTTGAACGTCTTCTTGTGGAGGCATTTCATCATAACCTGTTGGCATTTCTTCGCCAATTTCTTGATGCTCTTGAGGTATTTCTTCTCCAAGAGGCATTTGTTCTTGTGGATATTCTTCAGTAACTTCTTCTTGTTGAGGTTTTGGTTCAGCAAAAATTTTGTTGATTTTTACGCCATATCTATCGTTTACAATAACTAATTCGCCAATTGCGATAGTTTTTTCTTCAACTTTTAACGTAATGTTATTTTGATAAACAGAACCAATATCTACAACAAGTCCTTGTTCAATATTTTTAAGTTCGCCTAAAGAAATTTTAACTTTGTCAAATTCTGCACCCATTTCTACTTGAATGCTATCCCAAAGATTTTCTGGTGGCATGTTTGTAGCCATATCTTCTCCTTCGCTATTGTCTACTGAAATTATTAATGCTGGGTTTGGGGTTATTCTAAAATCCTTGTTATAAGCCCCATATCTCAAGTGCATTGTCTGAATGTTACTGTTTTCAAGAACAATGATGTCTTCTGGTTCAAGACTTTTTAAATCTTTTACCGTAAATTCTGTTGTACCGATTAAAATATTTACGTCAACAAGACTATTTGAGAAAAAGTCGTAAGTGAATTTTTCCTCTTGCGAAACTATGTTTTGTGCGTTTACAAGTTGGCTTGGAAAACTAAAGATAATCTTTCCGCCAAGGTTTGTTTCGGGGTCTTTGATTAAAAAAGTCAAGTGTGTAATATCAACCTTTTTTAGAGGTTGTGTGCTTGGCGTAAACGCTGAACTTACAAAGTTATATAAATTATCGTTGTAAGCAGTAATTAATTTTGCTTCTAGTTCTGTAATTTTATTTATGTCAAAAGGTCTTTTGCTAGGACCTAAACTTCTTTCAAGAATTGTTCTTACTGCTTTATCTGAACAACGGATATAAACTTCGTTAAAATTATCTACCTTGATTTTAGTTACAAAATAGCTATCTTCTTGAAATAGGGCGTTCATATTTTTGCTGACTGATGCAAGTTTAAATTCAATTCCGCCAGCTAAAAAATCATCAGATGCCGCTTGCACAGGCATCTTGAATGCTTGATTAAACCATTCATATTGATTGAATAATTCTGTTGTTGTAGAATTTAGTGCGTTCGTCATTCCCCTAAAAGTCCCTTTGGGTATATACTAGTACCCGTATATAGCATAAAACTAACACTGTAAATGGGCATCATTTATTTAGAGGATATTTTATAAATTTGGAGTTCTGATTAGTTTGCCTGTTGTTACGTCTATTCTTATATCTTGCTTTAATTGAAGGTTTACAAATTGACCTCTGTCAACAGAAAGTTTTTCACCTTTGAAGATTTTTCTGAAACGAGAATTACTTTTTTCTGTTTTAATGTCTGCGAGTCCTTCAAGATGCATTATTGGTTGTTTGAAAACTTCAATATTATCATTTTCAAGGGTTAAAACTCCATTCCTGATTAAAAAACGCCCTTTTTTAACCTTTTTTACGTGTCCGTAAAATTTTGTACCACTTGAAAGTAGTAAATATTTATTTCCATGAATAAAGTTTTTAGGTACAAGAGCTGTGTATTTTTCACCCTCTGACGCTTTTTGAGAAGTTAATTTGCCAGTTATAACTAACGGTAAGATTGTACCCTTCGGAATTACTGCAATAGTTTCGTCTTCAAGGTATGCATCTACAAGTATATGGCCGTTTGCGGTAACTTTTTTTGTCATTGCTTTTTTAATTTTTTCGTTAGGATTTGTTTTTGCTTCTTCCATCATGTTGTAAATTAATACTGCCGTTTCTGCGCGGGTAATTGGTTTATCGTAGTTGATTAATTTTGGTTTTCTCGGGTCAGTTACTATCATGTCGAAAATTTGTGCTTTTCCTGCAGGTATAATAAACCAATCTGGTAATTTATAAAAATCAGGATATGCGTATTCCAAAACGGCTTTTGCTTTTTTTGTTGTTATTGGCTGAGTTTTTAGAGCATTTACTGCGATTGTAATTGCGTGGGCTCTTATAATGTTATCTTCTGGGTTAAAGAAGTAATATCCGTCTTTTGTCGCTCTTGGCGGAGTTAATAGCCCAAAATAGTATGCGTTTTGAACGTTATCCCAAGCCCAATCTCCAACAAAAAAATCATCAAAAACAAGTGGGTCTAAAACCTCTGCATCGTTTAATTTTAAGGCTTTTACTGCAATTGTGGCAAATTCTTCTCTTGAAATTGGTGCTTCAGGTTTAAATTTGTTGTCTGGATATCCAGCAATAATTCCTTTTTGAGATAATTCTTTAATTTCTGTGTATGCCCAGTAATCTTCAGGAATATCGTAAAATCTACTTGAAGGTAAAATTACATTTAAGATTGGCTCTGTTGCGAAGGCCTTAGTAAAATTAAAGCCTAATAAAATTAATCCTAAAACTAATATATATTTTGAAATTTTCACGTTCCACCTATTTTTAATAACTGTTTTATAAAATTATAGATTATTTTTCCGTATAGTGCAAATTATTTCAAATAATCCTTAAAATCTTTTTTGTGAACTGTATATCCGCAACCATCTGGCATTTTTGCATAAAATTTTATTCTTTTTGCGGGATATTTTCTGCACATTGGTAATCTTTTTTCATAAACTGTACAAAGTCCGTCTTCTGAAACGTATTTGCACGCGAAAATTAGTTTGCCGTCTTCGTCCTTACCTTTTATATAAAATCTTTTGTAGGCAGGAAAAATTATTTGCATAAATTTGAATTCTTGTTCTGTATATTCATCAATACTATACATATAATTACAACATTTACCGCACTTTTTGCACTCTCCGGTAATTTCGTAAGTTAATCTTTCTGGGACAAAATATGAGCGAATTTCGTTGATAATTGATACAATAAAGTCTAACATGTGTTTACAATTTTATTTTTTATACAATAATTATATTATAGATAAATAATTATTTAAGGCAAGGCGAAAATGTATAATTTTATAGTTCCTAAACAAATTAAAAAAGCAAAAAATCAAAAGTTACGCTCTACAATTGCTTATTTTATTAGTATTTCTATCGCAGTTGTTTTTGCTGGCGTAGTTTCGTTTAAACTTTATTTGGGTTCTTTACCTCCAATTAATAATCTGGAAGAATTTAAACCTAATATTATTACAAAATTTTATTCTTCAGATGGTGAAATTATTAAGACTTTCACTGCTTATACGTTTAAGAAGGTTGAATTAGAAGAAATTCCTGATACTTTAATTCAAGCTATTATCGCAACAGAGGATAAAAATTTCTATCATCATGACGGTTATGATTTGGTTGGTTTAGCTCGTTCGATTGTTGCAAATGTTATGGCAGGTCATGTTGTTCAGGGTGCAAGTACGATTACGCAACAGTTATCAAGAATTTTATTCTTGTCAAATGAAAAAACTTTTAACCGTAAGATAAAAGAATTTATTATTGCTGCAAGAATTGAAAAAACAATTTCTAAAGACAAAATTCTTGAAATGTATTTGAATAATGTTTATCTGGGTTCTGGCGCTTACGGTGTTGAAGGTGCTGCTCAAATTTATTTTAATAAACATATTAATGAATTGTCCTTAGCAGAAATTGCTCTTATTGCAGGTTTACCTCAAGCGCCGTCTGTGTATTCGCCATTTAATGATATTAAAAAGGCTCAACAACGCAGAAATCAGGTTTTAAAACGTATGTATAAAATGCGTTATATTACAAAAGACCAGTATAAATCAGCAAAAAACGAAAAAATTGTTTTAAGTTCAATGCCTCAATTATATACATTTAACAAAGCACCATATTTTTGTGATTATGTAATGAATGAATTAGAAAAATTAGGTTTTGATGAAACAGATATTTCACAAGGTGGTTATAAAATTGTAACAACACTTGATTATAAAACTCAGGTTGCAACAAATGAAGCAATTCTAAAAAACATGAATGGCTGGGGTTTAACTGGCGATAAACAACAAGCTGCAGTATTTTCGTTTAATACTACAAACGGAAAAATTTTAGCTTATGCTGGTGGTAAAGATTATACAAAATCACAATATGACCGTGTTACTCAGGCGGTTAGACCTCCTGGATCATCGTTTAAACCTTTTGTTTATGCTGCGGCAATTGAAAAAGGTTTAAGCCCGAATGATATGATTCAAGATATGCCTGTTAAAATTGGTAATTGGGCGCCTCGAAATTACGGTAATAAATACAGGGGTGAAATTCCGTTATATACAGCTTTGATGGTTTCATCAAATGTTTGTGCGGCTAGATTAATTGAATATGTTGGTATACGTCCTGTTATTCAGTTAGTTCGAGTAATGGGGATTACAACTCCTTTGGAATACGATTACACGATTGCTTTAGGTTCAAACGGCGTTAAATTATTTGAAATGACAAAAGCCTTTGGTGTATTTTCAAATGGCGGTTATAAAGTAGAACCTTATGCGGTAGAAAGTATTGAAACTTCTCGCGGAAAAATTATTTATACTGCTCCAAAAGCTAAATCAACCAAGGTTATGGCAATTGAAACGGCAGCAACAATGACAGCAATGATGAAAACAGTTATCCAAAGTGGTACTGGTGTTGCCGCAAATATTGGAAAACCTGCCGCAGTTAAAACAGGTACAACAGATGATTCAAAAGACGCAACTTTCTTCGGATATACTCCTGATGTTGTAACTGGTGTTTGGGTTGGTAATGATGACAATACAAAAATGGGTAATCTTACAGGTGGTACTGTTCCAGCGCTTATTTGGAAAGATGTTATGAGAGTTGCAACTGCACCTTATGGCGCAAAAGATTTCGATTATCCTCCAATTAATTTGAAATCATTCAGAATGAAGGGTAGTCCAATTCTTATTTCTCCTGAATCCGCTCAAAAAACTTTTGATAAAGAAGAAGCTTCAAATGAAGCCGATACTGCGCATAATGAAGTTCAATCAGCAATTAACGATGAAATAGAACAACCTGTTAAAGCTCCTTTATGGAAACCTCAAAATACAGGTTCAAAGGTTAAAAACGAAGTAAATAATGTGGTTGCGCCAAAAGTTGAAGTAAAACCAGTTAAAATTGAAGTTCCGCAATCAGAACCAGAGCCTAAATTAGCTCCAATTCCTATGGCTAAACCATTTTAGTATTTAATAATAATAATTATAAGAATAAAAGGAAGAAAAATGACACAAGAAGAAAACAAAAACAAAGAAACTATTTCTCCAAAAGAAAACATCAGACAAGCAAGAGTCCAAAAGTTGACGGATTTTGCCGATAAAGGTATTAACCCGTATCCATATAAATATGATAAAACGGCAACAGCTTTGGATTTGCAAGAAAAATATAAAGACCTTCCTGCTGGCGAAGAAACAGAAGATGAATATGCTGTGGCTGGTCGTGTTATGGCGATGAGAAATACTGGCATGTTTATGGATTTGATGGACGAAACTGGCAAAATTCAAATTTTTTCACATAAACAAAATTTAGGTGATGAAAAATTTAAAATGTTAAAACTTGTTGATATTGGAGATATTATTGGAATTAAAGGTACTATCAGAAGAACTCCTCGTGGTGAACTTTCTTTGAAATGTACTGAATATACTGTTTTATGTAAATCTTTACTTCCATTACCTGAAAAATTCCATGGTTTAACTGATGTTGAAACAAAATACAGACAAAGATATGTTGATTTAATAGTAAATGAAGAAACTAGAGATACTTTTAGAAAAAGAAGTAAAATTATTTCTAAAATTAGAGAATTTTTAGGAAAACAAGGTTTCTTAGAAGTCGAAACTCCTATTTTACAAACTGTTGCATCAGGTGCTTCAGCAAGACCTTTCTTTACTCATCACAATGCTTTAGATATGGATATGACTTTAAGAATTGCTCTTGAATTATATTTAAAACGCTTAATTGTGGGCGGTGTTTCAGAAAAAGTTTTTGAAATCGGAAAATGCTTCAGAAATGAAGGTATTGACACAAGACATAATCCAGAATTTACTATGATTGAGTTATATCAGGCTTATGCAGATTATAATGATATGATGACTTTAACTGAAAATATGGTAGCTTTTGTTGCTCAAGAAGTTCTTGGCACAACAAAAATTAAATATGGCGAAAATGAAATTGATTTAACTCCGCCTTGGGATAGAAAAACTATGTTAGGTTCAGTAAAAGACGCAACAGGTATTGATTTTAACGAATGTTTCTCTGATGAAGAAGCTAGAAATTTGGCAAAATCAATCCATGTAGAAGTAGAAGATACTGATACTTGGGGAAAAGTAATTGAAAAAGTGTTTGAAGAAAAAATCGAACCTTCTTTAATTCAACCTACGCATATTATTGATTATCCAAGAGATATTTCACCTTTGGCGAAGGTTCATAGAGATAATAAGCGCTTGACAGAACGTTTTGAAACTCGTGTAAATGGCTGGGAAATCTGTAATGCATTTTCTGAATTAACTGATCCAATCGACCAAAGAGCAAGATTTGAAGATCAAGCTTTAGCAAAAGCAAATGGTGATGAAGAAGCTATGGAAATTGACGAGGACTTCATTGAAGCACTAGAATACGGTATGCCTCCAACTGGTGGTATGGGTATGGGAATTGACCGTTTAGTTATGTTGTTAACTGATTCTCAAACAATCCGTGATGTAATCGCGTTCCCTACAATGAAAAAATTAGAAAAATAATATAAAATAAACAAAAAGGCGCGGGGCAAAGCTCCGCGCCTTTTTGTTTACAAATTAAATCTATAATTTTAAAAATCTTCTTGTAAAATATTCTGCCAAAGCTATTGAAAGAGCAGAAAGCGCAATGACTTGAAACATTTCTCTTAATTTTGTGAAATTGCATAGCCAATAAATTGCGAAAAAAGAAATTATTAATATACTAAAAAATATAGTGTAGTATTTTTTAGTTAAATCTATTGTGTTAGGTTTTATGTTTGGGTTTGATGCGCCTTCTATTTTTCTTGGAGAGTTATTCATTTTTTTGCCTTTATATTTATATTAAATAGTCTTTCCTGTAAAGAACATGTCCGTCTTTTTCTATTGAAAGAATTTGGTTATTTTCGTTCCATAAAATTTGACCGTCGAGTTCTATGTTGTGATATTTGTGAGTATTTTCAATTAATTTAAATGCATCAATATTTTTTTTCAATAGTCTTTGGATTATATTATCAATTAGATTTGTGCTACCTGCTAGCGTTCCATTTTTATCCGTAGCTTTTTTGCCGTCGTAGTAAATCGTTTTGTTGCAAAATTGCATTTCGGTTTTATCACTATTTGTAATTGGCAGGCAATCACTAATTAAAATAATTTTTTCAAAAGGTTTTGATTTTAAAATTAATTCTAAAGTGTCATCATTGAAGTGAATTCCATCTGCGATTATTTCAGTATAAATTTCATCATTTATAAGTCCAGAAAGAGCTGTTGATGAGGTTCTATGAGTAATTGGGCTCATAGCGTTGAATAGATGGGTTACACCGTTGCAAGCGCTTAAATCGCCACCTGTGCAGTGTCCAGCTTGAACTTTTATTCCTTTTTCTTTTAGGTAATTTGATAATTCAAAATTTTTGTCTAATTCTGGTGCAAGTGTAACTATTTTAATGAAATCGTCTTCTATTAATTTAAAGTTTTCAATAGTTGGTTTTAAAAATAGACTTTCGTCGTGAATACCTTTTTTTTCTGGGTTTAAGAAAATTCCTTCTAGGTGAACTCCAAGAATTTTAGACATTTGAGGAGTTTGTTTTTTACTTGCCTTTTTGAAAACTTCGATTTGTTGTTTAATGTTTTCAACTGTGTCGGTTGCTAATGTTGGGAAAAACCCTCCAATACCGTGGTAGAGTAGAGTTTTTGACAAGTTTAAAACTTCTTTTACTGTACAATTAGCAAAATCTACCCCATAAGCGCCATGAAAATGTTGTTCAATAATCAATTTACTTTTTTTTGTATTTTGCTTAAACATTTTTATCCAAATACCTTTTTAGCTTCTTCTCTATCGTCGAAGTGGATTGTTTTATCTTTTAGAATTTGATAATCTTCGTGTCCTTTTCCAGCGATTAAAACAACATCATTTTCTCCGCTTAGTGTTTTAGTTAATTCGATAGCTTTTGCTCGGTCGATTTCAACAATTACCCTGTCTGTGTCAACAGATTGAAATCCTGTCATAATGTCTGAGATAATTTGTTCAGGGTCTTCACTTCTAGGATTATCGCTTGTTACAATAACTTTGTCTGATAATTTTTCAGCAATTGCACCCATTTTTGGACGTTTTGTTGCATCTCTATCGCCACCGCAACCGAATAAGCAAATTAATTTTCCATTTTGAGGAGTAATTTCTCTAGCTGCTTTTAGAACATTTTCTAAACCATCTGGAGTGTGCGCGTAATCTACGATAACCATTGGTTTTTTGTGAACAATTTCAAATCTGCCAGCAACGCCTCTTACGTCTTCTAACGCTTTTACTGCATCAATTGCTTCAATACCTTGAGTTGTAGCAGTTGTTACCGCTGCCAAAACATTATAAATACTGAACATTCCGTTCATGTGTAAAGATACTGCAAATTCGTTATTCGAAGTTTTTAGCGTAAATTTAGCTCCTTCTGTTGTAAAATCAATATCTTTAGCCATTATATCAGCATTATTTTTGATGCCGTAAGTTAGAATTTTAACTCCTTTTGGAATAATTTCTATAAACTTTTGAGCATATTCGTCATCGGCGTTAATTACTGCAAAATCGCCGTCTTTTAGGTTTTCAAAAAGAATAGCTTTCGCTTTGAAATAATTTTCCATTGTGATGTGATAATCTAAGTGGTCTTGAGTTAGGTTTGTTAAAACAGCACCCTTGAAGTCGCAATTGCCGACGCGTCTTTGTTCTAGCGAGTGAGAACTAACTTCCATGGCAACATTATCAATATGGTTTTCAAATTTAATTTGGCGTAAAAGTCTTTGTAATTCAGGTGCTTGCGGAGTTGTGTGTTTTGCTTCTCTGTAAAAGTCGTTTGAGTTTAATTTATATCCCAATGTTCCAATCAGAGCGCACCTTTTAGAATTTTTTTCAAATATTTTTTGAATTAAATGTGTTACAGTAGTTTTACCGTTTGTGCCTGTAATCCCAATTAAATTAATACTTTTCGATGGTGAACCGTAAAATGCATCAGCAATATCTGCAATTTGTTTTCTTGTCGATTTTACAATAATTTGTGGTAAGCTTGAATTGACTTTGTGTTCAACAACAAGAGCAACTGCGCCATTTTCTTCGGCTGATTTTACGTAATTGTGTCCGTCAGTATTTTCACCAACCAAGCAAATAAAGATGTTTCCTGTGTCTGTTGTTTTTGAATTGTATGACAAGCCTGTTATTTCTACGTTTGCGTAATTATATTTCTCGCAGTCTAAATTTTCTATTAATTTATCTAATTCCATCTTTATTCTACTCCTAAGTTAAATTATTTTCATTATTGCTTGTTACGTTTTTATCAGGTTTTAAATTTAAAATTCTTGCAACTTGTGAAGAAATTTCTTTGAATACAGGCGCTGCAACCGTACTACCCCAAACATTTGCACCTTGTGCGGAGTCAACCATTACGTAGATTAAAACTTGAGGGTCTGAGGCAGGTAAATATCCAACAATAGAAGTGTAGTATTTGTTTGTGTAACCACTACCGTCTTCTTTAGGTTTTTTTGAAGTACCTGTTTTTGCCGCAATGTTGTATTTATCCATTTTTATTTGAGATTTACCGTTATTGATACTGTTTGTTAAAATTTGAGTTACAGCTTTTGCCGTTTCTGGTTTTAATACTTGTTTGTAATGAATCTTATTTACAGCTTCTTCTTGCGTATATTTTATAACATGCGGAGTTATAATTACACCATTATTTGCTAGGGCTGAAACGGCGTTAATCATTTGAATAGCAGTAACAGATGCACCGTATCCATAACCCATTGATGCGTGGTCTGAGGTATCCCATTTGTTTGCTTGTTTCATAATACCTCTTGATTCTCCAGGAAGGTCAATTCCTGTTTTTGCACCAATTCCGAGTTTTTTTAGAATATCATAGAACTCTTTTGAGGTCATTGTTTGTGCAACTTTTACAGAACCTACGTTACTTGAGTGTTCAAATAAGTATTCTAACGAAATCATACCAGGGTTTGGGCGTTTTTTATAGTCATAGTTTTCAATATCCCACCAACCAACTTTAATTTTACCAGTATCATTAATTTTTGAATTTGCATTTATTTTTCCTAACTCCATAGCTGAAGCTACTGTAAGAACTTTAAATGTTGACCCTGGAGGGAATACGTCAGTTAATGGCCAGTTTTTAATTTGGTTAAAAGTCGCAGTTTTGAAGTTATTTGGATCATAATATGGATAAACTGCATAAGCTAAAATTTCGCCAGTTCTTGGGTTTGTAACAATTACTGTACCTCTTAAAGCCTTTGTTTTTAAGACCATTTTATAAAGTTCCTGTTCGCATACGTGTTGAATAGCTGTATCAATTGTTAATGTTACATTTTTGCCTTTCATTGGTTTTGTTGTAGCAAGAGGGTCTGTTCCAAAATCGTATATAATATCGCCTTTTGGGGTTTTTTCGATTTGAACATTGTCTTCAACTAATTCAAGTTTATCTTTTGCGGTTGATTCAACTCCTGCAGAAATATCCGCATCAAAGTTGTAATATCCTAAAACGTGTGCTGCAAGAGCGCCTTGAGGATAAACTCGGATACTTTTTTTATCAAGAGGTATTTCTCTTAAATGTAATTTTGCAATTTCATCTCTGGTTTGTCTATCAATTCCTTTTTTTAAGGAAATCATGATATCGTTTCTGCGAAGTTTTTGAACAAGTTGATATTTTGAAATTTTTAAAATTGGCGCTAACATATTAGCAAGTTCTTCTGGGGTATGTTCATAGTCTGGAGTTCTTGCATATACGTCAAATAAAACTTTGTCTGACGCAAGTTTTATGCCATTTCTGTCATAAATATCGCCTCGTAAAACAAATGATTGTGCGCTTCTCTGTTTTTTTGCCTTTAATCTTAATTTTTTTAAATCAATAACTTGTATAAAAAATAAATGTATAATTAAACCGATTGCAAAAAGAGCAAACAACACTTGCCAACAAACAAGACTTTTGTCAAAACTTTTTATTTGTTCTTCTTTTTTCAATTTTATTTTTTCAACCATAACTACCTTATAATAATTTTATCATAAGGATTGCGAAATGAGCCATTGTTAAAGATTTTTTAAGGTAATTAATAACCAATAGCCCAGCTGAAAACTTTTTTGTCGTTCAAAGCCTTTTTAGTTGTATTTGCAGAAGCAACTTCTTCAACTTCTATAACTTGTTTAGCTTTAGATAGTAAATTATTTTTTTGCATTGATTTATCAACATTATTAAACGATTTTAATTTGTCTAATTGATTTTCTAACTCAGTATTTTCGTCGTTAAAAACAGTTGTTTCTCTGCTTAGGTTATTCAAGGTCATTTCATTAGCAGTTGCAAAATAATAACTTACGGTTGTAACAGCAATGAAAACTGCTAAAATAATGCATAAAGTAAAGTTCAATCTTCTGATAGCCATTTGTTTTTCGTCGTCCTCTGGTTCAAAAATGCCTTCGATTACCGTATCTTGAGGAAGTTCAAACTCATAGGTTTCTAGTTCATTAAACTCATTATATGTTAAATGTAGCAATTCTTGTTGCAACTTTTATTTCCTACCCTTAGATTATAAATACACATTTCCCGCAGTTTATTTTTTAATGAACTTTGCAACTCTAAGTTTTGCACTTCGAGAAGGCGGGTTTTCGTTTAGTTCTTTTTCACTAGCACAGATTGGTTTTTTGTTTATCAACTCAAGAACTGGAGGTTCACAAGTGCAAATTAATTGCTCTTTGGGGCAATGGCACTTTGCTGAATGGTACTTGAATTGCTCTTTTACTATTCTGTCTTCAAGTGAATGAAAACTTATTACACTTATTATAGCACCATAATCTAATAAATCCAACACATCATTCAATGTATTTTTAATATTTTTAAGTTCATTGTTTACTTCAATTCTAATTGCCTGAAACACTCTTGTAGCAGGGTGAATACGGCTTTTTTGAGGTGGTACTGCTTCCTTGATTATTTGTGCTAGTTCACAGGTGGTTTTAATAGGTTTGGCATGCCTTTTGGCTATAATGGCATGTGCAATACGTTTAGAAAAATGTTCTTCTCCGTATTCGCTAAAAATTCGTACCAAATCCGCGTCATTATAGGAGTTTACGACATCGTATGCGCTAAAATCAGCGTCTTTATTAAATCTCATGTCTAAAGGAGCGTCTTTTGAAAAAGAAAATCCACGTTCTTGTTTTGTAAGCTGATGGTACGAAGCGCCCAAATCAAAAAGAATTCCGCCTGTTATTTTATCAATTTTTAAATCTTGTAAAACTTTCTTAATATTTGTGTATGAGTTTTTTACAATTGTTAAGTTTTTGTAATCTTTTAGTCTATTTTTTGCAAAATTTATCGCATCATCATCAATATCGAAAGAAATTAATCTTCCGTTAGGCTGAATGCGTTGTAAAATAAGTTCACTATGTCCACCGCCACCAAGAGTAGCATCAACATAAATCAAACCATCTTTGCAGTTTAATGCGTCAACGGCTTCATTTTTCATTACTGTGTAGTGCTTAAATTCTTCCATACAAGAATTTTATCACAAAATATGTCAATGTGAATTTACTAATTCATCTAAAATGCTCGGGATTATTACGCAGGCGGCGTATACAACAAAACCGAGAATGGCAATTGTAAGTGTAAACATATAGGGGCTCCTGTAAATCTAATAATAATATTCCACATGTGGGCAATTTTTAAACAATCTATTTGGGTGTTATACTATTAGCAAGATGGATAATAAACTAAATGTAATGTTTAAGAATTTATGTTGTTCAAGATGTAAATCAGATTTTGGGGAAGAATCAATTGAAGTTTTACGTCAAGAAGAAGCTATGCTTGTAATACGTTTAAACTGCATACATTGCGGAAAAACTTTTGGGGTAGCATTTTTGGGCGTAGAAGATTTGTCAGTAAAAGATTTTGAAGAAGAAAAGACAGAGTTAAGAATGTTGGAAGATTTACCGCCAATATCAAAAGATGACGTCTTGAACGCGCATAAATTCATTAAAAATTTAGATGAGCACTGGACAAAATATTTACCATAGTAATTAATTGTTAAGGTTTGTAACAAAGAGTTAAAGATATTCTGAAAATTGCCGTAAAATCATGATGTAAGGTAGTATAGGACATGAATTTATGGGATTAGCGGCATCACAAGCAAGATTATTAACACTAACATCAAGGTTGTCTTCAATTGAATTAAGACAACAAGCTATTGCTAACTCAAAAATTTTGTTGGCTAATGATTCAGAAGAAGTATCAAATAAATATACAAAGGCTTTGAATAACCAAACTTTAAAAATGTCAGACGGTACAAATGAAATACCTATGACTTATGACAATTTAAAATCCTTTGGTTACGATGTTAAGAGAACTGGTGATGGTTTGATGGCAGGTGAAACTTCTTATACTAAATCTTCTGAAAAAGTCTTTTCTTCAGGGGATGTATTATCAATTCCAGTTGTACAAAAGCCAAGTCAACCGAGACCTTCTTCAACTCAACTTAATCCTCCAATAAAAACGGTTTATGAAAATGTTGTTTTTGATTCAGTAGCAATGGCAGACTCTTTAAGTATACTTAATGGTACGAATGACTATGGGAAATGGATGACGACAAGAGGTTCGACATTGCCTTCTCAAGCATCACAATTAGCAGTTATTGCAAATAAAGTAGGTGCATTTTCTGCAAATGCATCAAAAATTAATGCCTTTAAAGCAGAAGTTTCAAAGGTTGGCATTGTGTATACAACTAAAAACAATGCTTCATATTATTCAGCAAATAACATTAATGCTTTGTACTCTAAATTCTATGATGTAAAGAGTTCTTTATCAAAAGATGTAGATACATATAATAATAGCTTACCAGCAAAAAATAAAGCCGCAAATGAAGATTATCAAAGAAAATGTCAAGCATATGATGAAGCGGTTAATCTTAAAAAACAATGGGACGAATATGATAGTTATTTGGATAAGCTAGAAAAAGCTAAGCTTAATACTCAAGACGGCACATCTTCAGTAGGCGGAGCAGGTGGCGGAGGTGCTTCTGCAGGTGCTTCTGGAAGTGCTTCTGGAAGTGTTTCTGGAAGTTCTTCAAATCCTCAAGCGCAGGCTTTGGCTCAACAATTAAAATCAAATCCACAATTCTTAATTCAGGGTTTATTGAGCGGATATTTGACATTAGTAAAAGACGGTCAAGATGTTTCAATATCATCTGCAACAAATATTTTAGAACAATACGATAAATCAGATGACGCAGCTGCAGAAGCAGAATACAAGGCTCAAATGGCTAAGATTAACAGAAAAGAAAAGATGTTAGATCAACAAATGAAGAACTTAGACACAGAACATAGTGCAATGCAAC
Source organism: uncultured Candidatus Melainabacteria bacterium (assembly GCA_934699705.1). Lineage (GTDB taxonomy): Bacteria > Cyanobacteriota > Vampirovibrionia > Gastranaerophilales > Gastranaerophilaceae > UBA6984. The sequence continues at coordinate 62,369 of CAKUXD010000001.1, forward strand.
AAGAAGTTGAGTCTATTAAGTCAATCATTAAAAACCATGCTGAAAAAGACTTTAACTTATTTGGATAAAGACCTATTTACAGGTCTTTTTTTTTTATTGTCTGAAAAACATGTTAAGTTTTGTTAAACATGTTAAAGTTTTAAGCCGAAAATGCCGTAAAACCATGATGTAGGTAGTATATAGGACATGAATTTATGGGATTAGCGGCATCACAAGCAAGATTATTAACACTAACATCAAGGTTGTCTTCAATTGAATTAAGACAACAAGCTATTGCTAATTCAAAAATTTTGTTGGCTAATGATTCAGAAGAAGTATCAAATAAATATACAAAAGCATTGAATAACCAAACTTTAAAAATGTCAGATGGTACAAATGAACTTGCTATGAACTATTCAAATCTTAAGTCTTTTGGTTATGATGTCAGAAGAACTGGCGACGGTGTCATGGCACAAAGTGGCAAATATTCAGGCACAGTTCTTGCGAAACCAACTTGTAAGCGCCCAGAAGAAATTGAAAAACCTGCAATATTAGAAAAACCTTTGGGTACTAAAACCACAACAACTGAGGGTTCTGGTGAAGTAAAAGGTATATTTGATTATGTATATGACACAATTGATGCTGTTAGAAATATTAATTACTGGAAAACTGATAGTGGCAAATCGATTGATGTTCAAGGTATGACGGCTGTAGAGAAAAAAGCTGCGGGGGTTACTACGACAGATTATTGGTCAAGTATTAAAAAGAAAAAAGAAGATTGGAATTCAAAAGTTGTCCCTGCGTTTGATAGAGCGATTGCTCAGTTACAGTCAGCAGGTAGAAATGATTTGGCTGAAAAATTGACATATCAAAAAACAAGTAAAACGCAATTCATAAGTGAAGAGCGTAGTGAACCAAAAAGTACTTACGATTCAGGTATGAGTTCATACAATGCGATAAACCGACACATGACAGTTTGTACAAATGCGATGTTTAATTCGAAAGACGAATACAACTCTGTAACTATTTCTGCAAATGACGGTTCAACAATAACAGAAGCGGTTTACACTCCAGAACAACAGACTATTTATAATAATTGGGTGAAAGAAGTTCATCAAGCTGAAAAAGAATGGACTGCTTATGATAATTATGTAAAAGCAAGTTCAGAAGCAACAGGTGTGTCTGGTTCTTCGGTTGATTTGTATAATCAATTGAGTAGCAATCCACAATTCTTAATTCAGGGTTTATTGAGCGGATACTTGACGTTAGTAAAAGACGGTCAAGATGTTTCAATATCATCAGCAACGAATATTTTAGAACAATACGATAAATCAGATGACGCGGCGGCAGAAGCAGAATATAATGCTCAAATGGCTAAGATTAACAGAAAAGAAAAAATATTAGACCAACAAATGAAGAATTTAGATACAGAACATAGTGCAATGCAACAAGAGGTTGAGTCTATTAAATCAATCATTAAAGACCATGCTGAAAAAGACTTTAACTTGTTTGGATAGTGAGGTTACTCAACATCTTTCATAAGCATTATTGTTTGTTGTAACTCTTTCCATAAGTATTCTAGTTGTTCATTTACGTATTGAGGTGTATACATATAGCCTTCTGTCTGATATGGAAGATAGGCACTATAAACTTTTGCCTCGTTTCTGACTGAAACAATTGCGCGAGCTCTGTTTGCGACTGTTATTAATGCGTCATAAGCAGGATAAAATCTTTCAGGCGCATCTATGTATTTTTTGCGTAAATACTCAACATCATCATATAGATAATTTGAACGTGCTGCAAAAAGTTGTTCGTCTTCTTTATTTTCAATAGAATTTATAAGGTTTTCTACGACAGGGATTAACTTATTGATATCGTTTGCAAATTCAGAAATTTTTTCTTTCTTTAAAATTACATTTACGTAAGACGGGTTATCTCGAGGAACTGGTTTGTACCCTTTTGAAACGTTAAACGCGTCAATTGATTTGAATTGTGGTTTTGCTTTCTGTGGAATATATTTTTGAAAGCGCTCTGTAACATCTGGTAATTCGCCCTTGTAACCTTTGATTTCTTCGCCAGTTGACGCGTCAATTACGCAGTACCCTGCGTTTGCGGTTAGTATAAAAATTATTAAAAATAAAATAAACTTTTTCATATTTATATTATACTTAACTTTTGTAAAAAATCACACATTAAACGAATTATTTATTATAATAATGTTATGAAAATTTGTGTGATACCCATAGATAATAGACCTGTTTGTTATAACTTATTTAAGGATATAACTGCAATTGATGAAAGTTTGACGCTATTTATTCCTGATAGAAAACTGTTAGGTGATTTGACGAAAAATGCAGATGTTGAAGGTATTTTAGGTTGGTTAAAAGAAATTCCGAAAACTGACGCAATAATTTTATCACTTGATACGATAGCTTATGGCGGTTTAATTCCTTCAAGAAGAAGTCCTGAAAATTTTGAACAGATTAAAAACAGAATTGAAAAATTGAAAAATATTTTAGTAGAAAAACAGGCGAAGATTTATGCTTTTTCAAGTATAATGAGGATTTCTAATAATAATATTAATCAAGAAGAAAAAGAATATTGGAATAAATATGGTACAAAAATTTTTGATTATTCTTACCAAACTCACAAACTAGGTTGCGAAAGTTGTATTGAAAGATTAATTCCAGACGCAATTTTAGACGATTATTTAGCCACAAGAAAACGAAATTTTGAGATAAATAAATTATACTTAGAATGGCAAAAATCAGGCTTGTTTAATACGTTAATTTTTTCAAAAGATGACTGTGCAGAATATGGGTTTAACGTTCAAGAGGCGCAGGCATTAGAAAAATTAGGTGGTTTTACGAAAACTGGAGCAGATGAAATCCCTTTAACTCTCTTTGCAAGAGCTTTAGATGGTGAAATGAAGGTTAATGTTGAGTTTATAGAACCTGAATATAAAAATTTGATTTCAAATTACGAAGATGTTTCTATTGAAAAATCTGTTTTAGGGCAGTTATCACTGGCGAATATCGAGGTTACGGATAAAGAAAACGCAGATATAACGCTTGTTGTGAATAATTTTAAAGAACAACAAGGTGAAATAGTTATGAAACGCCCAACAGAACCGTTTAGTGGAAGTTTTGAAATTCCACATAATTGCATGATTGCTGACGTTAGATATGCTAATGGCGCAGATAATGCCTTTGTTGACAAATTTATAAATTCAAAAATGAGAAATGATTTTTACGGGTATTCGGCTTGGAATACTAGCGCAAATTCTTTAGGTAGCTTGATTTGTGGAGCAAAAGTTAAGTTTTTAGCAAAAAAATATAATGAAAATGCGTTTAAAAAATTGCAAACAATTAGATTTCTTGATGATTGGGCTTATCAAGCGAATGTTCGCCAAATTTTAACAGATCCTCAAAAACCTGATATGAAAGAATTTGAAAATAAAATTTCTAATTTTGTAGGATTAGATTTTCAGGCAGAGTATAGTTTTCCTTGGAAAAGATTGTTTGAAATTGAGGTTAATTTAAAATGACATTGGCTGGTATAATTTTATTAGCAATAGCCTTATCAATAGATGCTTGCGCAGTTTCCTTCGCACATGGTTTGATAATGCATGAAAATAGAGTAAAAAATGCTTTATTTTTGGCGGTTTTTACAGGCATGGCACAAGCATTAATGCCGTTAATAGGGTATTTTATAACTCAACCTTTTTATAAAACAATAGAACCTGTCGGAAAATGGATTGTCTTTTCTATTTTCTTGTATTTGGGTATAAAAATTATTCAAGAAGCGTTTGAGAAGGATAAGGAAGTTCCGCTGTGTTTGTCTATTTCGTGCTTATTTATGATTGCTATTGCGACAAGTATTGACGCACTCGCAGCAGGTGTAACTCTTGCTTTAACTTCTTCAAAGATATTCTTTTCTGCAATTATTATTGGTTGTACGACTTTTATATTCTCGCTTTTTGGCTTTACAAGCGGGTGCTTTTTGAAAAAATTCCCAACGATGTATTTAGAGATTTTCGCAGGAATAATTCTTATTTTACTAGCTTTAAAATCAATATTATAAAAAATATTATAATATCTTTGTAAAGTATCTTAGGACAATTGCCTTTTTGAAAAATTCCGTTATTATGTAAATATGTCTAAGCAACATAAGAATTATTATGAAATATTGGGGATAAGTTCAGACGCTACTGCTGATGAGGTTAAATCAGCATATCGTAAACTTGCAAGAAAATATCACCCAGATGTTGCAGGAGCAGATGGTGTAGAAAAATTTAAAGAAATTTCAGAAGCCTATGAAACGCTTTCTGATGATACAAAACGTAAGCGCTACGATATTTTGTGTGGAATTTTTAATTACAATAAATCAACTTCTGACAGAACTATGCAAAAAGAGGCGCAAAAAGCATACAGACAAGCACAAAAGCAAGAAGATATTATTAAAGAGGCAAATAAAAACAAACAAAAATCTGAAAAAACTTCAAATTCTCAAGATTTTTCTGATATTTTGAACGATTTTATTGACGGATTTAAGCATCAACAAAAACAAAAAAAAGAAACCCACAGACCAGTAAATGGTGATAATATTACAACAGACGTTGTAATTACTATGTTAGAGGCTATGAGCGGAGTTTCAAAAACAGTAAATATTCTTTCAACACAAGAATGCCAAAATTGTCATGGAAGAAAATTTGCAAATGGAATGAATTGCCCTGTTTGCGACGGTTTAGGGACTATTTCTCAACATAAAAAAATTACCGTAAAAATTCCTGCAAATGTAAAACCAAATTCAAAAATCAGAATTCCTTCAGAGGGTAATCATGGTATGTATGGCGGGAAAAATGGTGATTTGTATTTGAATGTTGTTATTGAAAATAACTCAAATTTCAAGTATGAGGATTTGAATGTTTTATTTACAATTCCAATAACTCCTCCAGAGGCTGTTTTAGGTACAACAATTAATGTTCCGACTGCAAATGGAAATGTTTTGATGAAAATTATGCCAAAAACTAATTCTGGCCAAAAATATCGTCTTGCTGGTCAAGGACTTACAAAAAATGGCAAAACAGGTGATATGATTGTAACTGTAAATATAGAAATACCTGAAAACCTTTCTGATAAAGAGATTGAACTTTATCAGAAATTAAAGGATTTTACAAAAGAAAAAGTTTAATTATAAGTTGTGGATAGCTTTTTCATCGGTATTTTCTGTGTTTTGAACTTTTAAGTGCTCGTCTTTTTTCATACTATGTTTACCTTTTAGCCAAAGTATAACGAAGAAAACAATGATTAGAGCAGTAACGGCAAGGATTACAAGCTCAATGTATTGTTTAATCCACTCGCCAAAAATCATTAAAACGATGCTTACTAAGAAAAATCTTCCAGCTCTGCCAAAAAAGCTGGCAACAGTGAATTTCCAAATGTTCATGCTTAAAACACCGCTTGCAATTGTGAAAACCTTGTATGGAATAGGAGTAAAACCAGCGAAAAATACTGCGATAGAGCCATATTTATTGTAAAGTTCTTCAACTTTTTCAAACTGTTTAGGATTTTTTCTGAAAATCCAGTTAAAAACAGGTCTTCCGCCAATAAATCCGATTAAATATCCGACTATACCGCCCAAAATTGAAGCAATTGAGCAAACAAAAGCGTACCATAAGGCTTTTTCAGGTTTTGCCAAATCCATGATTATTAATAAAAAGTCTGGTGGTGGTACAAGGAAAAAACTTTCAATGAAGGAATTTAGGGCAAGTCCTAATGTTCCAAATTGTTGAAAATATTCTATCATTGCGTGAAAATCTAATAATTCGTGCATTTTAATCCTCTATAACTTCATATAATGTGCTTGATTCTTGAATACTAACATTGTTTTGGGGGATAATTAAAATTTTAACTTTTACTGTTCGATTGTGATATTCAATTTCAATAATATCGCCAACTTTTAACTGTTTTGCGGGTTTTGCAGGATTACCGTTTACAAAAACTCTACCTGTTTCGGAAACTTCATTTGCAACGGTTCGTCTTTTTATTAATCTTGAAACCTTTAAAAATTTATCTAATCTCAATGTATCCTCCACTTTTTAAATATTAGCATAAAAATTTGCTTTTTTTTAACATGTATTATAAAATGAAATTTATACAGAGGAAAAATTTACATGGATTCGACAGTCAGTACGGTTTTTAATTTATTTGTAATTACATTTTTATTATTGTCTAATGCTTTTTTTGTTGCATCTGAGTTTTCAATGGTGAAGGTTCGCAAAACCAAAATGGAAGAACTTTCTAAAAACGGTAATTCTACTGCAAATGTGGCTTTGGAGCAAATAGATGATTTAGATAGATTTGTTGCAGCAGTTCAATTAGGTGTAACAATTTCGAGTATCGGTTTAGGTTGGGTTGGTGAAGCAACCTTGGCGCATCTTATAGAGCCTTTATTTGGGTTTTTACCTCAAATAGCGCAAGGTGTTGCGGTGCATACGATTTCTGTTTCGGTTGCTTTTGTTTTAATCACGTTTTTGCACGTTGCAATTGGTGAATTAGTTCCGAAATCAATTGCTTTACAATATACGGAAACAACGGCTTTATTTGTGGCAAGACCAATGCATTTTATTATAGTTGTTTTCCACCCATTTATTTGGTTGTTAAATGGTTTTGGAAATTTATTGTTAAAAATGATGCACATACCTCACCCAAAAAGTTCTTTGGCGCATTCAACAGAGGAATTAGACATGCTTGTTGATGCAAGTTTTAAAGAAGGAGTTTTGAATGAAACTGAAAAGGATATGTTGCACAATGCTTTCAAATTCTCTGATTTAACTGCAAAAGAAGTAATGATTCCAAGAACAGATATGGTTTGTGTTCCAAAGGATATTACGCTTGAGGAGTTAAATAAATTAGCGAGTGAAAATCAATATACAAGATATCCGATTTATGAAGAAGATATCGACCATATTATAGGTTTTATTCACGTTAAAGACCTTTATTCTTCATCTTTGAAAGGTGAAAACTTTGATATTGAAAAATTAAAACGTCCGATTTTATTTGTTCCAGAAACAATTACAATGGATAATATTGTTTTAGAGTTCAAAAAATGTCAAGGACAAATGGCCATTGTGTTTGATGAATACGGCGGAACCGCAGGTATTATCACGTTAGAAGACGTATTTGAAGAAATTTTTGGCGATGTTCAAGATGAATTTGACGAAGTTGAAGAAGTTGACATCAAAGAAATTGGTGAAAATTCTTATGAAGCTAATGCGATGCTTAGACTTGATGAAATGGCTGAGTTTTTTGGTGTTGATGAAGAAAAATATGAAGAAGAAGATGTTGACACAGTTGGCGGAGTAGTTCTAAAACTTTTAGGACGTATTGCAAAACTTGATGATTCTGTTGACTGGAAGAATTTAACCCTTCAGGTTAAAGAGGTTGACGGTGTTAGAATTACAAAATTATTAATTGTGCGTCATCAACAACAAGAAGAAGAACAGAAAATTGTGAATTCTGAGTCGTAAATGGTTGATTTTTCTTAAATTGATAAAAAATATATTAATAAAAACAAGGAGAAAGGTATGAAAAATACTGTGAATACTGAATTACAACCTCGGGGGGGGGGGTAAAACTAGCTGTAACGCTACTTTTCCAGATTTTATAAAAAGATTTTTTGAGAGCGTACAAAAGAAATGTTGTGAATTGTCGCTTGTGAATAGTGAATCGACAAATAATAAACAAGCAAATGACAGTAAAGTTAATTCGCAACTGTCTTGGATTATTGCTTCACTCGGACAAGTTGCTCATTTCACTAGCGTTGTCATTCGCAAAGTCCTCGCTACTTCGGGCTGGGTTCGCTCTGCTCACACGGCGCCCTACGCAAAATCCGCTCACAACTCACGACTCACGAAATTCGCTTTTACTCTCGCCGAAACCCTTGTCGTAATGGGCATTATTGGCGTAGTTGCAGCGCTTACGATTCCAAACTTAAACCAATCAACAGGCGACAAAGAAAAAGTTGCAAAAGTTAAAAAAATATATTCAAATTTAGATGATGCTTTCGGCAGAGCAATCGCGGTTTATGGCCCATATAAGACTTGGTTTATTAATGATGTTAAAGATGGTAAGCCTGATTATAAAGCTCGGAGTATTCGTGTTGCTAACAGAATGACTGAGTTTATGAAAGTATCAAAAAATTGTGGGGTTGATGGTACTGGTTGTTTTTTCTCAGGTGCTTACAAGGCATTATATAATGACAAAACTCACACAATATTTAATAATGATATGCAAATGTTTTTATTAGCAGATGGTACAGCTTTGGCTTTTGATGGAATTAATATTTATGTAGATATTGATGGCGCAAAAGGTGCGAATACTTTTGGTAAAGATTATTTTATTTTTGGTGTTTATTCTCAGGAAGATTTTATTGAGCCTCAATTTTTTAATATGACTGAAGAAGAAATAAAAGACAAATGTTTTATAGAAGGTGCTTTTTGTGCTCCTTGGGTAATAGAAACAGGAAACATGGATTACTTAAAAGCTAACGAAGGAGTTTGTCCTAACGGTACAGAATTATCTTGGGAAAATACAAGTTGTAAGTAAATGAACATTAAACTAAGCCTTTTTTGTTGACTTTTTAGGAAAAATAATTATAAACCAAACGGGGGATTTTTTACTCTAGTCCCTTAAAATTTTGTCTGTTTTATCCGATAATTGAAATAGCGAGGTTTATTTATAATATGTTTTCCCCAATGATTCAAAGTTTAATATCATCAAGTGGTCAACAAACTGCTATTCAACGTAGTTTGCAATTGCAGTCTTATATAAATCCGCCAAAAGTAAATTTACCTGAAAAAACAGTAGATAAAAAGTCTTTTGCCGAAGTTTTAAAGTCTTCTCAGGCTCAACAAACTAATAAAACAGGTTTTGGTGCGTTAGTTCCTCAACAACCGTCAGAAGAAGTTAAAGCAAAAATTTTAAGCAAGGGTGAAACAACAGAAAAAGTCGGTAAATTTGGCTTATTAACAGGTATTTCTAATAAGTTTAACGCTTTAAGAGCATCTGATGCGACTACATCAATCCCAGAAGTTAGCAGAAACGCACCTAAGGCTCAAATTTTATCTATGATTGATAAAGTTTCTAAAAAGCATGGTGTTGATGAAAAACTTGTAAGAGCTTTGGTTCGTCAAGAATCAGGGTTTAACCCTAATGCGACATCTCATTGTGGTGCAATGGGCTTAATGCAATTAATGCCCGCAACTGCAAAGGGTTTAGGCGTAACAGATGCTTACAATCCTGTTCAAAATGTTGAAGGTGGCGTTAAGTATTTAAAAAGCATGCTAAATAAATATAACGGTAATGTTATTTTAGCTCTTGCTGCTTATAATGCAGGCCCTGGAGCTGTCGATAAATACGGCACAGTTCCACCTTACGCAGAAACTCAAAATTACGTGAAATCAATATTGGCTAATTATCTATGATGTGTTTAATTAATTTTTTATTCAGAATATTTGCAATGAGAAAGCTAAGAGTAAACTAGCCTTTTAGCCAAACTATATCATTGAAGATTATCACTACCATTAGAACAATAAGTAGTGAGAAGAAGAAAGTTCCAATTTTTTCAACTGTTTCATCATTTAATCTTCTGCCTCTGATTTTTTCAAGTATTAAGAATAAAATGTGTCCACCGTCAAGAGCAGGTATCGGTAAAAAGTTTACGATAGCCAAGTCCATTGAAATTATTGCAGTTAATAATAATCCATAGAACATTCCGCTATTGCTAATGATATCGCCACCAACTTTTGTAATCGCAACTATACCATGCAAATCCTTGAATGGAATTTTCCCTGTGAAAATTAAGCCTAAACCGTAAACCATATCATAAGTTTTATCCCAAAGGTAGATTGTACTATGTTTTACGACCGATTTTATGCCCTTTGTTTTAACCAAATTACTTTTTTGTGCAAATTCAATTCCAAGTTTGCCGTCTTTGTCTGTATATACAGGATTTAAGTCGATAATTTTGTCATTTCTTTGAACTTTAATGTAAATAGGGTGTCTTGTGTCGGACATTGCTTTAGAAATATCTTCAAGAGTGTATTGTTCATTACCAGTAAAATAGCTGTAATTATTGGCAATTAGGTCATCTCTAAGTGAAATAAGTTTATCTTCAAGTTTTTCATCGTCATTTTTGTATGCGACAAATCCTTTTTCTGCATCTTTTGAGTATGAAATGGCCGCCTCATCAGTAACTTCTGGAAGTTTTACTGTTACACCATTAGGTATAACTTCGTCTGTTTGAAAAGCTAAGTTCATTTCTTTAAGTTTAGCAAGTTTTTCATTAGCTTGGTATTTGTTGTAATATCCATCATAAGAATTGCTATTTTTAATTATTGACAAAATTGAATTTAGATTTGTAATATTTGTGTTATTTATTGAAATGATTTTGTCATTTTTTTCAATACCAGATTGCCAGATAGAGGCTTCTTTTGGAGCAATGATGTTATTTACATAGATTTCGTAAGTGTTTGCAGGTAAATGTCCCCAATGAAAAGACGCAAATAGCACGATTATGTATGCGCAAATAACATTAAAAAATACGCCAGCGGAAGTTACGATTGCTCTTTGGTAGATTGGTCGGTTTAAAAATCTGTCTGGAGAGTCTTTTGGTAATTCGCAATCCTTGTCATCATCTTCAAATTCTACATATCCACCGATTAAAAATGCGTGAATTAAAACTGTTGTATCACCGATTTGTTTTTGCCATAAAGTTGGTCCAATAGGAAACCCCAGAGCAAATTTCTTAACTTTAATTTTAAACATTTTTGCTGCTAGGAAGTGTCCTAATTCGTGTACTAAAATTAACACACTTAATAAAATTATCATTATTAAAATTGACATAATTTCTCCTTTATTTCTATAATATTTTATCATGAAAAATTTTTTATTAAGTCTTTTAGATTGGATTTATAAGAAAAAATGTTACGTATGCGGAAGGTCAAAAGAGTCCGCAAAACTTTGTTCTAAGTGTTATGAAAAAATAAGATTTAATTCAAAAAATGTTAACAGAAAAATCTTGAAGGTAGATGTTTATGCATGCGGATTTTATGATACAGTTTTGCAGAGGATTATTAGAGGGTTAAAATATCATAGACAAAGAGAGTTAGCGTATTATCAAGCAAAATTTATGTGGGAATATTGGCAATCTTTAGGATTAGAAAAAGATTTCATAGTTGTCCCTGTTCCTTTGTATAAAACTCGTCAAAAGCAACGTAAATACAATCACATGGAACTTGTTGCGCTGGAATTTTGTAAACTTTCAGGATACGAATATGATTTTGATTTAATAAAGCGAATTAAGGATACCAAGCCTCAATACAGGTTAAAAAGACATGAAAGAATGGAGAATTTAGCGGGCGCATTTGAGGTTAAATTTGATGTAAAACCAGAAAAACCACTTTTACTGATTGATGATATATGTACGACAGGTTCAACTTTTGAATCAATGATTGTGGCATTGAATAAAAAATGCGTTTATAATATAACATGTTTGGCAACATCAACGGTGGAATAGTTATGAAAAAGTTATTTTTGATAATTTGTATATTAATATTTTCAACTTCGGCGCAGGCAGTTGAATGTTATTCTGCCTATGAATGCACTGTTTTTGGTGAACTTTATATAAGAGAAAAAGACTACAAAGATGCTGTTGAATGTTTTGACAAAGCCATTTCTTTTTACGATAAATGTTTTATAGCTTACGCTTTTCGTGCAAAGGCTAATTTTTATTTAAAAGAATATCATAAAACTTTTAATGACGCTTCAAAGTCCATAGAAATTTCACCAAATCCAGTAGGATATGGTTTAAGAGCGAGTGCAAAATTGGCATTAGGCGATGAAAAAGGTGCTATTGAAGATACAACAAAAGCCTTAGAACTTGATTCAAGATATATGAAGTGTTATGAAGTTAGAGCGCGGGCAAAAGTTAAATTAAAAGATTATAATGGTGCTTTGGAAGATATACAAAAGGCCTTAGCATTACGTCCTAATTATGCAAAAAGTTACGAAGTTAAAGCAAGAGCAGAACAGGGTTTGAAGGATTATCGTTCTGCAAAAAGAGATTTTGAAGTTGCAGAAGGATTTTTCAAACTTCAAGAGGATACTGTAAATGAGAAGAAAATGCAAAGACTAGTACGTTATTGTAAAAGGCGGATAAGATGATTATTGCTGAATTTGCCAAATTTTTGCAAACTCATGACGAAGATATAATAAAAAATAAATCAACCTGCAGTCTTTTGTGTGCGTGGGTTATGGAGATTTTAGAAAGAAAACCAAGAACGAATGTTGAAAAAGTTGTGCATGCGGAGATTGCATGTGCAAAGAATGAAAATGATGAATTTTTGCTTGTAGCAAAGTCAGAAAGCGGGCAAAAACTTACTCAGGCGTTGTATCATTTTGCTCTAAGCTACGAGCAACATATTATGCGTAAATGGTTGAACGATAAAAATACAAATGACTTTAACAATAGGCTTGAATAATCTTTAAAGACATGATAAGATAACATAACTTCAGTATAATTATGAAAGGTATGTTTTATGGAAAAAATAAATATTTCATTAATAAAAAATCCAGCGTTAAAGGAATTAGCAACTTGTTTGGATTCGGCAATAGAAAAAGACCCGAATGCTTTCTCAAATAATATTTTTGGCTATAAAAAAGACGATGCTTTAAACGATGTAGAATATGGTGCTTTTCTTGAATTAGCAAATTATTTGGTAAAAGAAAAAAAGTGCACAAAAGAAGATTTAGCACAAGTTATGAAACTAAGGAAGGAAACAAACTTTGACCCGTCTTTATATGATAAAGATATTGGTTCTCGATTGTTTGGTAATACAGAAAAAGCTAACAAATATACAAAACAAATACAAGAAATTAGTTTAGAACTTGATGAATATAATCAACCAACTTTAAAAAAATCAATCCGAGATTTTACTAAATGGTGGAATAAATCAACGTTGGGTAAACACATGCAAATAGAACCCGATGTAATTAAACGACAAAAGGAACTATCTAGCAGATTAACTTCTTTAGAAAGTCAATTAAATGATTATGAAATGTCGCAGGTATTAAAGAAAATAGGTTTTTCTAAATAAGTCAAGAGGTGTTTTAAACACCTCTTTTTGAATATTTGTAAAGACATGCTTGATTTTAAAACATGTTTACAATAAGATAGTTTTACAAACCGCAGACAGTTAGTGCCAAAAGGCTTAAATCAAGAGAGCTAACCGAGGTCAAAAACTTAATTAAATAGTATTTGATTGGAAAATTTTGCGGCTTTATGTAGGCAAAATTTTTTTTATGCTTACACAATAGGTCGATAAAAAAGTACAAAAGGAGAAAACATGTCAACAAAAGCTTTTAAAGATGAAAAAATCGAAAAAATTAAAGAAAAAATTGAAAAAGCTCAAGTTGCTATTGTTACTGAATACCGTGGAATGACAGTAGAAGAAATCACAAAAATACGTCGCGAATTACAAAAATGTGGCGGTGATTACATGGTAACAAAAAACACACTTGCAAAAATTGCAGTAAAAGGTTCAGAATATGAAGTTTTAACAGAAGCTTTAAAAGGACCAATCGCAATCGCTTTCGGATTTGAAGATCCAGTTAGCCCTGCAAAAGCTTTAGCAAAATTCATTAAAGAATCTAAAAAAGGCGAAATTGTTGCAGCAGCATTAGATGGTAAATTATTATCAGCAAATGAAGCAAAAGCATTGGCAGATCTTCCATCAAAAGAAGAAATTTACGCAAAAATGCTTGGATGCATCAATTCACCAGCAACAGGCATTGTTGGTTCTATCAACGCAGTTATGGCATCACTTACACGTGCTGTTGCAGCTGTTAGGGATCAAAAAGCCGCTTAATTCAGTTTTATGTAGTGCATAAAACAAAAACACAAAGTTATTACTCAGAATTTATTATGAAAGGAAAATAAAATGAGCAACGTAGAAACTATTTTAGAATCAATTGAAAAATTAACTTTATTAGAAGCAGCTGAATTAGTAAAAGCAATGGAAGAAAAATTCGGCGTATCAGCAGCAGCTCCAGTAGCAGTAGCAGCAGCTCCAGCAGCTGCAGCAGCAGACGCAGGTGATGCAGCAGATGCAGAAGTAACTGTTGTATTAGCTTCAGCTGGTGCTAACAAAATCGCTGTATTAAAAGAAGTTCGTGCTATCACAGGTTTAGGCTTAAAAGAAGCTAAAGATTTAGTTGATGGCGCTCCAAAACCAGTTAAAGAAAACATTAAAAAAGAAGATGCAGAAGCTATCAAGAAACAACTTGAAGCAGCTGGTGCAACTGTTGAAATCAAATAGTTTTGATTTTATCAAACTTTTTAAAGAGGTTATCGTTTCGGTAGCCTCTTTTTTTACGAAATATACAATTGTAAACATTTGTAAATATGAATTTTTTGTCCCATGTTTTAGACTATTACTGGATTACCCCGAAAAGTAGTGTTTTTCATGCTTTTTGCCGATTAAAGTATTATAAATTTGTGCCGATATAATAAGTGTAGAAGATAAAGAAAAAAGGAGTCTGCTTATGGGTATGTCAGCTTCACAGGCAAGATTATTGTTTATCACGTCAAGAATGAATGATATTGAATTGAAGTCGCAACAAATTTCAAACACAAAAATTCGTTTAGCAGACGAATCAGAACAAGTTGCGAATGCATATACAAAAGCCTTGAATAAAACAAGATTACAAATTACAGATCCATTGACTAAAACAACAAGTCAATTGACTTATAATTCAATTATGTCGCCAGATGGTATCATGAGTGGCGGTTATAATTTACAAACGGTTGATGGTAAAGTTGTTGTATCACATGATGTAGCTGCAGCTTTCGAAAGAAGAAGAGGTAATTCATATCAGGCTGAAAATATTTCATCATATCAAACTAATTATAACAATGCTGTAAGCACATTAAATAAAGCAGAAGCAACTTTAAACAATTATTTAAAAAGTAAAGATGTAACAGTTAATAGTGATGGAACATTAAAATTTCCGACAAAATTTGTAACATTATCACCTGTTTTAAAAAACGATACAAGTGGTACTGATGTTGTTCAAGGTGGTGGAAAAGTTCCAACAACAGATGGCGCAGGCTCAACTGGTGGTGCAGGTGGCGCTGGTGGCGCTAAAGGCTCAGGAACAGTTCCGACAACAGATGGCGCAGGCTCAACTGGCGGCGCAGGTGGCGCAGGCGGTGTTAATGGTTCTGGAACAGTTCCGACAACAGACGGAGTAGGCTCAACTGGTGGCGCAGGTGGTGCTAAAGGTTCTGGAACAACCTCAGCAGGTGGTGGAGGTGGTGTTGATAACACTTGGCAACTTCCAAATTCAACTTCAACTTGGCTGCCAAATACAGATACAATAACTAGATATGAGAGAACAGTAACAAGTGGACCTGCTCCCTTAGACGCTCACTTAAACCCTAATGGATCTACTCTCCTTCCCCCTAATCCTAATAGTGGTATGCATAGAGTTATGCGAAAGCCAAATACAGTTGCAAGTGGAACTACAGGTGAATTAAAACGCTTTGAAAAGATAGAGCTATCTGCAACAGAACTACCTTCTTCGTTTGGCACCGTCCACCTAAAAAATCCAGGAACTGCAAAAATTCCTATGGAAGTATATTCAGATGCAGAAAAGAGTCAAATTCAAGCTCAGTATAATATATACAAACAAGATGTTTCAAACGCAAAACAAGCTGTTTCTGAGGCAAAGACTGCGTTAGATGATGCAAAAGCTAAGAATGCTTCAGTAACTGCAAATACAAGCGAATATAGCGGTGAATTTTATGAAAATCTGTTTAAGCAAATGGAAACAAGTGGTTATAAAGCGTATGATCAAAAATTGTTAAATAATCCAGAAGCTCTACAAGCTTACTTGGGTAACGGTGATTGGTGCCTTGGTAAGAAAAATGCAGATGGTAAATATGCTCAAACTTCAATTTCTTCATCTACGATGATTTCAGAGGTAACGGATAAGACTGATTTGGCAAAAGCTGAAGCTGAATACAATGCTAAAACTTTGAAAATTAATAACAAAGAAAAGAAATTGGATAATCAACTTAAAACTCTTGATACAGAACACTCTGCATTGAAGACTGAACAAGAATCTATCAAATCCTTGATTAAGGATAACGTTGATAAATCCTTCAATTTATTCTCTTAGAATAAAATAAATGGTACACGCTTATGAAAAATGAAACAATTAGGTGGAAATCTCGATTTAATGGAGATTTCCACCCTAAATATATAGAATTTATTGATTTAATATCAAAACAAAAAGAATTTATGGAAAAAGAGGTTTTTGATGTTGAGTTTTGCATGTTTTTTGTTACAAGATTTATGAAGCTTTTTTTTGCTACAATAAAAGTGCTTAGAGAATTTATGCAATATCAAGGTATCTTTCAAGTCGATGCTAGAGAAGTTATAAAAGAAAGTTTTTCGATTGAAATTATTGAAGACGGGCAAGGCTGGATTGATATGATGTATGATGTTAATCGTTTTCAAACTAAACTTCCAGAAAAAGAAGATTTAGAGTTGATTATAAATAAGTATTTTATCTTGATATCAAAGATAAATGAGTATTTAGAGAAAAAATATGGTGAATGATGAAAGATAAATATTTTGGAATTGGTGAATTTGCTTTTAATTTAATGATTGATTATTTCAAATTAAAAGAGGAAGTAAAATTTGTCAGAATTTATGGTTCAAGATATAAAGGTGAAGGAAGACCTGCATCTGATATTGATTTACTTATTCAAGGAACATTTGAACATGAAAAAGTATATGAAATGAAACAAGAGATAAATCAGTTAAAAATGCCGTATAGAATTGATTTTGTTGATGTATATTCTCCTGAAGCGTATGATATTAATTTTGTACAAAGGAATATTCTTTCAAGCAAATTAATCTATTCACGCTCTGATTATTTTGCAGATGAAGATGCAAAAGAAATAAATAAGGTTGATATAAAAAGAACTGATGAATATCCAAGATGGGTGTATAGATATTTCAATTATTTTGGTGAAAAATTAAAATCATTTTTACAAGATGCTGATGAAATGATTAGTTATCATGAGAATAATATAGATAATATCAGTTATCAAATAGAGTTATTTGGACGTTTTAAAAATATTTTTGAAGGCTGTTGGAAAGTTTACAAAGATTATTTGAAAGAAGTCTTGGGTATAAAATTATTTTTACCAAGAGAAATTTTTGAAGTCGCTGAACAAAAAGGCTTATCAGAAGATAAAAACGTTTGGTTTAACATGATTGATGATTTTAAAATCATGACAGATTATGCTTTTGCTGATATTAATGATGAAATGATTTATAAATTAAAAACTTACTATATTCCTGCAATTAATGCAGAGAAAGAATACTTTCAAGACGAATATTTAGGATATGTAAAAGATAATAAATTTTTCCTCAATAATTAGGACTTGAATTGTAAACAAATGTAAAAGCATGAGGTAAATTATAGCAAATTCTCACTTTAGAGTTGTTAAAATATAGGTAAGTGTGTGCATGGAGAATTCATGAAAGTTAACTCGGTAAGTCCGCAAATCCAACAGAGCTTTCAGGCAAAGGAGCAAAAGCCTCAGAAGCTGAAGTATCACAAAGATACCCTATTAGAGAACGATTTAAAAACGAAATTAGAAATACAGGGTGATAAGCTAACAAAGGCTTTTACAACTTATCCTGTAAAAGGTTTGAAGGGCGATAAAAACGCTAATTTTTATGAATTTTTAACAATGGGTACTGTCCCATATTTAGTTGGAAGTGCGGCATTAATGGCTGTTTTTAACCTTGCTAACAAATATTTTACTCCATTTGCACAATCAAAAGCAGGTTCAATTGGCAAAAAAATGGCGTTAGGCGTTGCAATGTATGGTGTTGCAAAAGAGGCTTCAAAATCATTAGTAAATATTCCTGTTAAAGCCATGACAGGTGTTGATACAGAAATGCCTTATGCAAAAGTTGTTGAAGGATTTCAAAGATTTGAAGGTGATAAAAACACAAAATCCGTAGAATACCATAAAGTATTTGAAAGTGTTGAATTTCCACGCTATGACTTATTATACGGAAAAACAACAGAAAATAGAAACGCATATTACGATAAAATAGCTAAAAAACTTGGTTTAGGTGAAAATTTAGCAAGTTCAGATAAAGAGGTTAAACCTCGCTTGAAGGATATTATTGTTCGTTCAAACACTGCAAAAAGTATTTCGTCATACTTATGGGCAGCAACAGGTGTAGGTTTAGCGGTTCAAAAACCTTGGGATAACTTCTTTGTTTCAGCAACAAAAGGACAAGGTATTGCAAAAGTTGCGAACATGGCTCGTTCATTCGGTAATAATTTTGTAAAAGCCGCAAAAGATTTATGGACTGGTGGAGCAAATCCTACAAAACTTCAAAAATACGCAGGTAAAGCATTAATCGGCTCTGCGGTGTTAGCAACAGTAATCGGCGTTGCAAATACAGTTATAAGTGCAAGAAAATCAGCAAAATTAGAAGATAAAAATATTTTTGATGATAGCAGAAAGGTTGTGGTGGATTAATATGACAATTACTGCAACTAATGGTATCAAAACTCAACAATACATTAAACCTCAATCACCAAAAGGTAAATTGGTTTCATCATCAATTCTTCCTAGTTGGAAAGACACAAAATACAATATTAAGGCCTTAAAACATGGTTTGACAGGCAAAGCGAATGACCATGAATTAGGTAAATTAAACGATGTAGGCATGAAAGTTGGCGCTGTTGCTTTAGCTAGTTATTTAGCAACTCAAAAAGCTACTCCAAAAACAAAATTAATGGAGTTTGTAGGTTTAGCAGCTTTCTTTGGTGCAATGAAATTATGGCCAAAGTTAGCTATTGGCGCACCAGCAAAGGCTATTCATGGTTTTGACCCAACTCAAGAGTATGAAGATAGTTTTGGACGCAAAAAACCATTCTTCCAAGATCCGCAATATACGCCTTGGGACGTTTATTCAGATGAACAATTGAAAAAAATCGGTGATAAAATGGGTGTAGATAAAAACGCTCAGGACAGAAACGATTTAACAAAAGCAAACATGAAGAAAATTGCAACAAAAAATAATACTTTATGGATGTTAACTGCAGGTTTAGCTTCTGCTGTGTTCTCTGCTTTAGCTTGTAACAAGGCTGAAAAAGTTATTGACCCAGCTTTAGAAAAAGTAAATAATACAAAAGCTGATAAAATGCTTCAAAATTTTGACAAAGAAGCTGAAAAACGTGTAAATAATAATATGCAAAAAGATTTAGATAAGATTTTTGCAGAAAATAAAGGCAAAACTCTTGATAATAAATTAGTTTCAGCAATTTCTGACAGATTAGCAAAAGGTTTAGATCCAGTTACAGCTGAGGGTGTTCAAGAAGATATGAAGAATATCTTAATGAACGGCAAGTCTGTTGTTAATGAATCTTTAGCAGAAAAAATTGCCAACGGTTCTAAAAAAGTTTTAGCTCAAAAATTCACAGAAGAACAAGTTGAAAAATTAGTTCCAACAAAAGAAGAATTAACAAAACATTTTGAAGATAAACAAGTTATGGGTAAGGAAGTTTCAGAAGATGAAGCTGTTGAAATCCGTTCATCAGTTGCACAATTAGTTCTTGCGAAAGCAAAAACTCAAGGTATGAATACTGAAAACTTAAAATCTATCAAAAAGGGTATTTCTTTAGTTGCTGATAAAGCTATAAAATCAAATTCAGCTTCAGTTCTTGATGAAACTGCAATGAAAAAAGTTAGCGAAATTGCAAAAACAATGAGCGAATTACAGGCAAAAACATCTGTTCTTGATGATTATGCGCAAATAAAAGTTGCAGATAAGCCAGAAACTGTTATTGCAAATTACTGGAATACTGTTTCTTCAGGTTTAATCAAAACTTTAGGCATTGATTTCAAGGAAATGGAAAAAGTTAGAAACAACCGAGAATTAGTTCAAGGTTTGGTAAGAAATAAAATCGAAGAAGTAACATCTGATGATGCAAAATACGAAAAAGCTATTGGTGAAATTGCAAATTCAGTTGCTCAATTAGATAAGAAAATTAAACCAGAAGACACTAAAAAATATGTAGAGTTAGTTGGTAAAACTTACGATGATTATGCAGGTAAATTACATAATCAAGGTATGGAAGCAACTGCTAACAAGTTAACTGCATTGTCAGTAAATGGTAAAGGTTCTTTAAAACGTGTAAAACAAGTTTATTTTGAAGAAAGAATCTCTGGTGTTAGAAATTCCTTCTCAAGATTAATCAATACTATGGACGTTTACAGAAGAATTTCAAAAGGCGAAGTTCCAAATGACGGTTCATCAAGAGAAGTTAAAGAGGCAATGTTAGAACTTGTTAAGCAAACTACATTACAAGGTCATTCTTCAGACCATTCAATCAAGTTCTATTTCAACAGAAATCAAAATCCTAATGCAGATACAAGTGCAGTAGAGATTAAAGACGGCAAAGTAGTTAATAAATACTTTGATAAAAATAAAGGTGTTGATATTCCTGCTGATTACGATTTTTATCAAAAAGCTATGAATTATATGTATAATTCACAAATGGATAAAACAACGGTAGAAGCATTGAAAAAAGCTGGTATTGAACAACAAATCAATACTTATAATAATGAAGTATTTACAAAAATTGGTGGTGCAGATTACTTTACAAAACCAAACCACAAAACAACAGGTGATGCGGGTGCATCTTCTGAATATAAATTCTTATTATTAGGTGTAGCGCCTGATGAAATGATGACAAAAACAGTTCAGCAATCGTATAACTCTAAAAAATGGGGCAATACTTTTGGAACAGTTGGTGCAGTGTTAACAGGTTTAACTGTCGCAGCGCAATTCTTATTCGGAAAAGGTAAGGCAGTTAAGTAGGAAATCAGAAAATGTTAAATGTTCAATTAATTAAATCAAATATTTTAAATGTAAAAAATAACAACCAACAAGCATCAAGAAAAGTAATGCCAAACTTTACAAGTAATGCAAATGCTTATATGTCAAGTCCATTGAAAAATTACCTAGATGCGCAGGCTGTTATGAATAAAACAATGGTTAAAACAGCGCCAGTAAAAGAAGTTGCAATAGTTACAGATAAAAAAATTGCAGAACCTGAATATAAAAATAATTTAAAATCAATGTTGCAAAATAACGAAGCAAAAATTTTAGCAATCGTTCCTAGAACTTTTAATGCAAAAGATGAAAATGGCGATGAAAAAATTACAGGAAACGAACAACATGGTACATTTTTAAACGCGATTGAAAGACTAGATGAGATTCAGGCAGAAGGTTTTAACACCTTCCATATTTTACCAATTCACCCAACTGGTAAAAAACATGCAATGGGTTTAGCTGGTTCAATATATTCACCATTAGACTTTTTAGCTATTGACCCAAACTTGATTGATAAAAACGACAAACGCTCTCCAGAAGACCAAGTAAGAGAATTTACAAAGCAATGCCACAAACGCGGTATTAAGGTTATGTTAGATTTACCAAGTTGTTCTTCTTATGATTTATACTTGCAAAAGCCAGAATTAATGGCAAAAGAACGTGATGGTCAAGCAAAAACGCCTCAAGGGTGGAATGATATCAGAATGTTTCAACCGTTTGCAGATGAAACAAAAAGAGAGTTAAACCCTGATTTATTAGATTTACATAAAAAATATGTTGATATGTGTGTTGATTTAGGTATTGACGGTATTCGTGCCGATGTTGCTCGTGCGAAACCTACTGAATTTTGGGATATTATTATTCCATACTCACACTCAAAAGATCCTGAATTTGGTTGGTTAGGTGAAACTTATACTTATGAAGATGCATCACCACAAGCTAATATGCCTTATGATAGACCAGAGGACTCTCTAAGAGCAGGTTTTGACGCATATTATGGACAATATCATATTTTCCACGAATGGAAAGGCGCAAAAGACTTAAATGACTTTGTAAAAGAAAATATTGAAATGTCTAACAGATTAGAAAAAGGTAAATCAATTATTGGTTCATTTACAACTCACGATGATATTTCGCCAATGTTCCATGGTGGTGTAGAATATTGTAATTTAACTGCAGGTTTACAAGCAACTTTGCCTATGTTAAATCCATATTACGTAGATGGCTATCAATCAGGTGATTATTATGTTTACGGTTATGACCATGAAAAATCAGAAGAATCTGAAACAGATTGCCATGAAATGACAGTTCATAGAGGTAAATTAGATATTTTCAATTTGTCAAGAAAACCTGGTGGAAAAAATCCTGAAATTGGTAAATTTATGACTGAAACTTTCAAAATGAGAGATAAACATCAAGATTTGATTACAAAAGGGTCATTCATTGAATTGGATAAGAAAAATGATAAAGATGATCAAGTAATTGCTTACGCAAGACACAAAGACGGCAAAACTTTGTTGGTTGTAGCAAATAAAAATATTAACAGAAATGTAACTGCAACTGTAAAAGTTCCAACAATGAAATCAACACAAGAGTTGAAAAATCTATTACCAGCTTATGGTAAACAATCGAAATATCAAGCTGGTGAAGGCGAGTTAAAGGTGGATTTAGCACCTTCAAGAGTTCATGTGTTTGAAATTGATACGCCAAATATTGAACAGGCTTGTGAAGGCAAAGTTTACAAACAAAACTTATAATTGACAGAACATTAAATAACACGTAAAGATATTATAGGGATGAGAAATCGTCCCTTTTATTTTTGAAAAATCAAAAGCGCGTTGCCGTTTTTGTCGATAAATCCGTTTAAATTATACTTTTTAAGGTGGTTAGCAATTTTTAAAATTGTTTTGTGTTTGTTTTTGTTATGACTAAAAATGTAAAAATATTTACCCGCTGGAAGGTTGTCTAAATAGCTTAGATAATTGATTGGTAGCTGATTTTGAGGTGGTTCAATAATAATATTTTTGTTATTAACATTCATATAATGTTTGTAGTATTCAAAAGTAATTGCGCTACCTTGAGAAATATATATAATATCTTTACTTGAAGCTTGTTCTATTGCTAGGTTTAAAGGCTTTTTAATATCCTCATAGTTAAAGTTTTTGAAAATGATTTGTTTTGCAGAATAGATTCCACAAAACAATGTTGTAAAAATTAAAAAGAGTGAAATCAGAGTATTTTTAAGTTTTTGGTTGGAGTTAAATATATCAAACCCAGTTATGGTAATTAAAATCAGAATAGGCGATAAAAATAATCCTGTTCTTCCAAAATAAGGATAAAAATGAAAATATGACGCTAAAAGGGTTAAAAATAATGGAGTTACAAGTAATAAATTATTTGTTTGCTTGCAATTTTTTAAACAAACAATTATGCCTAAAATAAAAAATGTAATTGCAATTTCAAAAGGTTTAAATGTGAAGGAGAAATTTGAAAAAATGATATAAAAAAAGTTTGATAAATTAGCGTTGAGAAATCCTTCTGTCCAGTAGTTTTGCAGAAAATTAGAGTTGAATTTTAACAAAGAATACCCTAAAAATGGGATTATTGTTCCAATAAACGGAAGTGTTAAAAATAATATTTTAGTTTTGTCGGACTTGAAATATTTGAAAAAATAAATAATGAATACTGTTAAAATGGGGAATATTGCAGGATATGAAAACATTATAGAAATAGCGTAAAGCAAACTAATTGCAAGAAGTGCTTTTTTACTGGTTTTTTCAGTAATAAGAAAGTAGCTTGCAAGAATAATTAAGGTAAAAAGCAAATCGCTACTGTATTGTTTTAATTCTTGAGCAAAATAGCAAATGTTAAAACTTAAATTGAACATAACGTTTGCTGTGATTATTTGCAATTTGTTATTAAATAATTTTGTAGAAACATAGAAAAATAAAGGGATTGTACCAATTGAACAGAGAAGCGGGAAAAATCTTAGTGCGAGTTCTGAATAATTAAAACTAGCACCAATTAGTTTGGAGATTAATAAAAATATAAAAGGTGCAACTTGATTGAAATTTAGTGGTAAAAGCAATCCTAAAGATTTCCTTTCCATTATATTCAGCGCAAGTGCAGCTTCATCATTCCAAAGCGGTCTTTCAATAGAATAAAAGTAAATTCTTAAAAATAAACCTGTTAAAATAATCAAAAATATTGAAAAAATATATGCACAATGGCTGATTTTTAAGTTTTTCATAAAATAATTTTATCATAAAGTTAATAATGTCATAAAAAAGTTGTGTAAAAGACGTATTTCGGGTATATTTAAGTAAAAATACAGGGTGAAATGAGTAAGTTTTTAAATTATATAAAAGAAAATTATAGAGAAACGGCGCTAGTTTCAACAATAACCTTGTTTGCGCTGATTTTACGTTTGATTTTGTTGAACAATTATGGCGATTTGTGGCTAGATGAATTGTATTCGTGGTATTTTGCGTCTAAAAACTCAGTATTTGCAACTGTTTTCGAACTTTTTAAACAAGATGTTCACATGCCTTTGTATTTTGTAATTTTACATTTCTGGATAAAAATTTTTGGACAAAGCGACACTTCAATGCATCTGTGTACGTTATTTTTAACCTTACCTTTAATTCCTATATCTTTTTATATTGCAAAAAATTTATTTAACAAAGCAACGGGTTATTTCGCGTCTATAATAATGGCTTTGAGTGGTTTTTGTATATATTATTCAATAGAAGTTCGATTTTATGGACTAGTCTTTATTTTGGCGCTTTTAAGCGCATTTTATTTTGCAAAAATGCTTGATAAATATGAAAAAGAATATGCAATTGGATTTTTGATTTCGCATTTAATGCTTATTTACACATTTAGTATTACGGGGCTATTAACTATTGTGTATGCACTTGTTGCAGGGGTGTATGTTTTTGTTAAAAAGCCAGAAATTTTGAAAAAAATTGTTCTTATTTTTTTAATTTTGTTTTTGCTTTCCTTGCCAGCAATTATAGCTATGATAATGAATATTCTGGTATTTAATAATCAAATTTGTTCTTTTACGAAGGATATTTACGTATTTAGTTGGGCGATTATTTTAAATACTTTAGAAGGTATTTTTTCTCAGCATATTCCACAGATTACGACGGGAGCGGTGAATGTTTATTCAAATCTTTTGGAAAATATTAAATCTGTAAATTACGTCGTGTTCGTCTTAATTCCAGTTTTGATAGGTGTTTTAGGTGTTATAAAAGGTTTGTTGTCAAAAGATAAAAAGTTTTATTTATTTTTTCTGCCATCGTTAATTTTTTCTTTTTTGATTTTAATATGTTCTTCTTTAGGCTTAATAGCAAGTCTTGTAAGATATATCACTATTGTTTTTCCGATTTTTGTATGTTCAGCTTGTTACGGCTTAACTTTATTTACTCGGAAAACCAGCTCTATAATTATTTTTTCTGTTTGGATTTTATTAAATTATACTTATTTTTATGTGTTTAATCAAAATATTTTTACTTCTCCGAAGTCCGAATGTGTACAAATGACGGAGCTTCTAAGAGATTATGTAAAAATTAATGATAACGATTATGTGTTAATTCCATATTCTGGTAATAAAATTAAGCGTTACGTGCCAGTAGGGAAATTTATTGACTTTCAGGCTGATGACATGTTGCTTTTGAAGGATAAAAAATCTTATCAGATGTATTTTGGTGATGTTTTTGTTTCACGTGAAAATGTAAGGAATATTTTAAAAAAATCTATTCAAGAAGATACAATTTTTGAAACGTATAATCAAAACTTAAAAAATCGTTTGAAGGATATAAAAAAAGGCGATAAATTAATAATAATTTCGTATAGAAACGGAATGGTTTCTGGAATGAATGCAAATTGGCAATATTTAAAATCTGATGAATATTATGAAAATATGAATTTGTTTATGCTAATTATTTCAAAAGTAATGCGTGATAGCATAGCTTTTGCAAATAAAAATTTTGAATATGTTAACAGTTATTCCTTGTCTTATGCGGACTATGTAATTTGGGTTTATGAAAAAAGGTAATAAATTCAATATTTGTGGTAGAATAAAAGAAAAGAAAAATAAAAACTTCAGGAGATAAAAATGGAAGATTTAAGAGAAAAATATGAAGTCGTAATTGGCTTAGAAGTACACGCACAATTAAAAACAAATACAAAAATATTTGCACCAGACGGTTGTGAGTTTGGTAAAGAACAAAATTCACAAATCAGTCCGATTACTTTAGGTATGCCAGGGGTTTTACCTGTGTTAAACAGAGCGGTTGTTGATATGGGTATTTTAACAGGTTTGGCTCTAAATTGCGAAATTGCTGAAAAATGCAAATTTGATAGAAAACAATATTTTTATCCAGATTTACCAAAAGGATATCAAATTTCACAATATGATGAACCAATTTGTGGAAAAGGTTATTTAATGGTAAACGGTAAGAAAATCGGTATTACTCGCGCTCACTTAGAAGAAGATGCAGGTAAATTAGTTCACGCTGGCGCAGACGGTTTAGCAGGTTCATCATACTCTTTAGTTGACTTAAACAGAGCAGGTACTCCACTTTTAGAAATCGTATCAGAACCAGATATGCGCTCGCCACAAGAGGCTCGCGCTTATATGGAAGAATTAAGAAACATCGTTCGTTACATGGGTGTTTGTGATGGAAACTTAGAAGAAGGTTCAATGAGATGTGATGCAAATATCTCAATTATGCCAAAAGGTTCTGACAAATTCGGTACACGTGCTGAAATTAAGAATGTAAATTCATTTAAGGCTTTAGAAAGAGCTTTAGAATATGAAATTGACAGACAAATTGAGCTTGTTGAAGATGGCGTAGAAGTTGTTCAAGAAACAAGATTATGGGACGATAATGCTGGTGTAACTCGTTCAATGCGTGGCAAAGAAGACGCTCACGATTACAGATATTTCCCAGAACCTGATTTGATGCCTTTGGTTATTTCGCGAGAATGGGTTGAAAAAGTTAGAAAAACAATGCCTGAATTACCTGAACAAAAACGCCAAAGATACATGGATTTAGGTTTAAGCGAATATGATGCAAGCGTTTTAGTTGCACAATATGAACTTGCAATGTTTTTTGATAAAGTGCTTGAATTAGGTGGAAATCCTAAAGTTGCTGTAAACTTTTTAATGGGCGAAGTTTCAGCTTATTTAAAAGAACAAAAAATCTCAATTGATGATTCAAAACTAACTCCGGAAAACTTAGTTGAATTGATTAATTTAATTGAAAAAGCAACAATTTCAAACAATATTGGTAAACAAATTATCATTGATATGTTAGAAAATGGTGAAAATGCATCGGCAATCGTAGAAAAGAAAGGTTTAAGCCAAATTTCTGATACAGGTGCAATTAAAGAAATTGCGCAAAAGATTATTGATGCAAATCCTAGTCAGGTTGAGGCTTATAGAGGCGGAAAAGATAAATTATTTGGTTTCTTTGTTGGTCAGGTAATGAAGGAAACCAAAGGTAGAGCTAACCCTCAAGCTGTAAACGAAATTTTGAAAGAGTTATTAGGTTAATATAAAAAAAGAAACGAGCGACATGGAAAATTTTATATCTGCAAAAAAAACTTGCATGGATTTAGAAATCCACGAACAACCAGTAATTTTGGGTAAAATCATAGAAGATTATGTTTCAAACGAAGGAAAAATCTTGCTTGATTTACCTGAAGATATAGAAAAAATTGTTCTTGTCGCAAGTGGTTCTTCGTATCATTGTGCAAGATTTGGTGCAGATTTGTTCGGTAAAGTTGCAGATATTTCTGCTCGTGCGATTTATTCAAGCGAATATTTGTTGAAACCAAAAGCTCCAGCTGATAATAATACTCTGTATATATTTATTACTCAATCGGGAGAAACAAGTGATACTTTGCGTGCTGCCAAACGAGCAAAACAGTTGGGTATGCGAATTGCTTGTGTTACAAATAATGAAAAGTCTTCAATGAGTGAATTGGCAGATTACACAATGAACTGCTATGCAGGTATTGAAAAAAGTATCGCCGCAACAAAATCTTTCACTGCTCAAATGTTATGCGTATATATTATGGCTTTGAAATATGCTCAAATCCATAATGTAGATATTTCTGATAATATTGAAAAATTGAAAACTTTACCTTATGTAATTCTTCAAACTTTTGATATGAATAAAAAAATTAACCAACTTGCTGGCATGTTAAAAAAAGAGAAGAATTTTATCATTACCGCAGATGGAATTTCTTATGCTTTGGCAAAAGAAGCGGCTTTAAAAATTCAAGAAACGTCTTATCTGAACGTTACTGCTATTATTCTTGGCGAATTTATGCATGGTCATGTTGCCGTTTTAAATAATAAAATGCCGTTGATTTACGTTTCAGCGTCAGGTGTTTCTTATTCTGCGGCGAAGAATTTGGAAAAAATTAAAAAAGATTATAATCCGCCAATCTATATCATTGGACGTTCGCACGAAAGAATTACGCCAAACTTTAATATAACAATTGATAACGAGGATACTGTCTTGAGAATGTTTTCTAATGCGGTTGTAATCCAAATGTTAGCACTAGAAATTGCAAAAAAATTAGGCAGAAATGTTGACAAACCAAAAGGTTTGGTAAAAGTTGTAACAGAAAATTAGTCAAACGCTACTTTTTATCAGCTTTTTCGATAATCATCTTTTTGTTTTCGATATTAATTTCAATTTCATCTTCGTCAGGATTTAATTCCAAAAGTTCTAATAAGGCTTTTGGTATTAAAAGTGCCCAACTGTTTCCTGATGCAAATAACTTTTTCTTCATTGTTGTTCCTAAGTAATGTATATACATGTACTTTACAATGTAATGGTGTTGTTATATACTATATTTAATATAGATTATGTATATACAACATTGTCGAGTTGTTTTAATTTTTGACAATTAAATAAGGAGTTATTATATGACAGTAGATTTAGAAGACATAGAAATAAATATTCATAAGGCTTATGACCTTTTGAATGTGTTAGAAGATGCCATTGCATATAAATCAGAAGAAAGTAATATAAAAAGTGGTTATCTTTATCAAATTCAATTGATAAAAACCAGCTTAGAGAGTATCATAGAAGCGTTTTAGCTATATTTTTATATGAAAATATAGGGTTGACAAATCTTGAAAAATAGTAAATAATATAATTGTAGGGCGAGAGCCTTTAAGTTTTAGCAAGTGTTAAAGACTCTGCTTCGCACCCTACGGTTTACAATTTTAGTGCTATTACTGTTGCAGTCAATGCTAGTAATAGCATTATTATTTTGTCTACCATAGCAAAACACCTCCTTTCCGTCTAATTTCTTCGTAAATATAGTGTGACGGAAGTTAGCATAGTGCTAAGCCCTACTGAAATATTTTAACATATTTTCTTTTTTTATAAAAATATTAAACAAAACTTTGTAAAAACGAATTTTTTATTAATTTTTTCAAATAACTGATATTTTTGCGTTAAAATGGTATTGTAATAATGATATTAGTGTAAAGGGAAATATAAAATGTGGGATTATTCAGAAAAGGTTATGGATCATTACAGAAATCCTCGAAATGTTGGAAAGATTGATAATGCTGACGCTATTGGTGAAGCAGGTTCTTTAGCTTGTGGTGATTCATTAAAAATATATTTGAAAATTGAAAACGGAATTGTTACTGATGCAAAATTCCAAACTTTTGGCTGTGGTTCAGCAGTTGCAAGTTCTAGTATTTTAACTGAAATGATTATTGGAAAACCAATTGAAGAAGTTAAAAAGATTACAAATAAAGATATTGCAGAGCAATTAGACGGACTTCCTCCTGAAAAAATGCACTGTTCTGTAATGGGGCATGAAGCATTAGAAGACGCTTTGAAAAACTATTTTAACGATGAAATGGAAATAGCTTTTGGTGAAGAAAAGCAAGATAAACTTGTTTGTCAGTGCTTTGATGTTCATGAAAGTCAAATTCTTGAAGCAATTAAGACAAATAATTTGAAAACAGTTGAAGAAGTTACAAACTATACAAAAGCAGGTGGTGCTTGCGGTAGATGTAAATCAATAATAAAAGGGATTTTAGACGAATATTTAAAATCTCAAGATGCTGATAAACCGAAATTAACTCAAACCCAAAAGATTTTAAAAATTAACAGTATTATTGAAAATCAAATTTCTTCAGAATTACAAAAAGATGGCGGAGATATTGAGTTGGTCGATATTGAAGGTGATAAGGTTTATGTTAAACTTAGAGGCAAATGTTCAGGTTGTAAAAATTCACACATGACCCTTAAAGTTTTTGTTGAGCAAACCTTGCGTGAAACTGTTTCTAGCCAAATTGAAGTTATTGAGGTTCAATAGTTATGGAGAAAATGATTTATTTAGATAATAATGCGACAACAAAAGTTGATGAGCAGGTTTTAGAGGCTATGATGCCTTATTTTAAAGAAGAATATGCAAATCCTTCAAGCATGTACGACTTTGCTAAAAAATCTTCTGATGCGATTAAAGTTGCAAGAAAACAGGTTCAGGAGTTTTTAGGTGCAAGCAGTGATAAAGAAATTATATTTACATCTTGTGGTTCAGAAAGTGCAAATACTGCAATAAAAGGCGTTTTAGCAAATAACAGAACAAAAAGACATATAATTACAACTGCTGTTGAACACCCTTGTGTTTTGAATTTGTATCAAGCCTATGAAAAACAAGGTTATAAGGTAGATTACATCGGAGTAAATTCTAATGGCGAATTAAATATTAAAGAATTAGAAGATAAAATTACCGATGAAACGGCGTTGGTTTCTGTAATGTGGGCAAATAATGAAACAGGTATTGTTTTTCCTGTGAAAGAAATTGCAGAAATTGTAAAAGAAAAAAATCCTACAACAATGGTTTACGTTGATGCGGTACAGGTTGCAGGTAAGATAAATATAGACGTTAAAAATACAAAAATAGATATGTTAGGCGTTTCAGGACATAAATTCCATGCTCCAAAAGGCATAGGTGTTCTGTACGTAAAAACAGGAACAATATTATCGCCATTGATTGTAGGCGGTCATCAAGAACGAGGAAAACGCGCTGGTACTGAAAATGTTCCTTATATTGTAGGTATTGGTAAAGCTGCAGAATTAGCGCAAGCAAGTTTAGATTATGAAACAACAGAAGTTAAAAGACTTAGAGATAAACTAGAAGCAGGTATTTTGAAAAATATTTACAATGCGCGTTTAAACACGTCATTAACAAATCGTGTTCCAAATACTACAAACATTGGCTTTCAGTATATAGAAGGTGAATTAATTTTATTACACTTGAGCGATATTGGTGTTTGTGCAAGTTCAGGCAGTGCTTGTACGTCTGGTTCATTAGAGCCAAGTCATGTTTTAAAAGCTATGGGTGTTCCATTTACTTCGCTTCATGGTAGCATAAGATTTTCTTTAAGTCGTTTTACAACAGAAGAAGAAGTCGATTATGTAATTGAACAATTGCCAAAAATAATTGAAAAATTGAACAAAATTTCACCTTATCAAGAAGAATTGGAAGCAATTAAAAATTTGAAAAAATAAAATAAAGTCCGCGTTAAAAAATGCGGGCTTTTAATTTTTGAAAATATCCTCTTAATGAAGGTATAAATTTAAAAAAAATAGTTCATAATAGGAGTATGGAAAGAGAGAAGAAGTTTAATAGTGAGGCAGGTACTAATCCGTTTACTTTGCCTGAAAAGTTTAAACAAGCAACAAGTCCGTTTAAAATTGACGGATATGATTCCACTATGCTTGAAGATAGAGCCTATTTAAAAATTGAAAACGAAATGCTAAAGTTAGAATATAGAATAAATCAATTGGAAGAGGACTTAATGATTATCAATGATGAAATTCAAGCGGCAATTAACATCGATGATTCTTCGAGATTTGAGTTTTTGAAATCGAAAAAAAGGACAATCGAAAAAGAGCTTGATGAATTGAACGACAAATATTTTGATATTGGAGCAATGTCAAAATTTACAACTATTGTAACTTCGATTTTTAGAAATAAACCTAAAATTTTAAAAAAAATTTCACAAGGAATTAAGCATTTCTTTCAAAAATATGTTTTAGCGAACATTTCTAAAAGATTGAATTTAACTTTTAATCTGCGTGAGTCTTTGTCAAAATTAGCAGATATAAACCGAAGTGTAGATGAATTGATAAGTCTTAGAATTCCATTCGGCGGACTTACAGGAAGATACGAACGCCTTACAGGATATATTAATAAAGCAAATGATATACACGCGAAAATTGTAAAGCGTGTAAATGATTTCGAAGAAACAAAACTTCCGCCAAAACAAGTAGGATTAGGAAGTTTATTAGATGTAAGACAATAGGATACAATCCAATTAGCACATAAAATGAAAAAGCACAATTTATTTGTGCTTTTTTGCTGTTTGAATTATAATAAACATATCAAGAATTAAGGAGAAAAAGATGAACGAACTTTTGAAAAAAAGTGCTTCAGAACAAAGAAAAGCACTTTTAAATAAAGAAATTTCAGCAGTTGAATTGGTTAATGCAACTTACGAAAGAATTGATGAGGTTGAGGATAAAGTAAAAGCCTTCAATTCATTAACAAAAGATACAGCTTTGGAAACAGCAAAAAAAGTAGATGAAAAAATTGCAAAAGGTGAAGAATTACCGTTGTTAGCTGGTATTCCACTTGTTTTGAAAGATAATATGAATTTAGTAGGTTCAAAAACGACTGCTTCAAGTAAAATTTTGGAAAACTTTGTTTCTCCATATAATGCAACAATTACAGACAAATTGTTAAATAATTTAGTTCCAATTATTGCGAAAGCTAATCTTGATGAGTTTGCGATGGGTTCTTCAAATGAAAACTCTGCATTTGGCAAGGTTCACAATCCTTGGAATTTGAATAAAGTTCCAGGTGGTTCTTCAGGTGGTTCTGCTGCGTCAGTTGCAGCTTGCGAGGCTACTTTATCATTAGGTTCTGATACAGGTGGAAGTATTCGTCTTCCTGCAAGTTTTTGCGGTATTGTAGGTATGAAACCGACTTATGGACGCGTTTCAAGATATGGTTTGATTGCGTTTGCTTCTTCTTTAGACCAAATTGGTCCATTTGCAAGAACAGTTGAAGATGCTGCAACTTTATTACAAGTAATCTCTGGGCATGATGCAAAAGATTCAACTTCTTTAGATGTTCCAGTTGAAGATTATGTGAAATCTTTAAATAATGATATTAAAGGCAGAAAAATCGGCGTAATTAAAGAATTGATGGGCGAGGGGCTTTCTGATGATGTTAGAAAAGCAATTGATTTAGCAATTGACACTTATAAACAACAAGGTGCAGAGATTGTAGAACTTTCTTTACCAAGTTTAAAATATTCAATCGGTATTTATTATATTTTAGCAACTGCTGAATGTAGTTCAAACTTAGCTCGTTTTGATGGTGTTAAATATGGATATCGTTGCACAGACGCAGATTGCTTGTTAGATATGTACACAAAAACAAGGGCAGAAGGCTTTGGTCCAGAAGTTAAACGTAGAATAATGCTTGGAACTTATGCGTTATCTTCTGGTTATTATGATGCATATTATAAAAAAGCTCAACAAATGAGAAGATTAGTTAAGGAAGATTTTGATAAAGCCTTTGAAAAAGTTGATGCTTTAATCTCTCCAACTTGCCCAAATACTGCATTTGATATCGGTGCAAGAACGGAAGATCCTTTAGCAATGTACTTAACTGATATAGCAACAATTTCTGCAAATTTGGCAGGTATTCCAGGAATAAGTGTTCCGGCAGGTTTTGATAAAGACGGCATGCCTATTGGTTTACAAATTCTAGCTCCTCAAATGAAAGAGGCTGATTTGTTTAACTTCTCTTATAAATTTGAACAAGAACACGATTTCTATAAACAAGTTGCAAATGTGTAATTTGTAAAAAATATAATAAAGTATCGCCGTTGGCTTTGCCAACGGCGATACTTTTCATTTATATGTTTTTAGAAAAATATAATTGTAACAACATGTTAAATATCCACATTTTAAGTATAAAGTTTTAATTATGATATGACGATAACATGTTATATAAATTGACGTCTCGGAGTGTGTATATATGACAGATTTAAATTCATTAACAATGTTATATCAGAGAAAACAAGCACAAATTGCTTCTTTAGGTGAAAAGAAGAGTTCTGTTGAAGGTGAAGTTAAGACTTTAAATACAGATACGTCAACAGCAAAAACTACTCTTGATAATAGTAAAACATCGTTGTCTGATGCAACTGAGGCACATGCAAATTTTCAAGTTCCAGATGTTATAGATAAACCAGATAGAGCAAGTTTTACAAAACTTGATGAGGAAACAGGCGAAGAAGTTTTTGATGAAGCGTCATTTAATGCTGAAAATGAAAAATATCTTGAATCAGTAAAGGCTCATGACGAAGCTGTTAAAAAGAAAGAGGAATTACAAATAACAGTTCAACAAAAAACAGAGGAAGTTTCAAATGCTGAAACTTCATATAATGATTTAACATCGGCTACACAAAATAAAGAACAAGAGCTTACGACCGTAAGCAATAATATGGATATGTCGATGAGAGAATTGTCGGATTTAGATGCACAAATACAGACTTTAAAACAAGAAGAACAAGTTGCAAAAACTGAAGCTTCAAAAGAAACCCCAAATGAAGTTAATAATGTAGCAAATTCAGAAGAAACAGAATCTAAAAAAGATGTTACTGTTGATGTTCCTGTGCAAAATAATAAAGGCTGGGAATATTATGCAAAATTAGAATTAGAAGCAGAACATGAAGGTGAAGAAGGTTACAAACCTTCGGCTTCCGAGTTAAATGCAAAAGCAAAAGAGGTAATGCAACGTAATATTGAAAACGGCAATGTTAATAAAAAAGGTAATTTAGTTATAGGAACACCACAGAATCCAAAATATGTAACGTTAAATGGTGATGTTGATACATCAGGTTTGCAATCAACAGACCAAGCGTTAGTAAAATATAATCAAGGTCAAGAAATCCTTGCTGAAGAAGCACGAGCTAAAGCAGAGGCAGAGGCTGAAGCTAAAGCAAAAGAAGAGGCTGCTGTAAAAAAACGTGAAATTGCAATTAAAAAAGGCAAAAAAGATGCTGAAGCGGCATTAAAAAAAGAATTAAAAAACATGTCTAAGGCAGATATTCAAAAAATGAATAATGCAAAAGACATGTCTGAAAGTGAAATTAAAAAAGCCTCTAATGAAGCAATTGATATTTTTTCTAAATCGGTAGGTGCTACTGATGATTTTGGTCAAAATATTGGAAAAATATCTGGTCGTTTGGCTAAAAAATATGGCGCTAAAAATGCTCAAAAGATTTTAGGAACTGTTTGTAATATGGCTGCTAAAAAAGCAGGTAAGTTAGTTCCTGGCCTAAATGGTGCTTCATTTGCTTACGGAGCTGCAAAAGTAGCAAACGGTGATAAGAGTGGTTACTACGATATGGTAGATGTTGCTGTGTCTTATATTCCAGTAATTGGAACTGCAATATCATTGATAGGAACTGAAAATATAGCTAATGTTATTCAATCTGAAACTACCAAAAAGGCTATGAATAATCTACATTCATTACCACAATTACGTTAAACACATAAAAAATAAGCTCTAACTTTTGTTAGAGCTTGCTTTTTTTATGTGTATTATTAATGAACGTAAGTATTAATATTGCTAATAATATCTTTTAATACAGCATCAGCTTCGGCGTGTGGAACTTGGCAAGTACCAGCGTTTCTATGACCGCCACCACCGTGTTCAGACATTAATTCAGCTACATTTAATTGAGATGTTCTGTTTAGAACTGATTTACCAACCGCAAATACTGTTTTTGTACCATCGTTACCCATAATTTTGTGGATAGAGATGTTGCATTGTGGGTATAAAGCGTAAATCATAAATCTGTTACCAATGTGAATTGTGTCTTCGTCTTTATAATTAACAAGAACAACTTTGTCGTGAACAGTTGAACAACGTTTTAATTGTTTTATAAATTCTTCTTGTTCAAGTCTGTAAAAATCAATACGTGCCTTGATATCAGGTGCATCAAGAATTTCTTCAATGTCAGAAGTCGATTGAATGATATCAATTACATATCTCATAAAGTCGAAATTTTTAAGTCTGAAACGGCTGTCATATCTTCCCAGACCAGTTCTTGGGTCAAGAAGATAGTTCAACATTAACCAGCCTTTTGGATTTTTAATTTCTTCTTCTGTTACGTTACCTGAATCAGCTTTATCTACTGCATCAAGCATATCAGACCATTCTTTAGGGAATTTATCAGCTCCGCCAAAGTATTCATAAATAACTCTTGTTGCTGATTTTGCAACAGGGTTAATAATGTGGTTTGATTTTCTGCTATATGCTCTTACGTCTTCTGAAAAATGGTGGTCGAAAACGAAATGAGCATTTTCGTGATATGGTAAATTGGTAATAATATCGTTATCTGTTACTTCAATTTTACCGTCTTGAACATCTTTTGGATGACAAAATTGAATTTTGTCAATAAGTCCAAATTTTTTCAATAGAGTTGCTGACATTATGCCATCTAAATCGGCACGAGTTAACAATTTGTATTTGTTCATTTTTTATCCTTTTCAATTACCGCTATTTTACAATTTTTGATATAGAATCTGTGATGTCTGTTCCACCGTAAAGAACAACACCTTTTGCTAAAACTAAATCATAACCAGCTTTTTTTGATTCTGTTTGAATAGTTTTTGAAATTGATTTGTCAATTTCAGCTAATTTTTTTGAATAGTTTTTGTCATTAGTATTTTTTACATAAGACAAATCGTTTTCATATTTTTTAACCAAAGCTTCTTTTTTTGCTTTATCGGTTTCTTTAGCAATATCAGCTTGAGCCTTGTTAATCATATTTTTCATTTCTTCCATTTTTTTAGCCTGTTCAGCTTTCAAATTAGCAACTTGCTTAGATGATGTTACAACTTTTTGCACATCTACTACTGCAACCTTGTAATTTGCTGGAACACCAGATATTGCGAAGTTACTTGTGCTTAAACCAAGTATAAATGCGAAAAGTGCGATGCTAATAAATTTTTTGTTCATTTATATCTCTCCTTTGTTTAAAGTTATTCTAATATAAAAAAACATAAAAGTCCAATATGTTAAATAGTTTAATTGGGCAATAAAATAAATTTTAATTCTTTAAGTTAGGCAATTTATTTATAAAATCAGCAACGCCGTTATTGTTCATTGGCGTTTGCGGAATATTTTGTTGAGGTTGAGTTGGTTGAACTTTTATAACTTTATTTAAAACATTTTGAACTGCCTGTTGAGCTTGTTGTTGTGTGTTTGAGATTGTATTTTGGGTTGTAGTTGTTTGTTGTACTGCTTCTGCTTTTGGTGTTGCTAACCATTTGAAATATTTTACAGCACTTGCAGAGTCAATAATTCCTTCAACTGCGGCTTTAAATTCTTTTGTGTTACTTTGAGCAGGTGAAAGTTCGGGAAGTAGTGTTAAATTTTCTCCGCTTGGATTTGTTGTTATTTGATTGATTAAAGATGAAGTTACTTGTCCGATTTTTGGAATTGATGCGATTAAACTATTAACAGAAAAATTGCCGATAGGTCCAAGAACGTCAACAACTTCGTTTGACAGTCTGCCTAAAATAATTAAACTTGCATAATTGTTTAAGATGTTATATCGACCTCGAATATACATACTCATTGCAGGACCAGAGGTTTGAACTTTTTCTAAGTTTGCCCAACCGTTAGAAAGATGTACAACGCCTTTTATATACTTAAAATCACCAGTTTTTTTAACTTTTACTGTGCCAACTACCGCGCCCATAGTGGTTTTCAGAAGATTATTTGCAAGAATGTTTTGAGCATATAACAAGTTTTCAAGTTTTCCTAAAGTACCCATTTGACCGTTTAGAACCTGAAATTTTACATCACCTTTTAAACTTTGAATTATCTGAACATCTGTTAAGCCTCTTGCTGTAATATTGTTTGCATCAAAATCAAGTGAACCTTGCATTAAGTTTTTAATACCTGTTGCAGCATAAGTTGCAGTCAATGCAGCTAAATTTCTACCTTGCAGATTAATTTTTGTACTTGAGTAGAGCAAGTTGTAATCTACATTTCCGACAATTTTTCCGCCGTAAGCAATGGCTTCAATATCAGTAATTTTGCATAAATTGTTGTATAAATTAAAGTTTGCAAAAATATTTGTCGCAACGATAGTGCCAGATTGCAATCTATCAATTTTAGATTTACCATTTACAACAGTTATTCCAGCGTTTGTCCCTGGGGCAATTTCGCTTTGTGGAAGTTTTGCAATTGTTTGCATCATTGTGTCTGCGTTTAAATTTGTTGCGTTAAATTCCATTGAACGAATATAAATACCTTTGTTGAAGTTGCTATTCATTGTTGCAACTATATTTATAACAGAATCGGCAACATTTAACTGGTTACAAAAAATATCTATAACATTTTTTGTCGCGTTAACTGTTAAATTTTTTCCACTTACGTTTAACGTTGGAATTCTAAGTGTCGGAATGTTTATCATACCTGTAATAACTGGGTTTGCAGTAGTTCCTGAAACATTAATATCACCTTTGATTTGGGCTTTTGAACCAGCAAAAGAAGGTATTGAAACAGTAATTTGCGAAGGTATTGTGATGTTTAAGGCAGATATTTGTTGAACTTTTGATGATAAGTTATTAATAAGCCCTTTTATAGAAATAACTTTTGTTGAACCAGCAAGATTGTTGTTAAAATTATCACCCAGACCTCTGTTTGTGGAAAGCGCGTTAATGCTTAAATCCTCAATCTTTAGGGCATTATTTTCAATTTTTAATGACGCATTGATAAGTGAAGTTTTACCGTTTAGGGAGTATATATCCACTATTGATAGGTGATTGGTATTGTTCGCTAAAATTTGTCCTTTTATATGTTGAACTTTATCATTGCCTGTAATTGTGATTGCAAGCGGTAATTTACCAGTTGCTTTAACAGTTTTTCTTATGTTTTTATCTAAAGAATTTCTTAGGTCGTTTGCTACAAGTTTGCCTACAACTGAAATATCAATGTTTATTTTTGGACTCGAATAGTCAAAAATGTGTCCTAAAATAGATAATTTAGAGTTATTTAAGTTTACATAAACATCATCAAATTTAATGTCTTTTTCGTTAAAACTGATTTTTGAATTTGGTATCGAAAAAGTAGGTAAGCCTTTAATTATTACTTTTAAACCTGAAATGGCACAAATTCCATTTGTTTTAGCTCCATTTGTTTCAGCTTCAATTTTTGCGTTTGATAAAAAAATTGTTGCTTTATTTGGTTTATTGTAAATGTTTAAATCGTTCAAAAGAATGTTGATTTGCGGTTTTACTGTATCGAGTTTACCTTTAATCGTACCATTAAGAGTAATTAGTCCAGATTTAATGATATTTTCGTTGAGTAATTTTATTTGCCCAAGTGCTAATATACCTGCTTTTACAGGGATTTTATCTGCAAGAATGCTTAAATTAGCATAAGCATTTGAATTTATTGCGCCTTTTATAGAAATTGGTGCACCATTAAAGTTTGCAGATGCGTTATTTATGTTTATTTGATTTGATGAAAAGTCAACGTTGGCATTTATGTTTTTTAGTGCAACATTATATATATTATAAAAAATGTTCGCATCAGTAATTTTTAAATAACCATTAGAATTAATTGTTTTAAAATCACTTTTGATATTAAAGTTAGCATTAATTATGCCATTTGCCTGTATGCCGTTTATGTTACTTAAACCAAAGGCGTTAAGTGAGGCATTTATCAGTGCAAAAACACTTTTTAATTCCAAATGTTTGCTATTTACATTTAAGACTATATATTGTTTTTTACCGTATTGAAATAGACCGTCAATATTTGCTTTTTCGTTTTTGCCTGTGTATATATCAGATAAAAATTTTATTGTATCGCCGTAAATTCCTAAATCAATTCTGCTTTCTGGCAATTGTGTTCCCTGAACTTTTACTGATAAATTTTGAATACTTGCAGTACCGTAAGTTTTTAAATCATCAAAAGAGCCTTTTAATTTTACATTTGCAATTACTCTTGCTGTTAAATTTAATTTATAAATATTGTTTAAAATCTCCGTAATATTAACTCTTTTGCTATTACTTTCAGTTGTTTGCTGATTTGTAAAATCAGGCATTACATGCGAAGTTATGTCAAGAAAATAAACAAACTGTTTTCTGTCCTGTAAAAAAATTTCACCGTTCGCTTTAAGTTTTATTCTTTTGTTTAGATGAAAATCAGTAATCTT
Organism: uncultured Candidatus Melainabacteria bacterium; assembly: GCA_934699705.1. Lineage (GTDB taxonomy): Bacteria > Cyanobacteriota > Vampirovibrionia > Gastranaerophilales > Gastranaerophilaceae > UBA6984. The sequence continues at coordinate 102,661 of CAKUXD010000001.1, forward strand.
TAAGTCGGAACCTTTTATTGCATATTTTTTATCTGCCGAAATATCATGTAAAGTTATAGAATATTTGTTTGCTGAAATATTTGGCATGTTTTCTGAAAATTCTAACCCATAAGGTAAGAGGTTAGAGGTTTGTTCAGAGTTTTCACCTTCGTTTGTCGGAATAAATTTTTCAATAGTAAAAGTTCCGTCATTTTCTACGCCAAGTCTTGCTATAACTTTGTCTAAAGCGATTTTATCAAGTTTTATTTTTTTGATTAATAAATATGGAATGGATACAGTAATGTCTAAATTGTCAACTTGACCGAATTTATCTCCGTTTTGATAAAAGGTGTTAATTTGACCAATTTTTAAGCCCGCAGATAAATTCCACGCTGTTGATACTCTTATTTTTTCAGCTTTTATAATCAGCCCTTGATTGGCGTTACTACTGCTTTTTAATTCATAAGTGTAATCGTCTAGTTTTACAAAAGCTGGAATTGCAAATAAAAAAGCCAAATATATTATTGCAAATATGCTACATAAAGTTATTAACGTTATTTTTAATGCCTTCATTAAAAAATCCTTTATTTTTTCACCCTTGAAAAAACTTCTGTATTTATGTCGTCGTAGCTATTTGTGAAGAAATACGCACAAGATGCGACCATTGCTGCGTTATCTGTGCAGAATTTCATTTCTGGAGCATTAACGTTTATTCCGTCTTTTTCGAGTTCAAACATTTTTCTTCTGATTTCGCTGTTGGCGGCAACTCCGCCTGCGATAACGGCTTGTTTGTAACCTGTTTCCTCAAGAGCTTTTTTTACTTTTTTTACTAAAGTTGAACTTACACATTCTTGGAAAGATGCACAAATATCGTTTATTGGGAGTTCTTTACCGTCAAAAGATTTAACCAAACGAAGAACTGCAGTTTTTAACCCGCTAAAACTAAAGTTATATCCGTCAACTTTTGCCTCTGGAAGTTTAAAAGCGTTCTTATTGCCTTCTTTTGCAAGTTTATCTAAAGTTGCTCCTCCTGGATATGGAAGTCCCATAAGTCTTGCAACTTTATCGTAAGCCTCACCAACTGCATCATCAATAGTTTCGCCCATAATTATTGTTTCAGAGTTTGATTTTACATTGATAATTTGTGTATGACCGCCACTAACTAACAAGGCGATAAATGGGGGTTTTATATCGGTGTTTAAGTAATTTGCACTAATGTGTCCGTTTAAGTGATTTATTCCAATAAATGGTTTATCGTAGATTAGGGCAAGTGTTTTTGCAGCATTTAAGCCAACAAGCAAGCAACCAACAAGCCCAGGACCTACCGTACCTGCAAATGCGTCAATTTTATCAGGGGTAAGATTTGCCTGTTCAAACGCTTCTTGAATGACGTAATTTATTGTTTCTAAGTGTTCTCTGGCTGCAACTTCTGGAATTACACCACCATATTTTTCGTGTGTTTTTATTTGTGAAGCAACGACATTTGAAAGAACTTCTCGTCCATTTTTAACAATTGCGCAAGCTGTTTCATCGCAACTTGATTCAATTGCCATAATTATATTTTCGTGTCCTTCGCCGATTTTAACTTCTTTACCTGTAAAAATACTTTTTTTATTCATATTTGTATTATAATACAAATATGAATTTTATAGATAAAGCAAAAATAAAAGTTATATCAGGTCGCGGTGGTAACGGTGCAGTTGCTTGGCGTCGTGAAAAATTTGTAGATAAAGGCGGTCCTGCTGGCGGTGATGGCGGTCGTGGCGGAGATATTTATTTGGTTGCCGATGAAAGTTTATCTACTCTTTTAGATTTTAAATATAAATCTGTTTTTAAGGCTCAATGTGGCGAAAATGGAAGGATTAAAAATCAATTTGGTAAAGGTGGAGAAGATTTAAAAATAAAAGTCCCAACGGGTACGGTTGTAAAAGATTTAAAAACTGATAAAATTATTGGTGATTTAGTTGAAGACGGACAAGAGCTTCTTGTTGCAAAAGGCGGTCGTGGTGGTCGCGGAAATGCAAGGTTTTGTACTCCTCAAAAACGCGCACCTCAGTTTTGTGAGCCAGGAGAACCTCCAATTGAAAGAGAATTGTCGCTAGAATTAAAACTTATTGCTGATGTTGGTTTGTTAGGTATGCCAAATGCTGGTAAATCAACATTTATAAGTGCAATCAGTTCTGCAAGACCAAAAATTGCTGATTATCCATTTACAACACTTGTTCCAAATTTAGGTGTTGTTAGAAAACCAACTGGCGATGGCTATGTCGTAGCAGATATTCCAGGGCTTATAGAAGGCGCATCTGAGGGTGTGGGATTGGGTCATGATTTCTTGCGTCATGTTGAACGTTGTCGTTTTTTAGTCCATATTGTGGATTTAACTCAAGAAAATCCGATGGAAAATTATGACAAAATTAATGATGAATTGGCAAAATATTCTGACAGATTAGCGAATTTATATCAAATTGTAGCCTTGAATAAAATTGATGCAATTGATGAAGAAACAAGAGAAAAATATTATAAAGAATTTAAAGAGGTTGCAGACGATGTATATTTGATTTCAGCAGCAACACACGAAAATGTTGATAAATTAACATATTTTATGGCTCAAAAAGTTGATGAAATTGAAAAACCTGTTTCTGATGTTGTAGTCGAGGAAGATACTGGCGCTTATGATAATGATGATAGTTCATTTGAAATTATAAAAGTTGCAAAAGATGCGTTCATTGTTATGGGTGGCAAAATTAAACGTCTTGCTGGTGTAACAGATGAAAGAAACCGTCAGCAAATTTTGAGATTACAAAATATTTTAAAAGGTATGGGTGTTTTTGATGAACTTAGAAAAAAAGGTATCAAAGACGGTGATACCGTTGTTATTGGTCATCTTGAAATGGAATTTTATGAAGATGAATATTAGTTGATAATTTATTGTATAAAGAGGTGCGGGTTGCAGAATGCAACCCGCACCTCTTTATCATGTTAATTATTTATTTTCTGGTTTTTGTCCTTCATTTTCTGGCTTTATTCCAAAGAATTTTTGAAGTTTTTTTACCCAACCCCAAGTTTGGCTTTCTTTAAGAATTTTTTCTGGAATATCTTTAGTAACTGTTTTATGTATTTTTTCAGCTTTTCCAAAAATACTTCCTTCGTAAGCAGCTTTTGCAATTTCTTCTTTTGTAAGTGGTTTGTTTTTGTTATCTTCTGCTTTTTGAGTGTTTGTAGTTGGTTGTTTTTTGTAGTTGTTATTAATTTCGTTTGCCATCATAACTCCTTTTTCAAATATGTTATATCACTACTAGTGGTAATTTGTCAATAAATTTTGATATTTATACCTTAACTTATTTATTCATATTTTTTTATTTTTAATGAATTTCTAAATTTAGAATTTTGCTGAATTTGGTAGATACGTTTTAATACCCATTCTGAAGTTTCCAAATTTTGTTTTTGATTTATTAATCCTTCATTTTGGTAAAGTTTATTTTATTGTCATTTACAATTTAACTCTGTATTAATGTAATATCAAGTGTTTATTAGTATATGTGTCAAAATGTGTCAATAAACCTAAATTGATGCTATAATACATATATGTTTAATAGAGTAGATAAATGTTTTTTTATATCATTAATAATAATGTTAATAAATTTAATAATAATATTTGTATTAACAGTAGGAATTCCAATAATTCATTTAAATGATTTGTATAAAATATCTAATTATATTGTAAATATAATTGTTTTGTTTATATTGCCAATTTGTATTGTTACGCAAATTATTGTTTTAAGTATTAAAATGATTTCAAAAAACAAATTACTAAGAGATTGGATAATTATATTAATAAATTTTTTATCTATATTATTTTTTGTATTAATTACGATATGTCTTATTGGCTCTCTTATAAATCCATTAATATAATTATTATTTTTTATAATCTGGCAATAAGTCGTGCATAAGAATTGAACAATCACAATAAGGATATTTTCTGCCTCTTTCTCGTCCTAGTCTATTGGCAACTTGGTCTCTTTCTGAGTCTGCTATTGCTTCTTCAATTGTTACTTTATGTGATCTTGCATACATATTATGCCATTGATCAAAATTTTCTTTTTGGTTACTTAAAAATTCTGCATATTTTCCTGCCAGAATCCCCATTTCTTGTGTCGCTTCGCAATTTGCTTTTGAATGATAATATTTATCCATTTCGAATTCTTTTAAATGATATGCGTGGTACAAAAGTTCAATATAGTTTGATATAAAAATTCTTAGAGTATTTAAAAATGCTCCAATTGGATTTAATATCCCCAATATATCATGTAACAATGTTTGCCATTCTGCTTTTTTAGCATACATATAAGCATAATCTGCATCTACATTATTTTCACATTCAGGTAGGTGTTTCTCATACTCCTCGCTTAATATTTCTAGTGTAGTATCGGCATCTTGTATTAAATTTTGAACTCGTAAAACATCCTTCTCTAGATCTTGTACCTCAGTTTCAACTTCATCTACAAGACTTTCAGATTCTTGTATTCCTCCTTCTATATCACTAATCAGAGCTTTTATTTCATCTATTGTATCACATGGCTCTTCGTTCTCTTTTGTTTCAGGAATTGAGTTTTCATCATCATTATATTCAACAATCTCAACATAACATTTGCAATTGGGGTGAGGCCTTTCTGGGACTTTATCATAATAATCAAATTCTTGCCCGTCTAAATCAGCACAAACATCACAAGTATGTTCCCCATTTTCAGAATGCCAAATATATTTATTATAGCTTACGCCACCTTTTAATACTTTGGTCTCAATATTTTCCTTTTCTTCTTGTGCATCTTTTGCATAATTGTGTTCCTGCAAAGTATTATATCTGTATACTGATTTACCGATGTCCTGTAATTCAGTATATGATTTTAATAATTTCCCCTTATCTTTGTTATTAATAACAGGATTAGAATAATTTTTTAGTAAGTTTTCTTGCGATTTTGACAGGGCATGTAAAGTAGGTTCTAATTGTTTGCTATTTTTTAGTGATTGTAAAATTTTTTCTTTTAAATTTGCCATTTATATTTCTCCTTAAAGTAATGTATATTTATAAATAAGTGTTGATAAATACCATGATACTATTATTTTTTATATTTGTCAACATTCATTGACATTTATTATAAATTATTGTAAATTAAGATTGGATTTTAATATGAACAAACAAGAACAACTTATAAAATTCGGAATAGCATTAAAAAACAGACGTCAAGCACTAAATTTAAGTCTTAGAGATGTTGAAAAAATGTCTAATGTAAGTGCGGCTTTGATAACCAAGCTTGAAAACGGGAAAATGGCAAACTTTCCAAAAGCATTAACTATCAAACAGCTAAGTAATGCATTGAAATTTGATAATGAATTATTTGTTTTAGCAGATATTTTTTCAGACTCAACATATACAGAAAAGTCCGAAAAGACATTTGAACAGGAATTTAGGGAATTTTTGGCGACAAAAACAACTCTTAATGCTGAAAATATTGAACAAACTATCTATTTTGTATCAGGCTTAGAAAAATTACAACAAATTAAAAAATTATAAGAATTATTTCGACTTACATATCAAATTTGTATTCTTTTCTGTCAAATTCTCTGACACTATACATCGAGGCTGTCCATTAAAAATTAAATAGACTATCTTGCAGATAGTCTATTTAATGGCGGGACTGACGAGGCTCGAACTCGCGACCTTCTGCGTGACAGGCAGACACTCTAACCAAACTGAGCTACAATCCCATGATTGTTTATGACTGGAATTTCATTCAGTTTGGTTAGAGTCTAATCTAACTACGCAATTGCAAGCACTTGCTGGGCAAACTGAGCTACAATCCCATGATTGTTTTTTGATTGATTAAATTTCAATCTGTAAAATAATTATAATTGAACCAATAAAAAAATGCAATACCTTTTTTAAAAATTTATTTTTAATCATAAAAATACCAACAGCCTGTCTGTTGGTATTTTTTGAGATTTGGGTTAAATTCCTTTCTCCATTCATTTAATAATGACGATTTATTTATGCAATTTCGCCATCAGTTGCTTGAAGCTGTTTCTTTTGGTAGTTATGCATTACTGCTGTTACCAAAAATTCGTAAGATTTTTTATTCTCAATTTCTGGAAATTCCTTACGTAACTGTGCTCTGACCATTGCTTCAAGTTTTTGAGTGCCAGATACTCTATTTCCTTCTGTTGAAGTAATCATGTTTATATAATCAGCACTTGTTTTATCTTGTCCTTGTACATAGTTCAAGAATTGTGCTTTTTGATTTTCTTGTTGAATTTGTTGTTGTTTTAAGTTTTTGTTTTGCATTTGGGGAACCTACCTTTATCTACCTATGTGTTTGTTTTTGTTTCTTATGCCTTATTAAAGAATCCTGAAAAAAAAAATTTACTCATTTTACTTCTTTGTTTACATAAGTTAACAATAAACTCTCAAAACTAGCAATAGCCACAAATTTTGCTTTTCAATTATTGCTGAATTTTTGAAAAATCACATAATTTTTCAAATTTTTCTTTCAATCTAGTAAGCATGCTCAAGCGGTTATTTTTTACGTTTTCATCGCTATCCATAACTAATACATTATCGAAAAATGCCGTAATTGCTGGCACTAAAGCGTTTAACTCTTGTAGATATTTATCGTAATCTGTTGTGTCTGAAATTTTGTTAATTGCATCAACAAGCATGCCTTCTGAGTCATGTTTAAATAAATCATGTTTAATTTCAGCATGCACAGGTTCTTTTAATATTCGGATTGTTCTGTTTGCGCTTTCCAACAATTCAGGTGCGTTCATTGAGTTTACCACTTTCACTCTTGCAACATAATCAGATAAATCTGCCAATGGATTTCCTGACGAACATGCTTCAAGAGAATCTTTTTTGTATTCATCGCTCAAGAATATAATCAATCTTTGTGTGAAAAATTCTTGGATATCATTAATACAGTCTTTTTTTACTGGTAAAAGTTCCAAGGTTTTTTCAATAAGTTTGTTTAAATCTAATTTTAAATCGTTTGCAAGGATTGTTTTAATAATACCTAAAGCCGCACGACGCACGCCGAGAGGGTCTGATGAACCTGTTGGTTTTTTACCTTCTACAAATACTGCACAAACTGTATCTAATTTGTCGGCAATTCCAACAATTTGACCTTCTGCAGTTTTTGCAAGTTCGCTATCTGCGTTTAGTGGGAAGTAGTGTTCTTTAATACCTTCGACAACTTTGTCATCTTCACCTGCGATTTTAGCGTAATCAGAGCCAATGTATCCTTGTAGTTCTGTAAATTCAAATACTAAGCTTGTACAAAGGTCTGCTTTGCATAAAAGGGCAGTTCTTTCAATAGTTTCGGAAGTGTTACCTAAAGTGTTTGCAATTTCTTTTGATAAAGCAACAATACGTTGAGTTTTATCATAAATAGATCCCATACCTTTTTGGAATGTCATGCCCTTCAAGCCTTCAACATAATCTGCTAAAGGTTTTTTTGTATCTTCATTAAAGAAGAATACTGCATCGTCAAGTCTTGCGCCTACTACACGTAAGTTACCAGCTTTAATATTTTCAAATTCATTGCCTACGTAATTTGTAATTGTTATAAATTTATTTGTTAATTTTCCATCTTTGTAAAGCGCAAAATATCTTTGATGAACTGCCATTACTGTAACTGTTACTTCATCAGGAATTGTTAAATATTTTTCATCAAATTCGCATGTAACTGCAACTGGCCATTCGCAAAGTTGAGTAACTTCTTCCAATAAATCTTCTGAATATCTGCAAACAGCACCGATTTTATCGGCTTCAGCTTTTGCTTGTTTTACGATTTCAGCTTTTCTTTCGTCTTGATTAACAATAACCTTAACGCTTTTAAGTTTTTCTACGTATTCATCTGGGTGATTAATTTCTACTGTGTTAGGGGTTGCAAATCTATGACCGCGAGAGATTTTGCCTGATTTTACGTTAATAATTTGAAGTGGAATTTCTTTATTGTCCATAATTGAAACAATCCAGCGAATTGGACGTTGAAATTTTTCTTCAAAATTATCCCATCTCATAAAGTGCGAACCTTGCATTTTTAATATTAATGACGGAATATTTTCTTGTAAAACTGCAGAAGTTTCTTTACCTTTAATTTCAACTTTTGCGTGTAAATAATTATCTTCAAGATAAGCGTCTTTTGGGTCAATGCCGTTTTTTTTCAAAAAGCCTTCGCCTGCTTTTGTAAGATTACCATTTTCGTCGTAAGCTACGTTTTTAATAGGTCCGCGAAGAACTTTTGTTTCATCGTCTTGTTTTTCTGCCAAACCGTCAATAATAACCGCCAAGCGTCTTGGAGTTGCCAAAACATTTATATCTGAATATTTTATGTTATTTGTAGTTAAAAACTTTGAAAATCCTGTTTTTAATTGTTCAACGGCTTGTGCAATAAATTTATATGGTAATTCTTCGCAACCGATTTCTAATAAATATTTACTCATTTTATACCTCTGATGTTTCTTCTTCGCTTCTAAATTGCATTTCGTAAAGATGTTTATATTCACCTTCTGGAATTTGCATCAATTCGTCGTGTGTACCCAATTCTACGATTTGACCTTCGTTAATAACCGCAATTCTATTGGCGTTTCTAATTGTTGTAAATCTATGTGCGATTAACAATACTGTTTTATCTTGTATTAAATTATCAAGTGCTAACTGAACGATTGCTTCTGATTCATTGTCTAAAGCTGAAGTTGCCTCGTCAAGAATAATAACTTGCGCATTTTTAATCATTGCTCTTGCAATAGCAACACGTTGTCTTTGACCGCCAGATAACGTTACGCCTCGTTCTGTAAGCTCTGTATCAATTCCGTTCGGTAATTCTTCAATCATATCTTGAAGATGAGCGGATTTAATTGCTTGTTGCAAATCTTCTTCTGATGCATTCGGGTTGCCAAGCATTATGTTTTCTCGAATTGTACCAGAGAATAAGAAATTATCTTGAAAAACTACTGCGATATTATTTCTCAAATCTACTAAGTCAATATCTCTAACATCAGTATTATCAAATTTTATTGAACCTGATTTTATATCATAAAAACGAGGTAAAAGACTTGCTATTGTTGACTTTCCGCCACCTGAATTTCCAACGATTGCAATTGTTTCATTTTTATTTATTTTCAAATTAATATCTTTTAAAATTGGTTGTCCTTCATTATACTCAAAATCAACGTGTTCAAAAATAATTCCTTCTTGAATTTGAGGCATTTTTACTGGGTTTTCTTTATTTACAATTTGCGGAGTGTAATCAAATAATTCAAACACACGTCCTAAGGCTACAAACAAGTCTTGTAGATTTTGTAAAGAGCGACCTAGGGTTTTTACAGGTTTGTACAATAATAACAATGAAGTTACAAATGATGCAAATCCACCAGCAGTCATTTTGCCAGTAAAAATCAAGTTTGTACCATACGCTAAAACTATGGCTATACCAACCGATGCAATTGTGTACATTAATGGAGTCATCCAACCTGCACGTTTTACAAGAGCGATATTTACATCAAAAGATTCTTTTAATTTGCCATTAAAAATACCAATTTGTCTATTTTGTAAGTTATATGAACAAACAATTTTATTTCCGCTATATGTTTCATTTAAGTTTGTTGTGATATCGCCACCAATCACGATATTTTTATTAGAGGTTTTCTTAATCCAATTTCTAATCAACGCAACTGGTAAAAATGCAACGCCTAGGACTATAATTCCAATTAATGCTAATCTCCAAGAGCTATACAACATTACGGTAATCAAACCTAATGCGCCGAATAAATTTGTAATAACGTCTTTAATCTGGTCGATAATTCCTCTTGATGCTCTATCTGGGTCTGAAATAAATCTTGAAATTATTATACCTGATGAGTTGTCATCATAGAATTTCGAATCCATATAAACAAGTTTTTTGAATAAATCTGATTTTACGGCAATTGTAATTTTTTGGCTTGTCCAATCTGTTAAATAATTATTCAAATAGTTTAATACACCTTGTATTGCGGCGAAAATAATTACTGCATAAGGAATACAAAACGCCATCATTTGGTAAGTTATAGTAATTCCTAAAAAGACTAAATCTTTTTGTCCGATAACGTAATCCATATAAGGTTTTAGGGCAAAAGCCATAAAGCCATCAAGCAAACCAATTGGTGTTGCAATGATAAAACCTAGAATAATTCGACCCATTACAGGTTTAACATAAGGATAAATTCTACTTAGTAACCATAAATATTTATATGAGTTTTTTGCTGTTGTTTCGTTTAATTTCATAATAATTATATTATATTACGAAGATAATTATTTACAAGGAACGGCGCCGACGAAGTCGGCGCCGTTATAAACTTATTTCAATAATCTGTCAATGCAGGCTTTTTGAGAAGTTATCCATTCGCGGTAACTAACTCGTTTAACATCATAGCCAGAACGTTCTAAAATAGCTTGTTTATGCATATTTGAAATCTTATCCCGAGGGTTATCTTCAACCCCGTCAATTTCAACAATAGTTTTGTCGAACATCAAGTCTGCGCTTAGTCCTGCTATATCTGCACCGGCAGTAACGTTTTTATCTAATTGTCTTAGTGTATCTGCAATTTCGCGTTCTAAACTATTCTTATAAATATTTTCATCAATTTCATTGTTTAAAATTGCCTCTTGTCGCTCTTGATAATGTTTTAAAAAGCTCATATAATTTCTAAAATGACCATCTGGTAAAGTCGAAATATCGTGCGAAATGAAGTTTATCATTTTATTCTTTGCTCTTGTAATCGCTACATTAAACAAATTTGGTTTTTGTAGGAAAGAGATACTTTGAGCATAACTGTTATTTGCAAATGCCCAAGATATAAGCATTATATCTCGTTCATCACCTTGAAATGTATGCGCAGTACCGATTTCAACCTGATGTTTTTTTAGCATGTGGTCAGAAATAACTTTAGAAACAGATACTTTCAACTGTTCAACCTGCGCTCTAAATGGAGAAATTATTCCGATTGTAACTGGTTTTTCAGGATTTTTTCGCTCATCTTCAATAATTAATTCGTGTAAAACTTTTACAACTGCTTCAATTTCTGGTAAGTTTCTGGTTGCAGTGCTATCCACTTTTCCGTCTGGGACTTGCACTAGTTCTAAAACTTTATCGCCGACTTTATCTTTACGCATTATACGTATTCTATCACCGTAAAATTCTTTATTTGAAAAATCAATAATTGGTGGCAAACTTCTAAAATGCTCATCTAACATTACTGAATTCATTGAATAATAATCAGAAACATCAAACATTGAGTTTGTTCTAAAACGCCACATTAATTGATATTTGTCAGGTATTCCATATTGATTTAAGAAGGATTGTTCTTTTGCTTTTTCCAAGAATGACAGATGTGGTAATTGCTTGTCATCACCCACTATTACAGCTTTTTTAGCTCTAAATAATATTGGGAAACAACTTGCAATATCACATTGAGATGCTTCATCAATAATGGCAACATCAAACATCGCAGGTTTTAGAGGTAAAGAACTTGAAATAGCATAAGTTGTTGTACACCAACAAGGGAATGCCTCTAAAAGTGGTTTGAAGTCTTCTGTATCTAAAATGTTGTTTTGAAGTCTTTGTTTTCTTTCAACAAGAGAACGCGCGTGAACTTTTAAGCGCTGTTTTTTTACTTGATCACGCAAAAGTCCTTTTAACGCTTGACGTCTTTTATTTTTAAGAATATTTGATGCTAAAGTTTTTTGTTTTTTCTTCATTTGACGAATTTGTTCCGTCATCAAATGGATATTGCCCGTTTTTTGTATTTTTTCAGTAGTTTTTTGTAAATTTGTATCAAGTTTTGCAAATTCAATTTCAGATTTAATTACATCAAAAAATTCTTCATCAAGTTTTAAATCTTTTATATTTAAAAGTTTTTTTAATTGAGTTTTTGCATTATGATTTGAAATGTTTGCAAAGAAACTAGTTTTTTCTAAGTTTTTTTCTAAACTTTTAATGATTTCTTCGATATTTTGTAAATCTTCTTCTTTATATGCATCTTTTATATAATAATTATCCTCGTAAGTTTTACCTGTAAGATTTTTTTCTTCATACAAATCGTGCCATTGTTTTTCGAGTTTAATTATTTTATCGCATTTATTTTCAAGCTCGTGCATTTTATCAAGGTGTTCAATCATATCTTGAACATCAGCTGTCAGGTAATCCTCTGCACCATCGTCAATATCAGCTTTTCCAGCTAATAAATCCTGAAGCTGATAACTTAATTGGCGTTGGTAATTTAATCTTCCTGCACGAAGTGCTAAAAAACTAGCACCAAGCTCGTTAAGCCTGTCTGCGACAACATCAACTGCTTTATCCATACGTGATGCCACTAAAACAGTCTTTCCGTTTGCAATTAAGTGTGCAACAAGGTTTACAATAGTTTGAGATTTACCTGTTCCTGGAGGACCTTGAACTGCAATAAATTTATCTGTGTCTATATTTTTTAAAACTCTTTCTTGGGTATCGCTTAATGATAATGGGGTTATCGGATAAAATGTTTCAGGCTCATCAATTTCAGGAATAATTCTTGATTTTTCTTTTGATTGAATAAATTCATCATTAATTACACCTAAAGCAGTTTCTCTGTACATTCCGCTTGGCTTTTCGGCAATTTGCATCAATTCGTGTAAAACTCCAGCAGTAACTGGTGGTCGTTTTGTTAAAATTATCGCAAATTGACTTGTTAAACTCACATGATCAACCTTTTTAACAGCTTCTTTCATGTGATTTGAATTTTCTTCTTCTTCTTCAAGAATTTCATCTACATTTTTTGAAGTTATTTTTTCTTCATAAAACTCTTTTGAAATATTATCTTCTTCACCTGTTGTTTCATCGAGTGCTATTTCTAAATCAGGAACAATAGATTTTAATGTTGTAATGAAAATGTCCATTTTTTCTTGAGTAATCGGTAATTCCGGAACTGCATCAAGAATACCTTCTAACAATAAATCAATTTCATCTTCATCTTCGTGTTTTGCCATAATACCCGCAATTGCAGCGGTATTTAACGATAAAGTATCATCTAAAGGAACACAATTGATATTTATTCCATTTGCCTCTAATCGGCATGGAACATACAAAAGCGGAGTTAAGAACTCATTTTGACGTTTTGATTTTGCATTTTTCCCAACTAAAAATAAATAACCATAGATTAAATATTTATCCTTGGTATTATTTTCACTCAAAATCATCATGTTACGTAGGTTTGAATCTCCACCATCAAGACGTAAAAATTCTTCACCTTGCGTAAATAGTGTTTCTTCACCTTTAAGAAAAATCCATTTATTGTCTTTATCACCTTTTAAATTTCTGAAAGTTGCACTTTTAACTTCTTCACGAACACAGTCGTGTAAATATTGACTTAGTTTTTTTACAAAACTATTATTAAATGCTGAATTTAGAGCTCTTGTCGCTTCGTGTAATTCTTGTAACATAATCTTCTATCCTTATTTGCTTATCCTAATATTTTACGCTAGAATGCACGTATGAGCATCATTAGTTTATATGAAAAATCAGATAAATTATTTTTTGTTGGCGGAGTTGTTCGAGATGAAATTCTTGGAAAAACAAGTCCAGATATAGATTTAACCTATGTTGGCAACGCAATTGAATTTGCAAATACACTTAATTTTGGCGAAATCCTTCAGGTTAATGAAGAATTTGGTTCTGTACATTTGAAAATTGAGGATAAAACAATTGATATAACTTCGACAAGAATTGAGGAATATCCTGAGAAGGGGCAACTTCCAGTTGTAACAAAAATTGGTTGTAGTTTGCAAGATGACGTTAAAAGACGAGATTTTACGGTTAATGCAATTGCAAAAAACTGTAAAACTGGTGAAATTGTTGATTTTGTTGATGGAAGAAAAGATTTAAAAGAAAAAAAATTAAGAATTTTGCATAAAAATAGTTTTATTGACGACCCAACAAGAATAATTCGCGGATTGAAGTTTGCTGTACGCTTTGAGCTTGAACTTGAAGAACAAACAAAAAAGTATCAAGAAGAATATTTAAAAAATGTTGATTACAATATGTCTTTTAAACGTTTAAAAGATGAGTTGATTGACGCGTTTAATCTTGACAGGCAAATAGTTTACGACAAATTTGTTAATGAAAAAATGTATAAATTGTTGTCTGAAAGTGAAGATTTCAGCGAAAATTTGTGTAATATTGAAGAATTTATTAAACCATATAAAAATGAGATTTCTAATACGTGGTTAATTTATTTGGCTGGTTTTGATTTAAAGAATTTACCGTTAACAAAAAATGAAATAAAAATTTTAGAAGGATATAAAAATTTATTAGATAAAGATTTTACAAGTGATTTTGATATTTATAAAAATTTTTCAAATCTGCCAATTGAAAGTATTATAATTTATGGGGTTTACAACAATTTAGAGTTAGTAAAAAAATATCTTAATGAATTAAGAAAAATAAATATTTTAATAACAGGAAAAGATTTAATTGAATTGGGGTATAAGCCAAGTAAAAGTATCGCGAAGGCTTTAGAGGCGGTATTGCGCGTAAAACTTAAATTTCCGGACATAGACAAAACAAAAGAACTAGAAATAGCAAGAGAAAATATGTAAACTAATGTAAAAAGTCTTGAAGTCATGGGTTTAAAAGGGTTAAAGCGAGAGTTATCATGAGAATATGGATATCATAAAAAACTTGAAGGATTACAAGTTATCATTGAGGCAACGGATTTTTGCGGGATATCTAAGCGAGAAAATCAACTCATATACTTGTAGCGAACAAATTAAGAATAAAGAGTTTATCCGACGATATTTTTCGCCGGACAATGATTATATTGTTTATTCGACAGCGACAGAGAATTTGGCTAATATAAATCATATTAAGCCACCATTTTATGATGAACCAGATGAAGAAGCTGGATAAAACATAGAACAGATAAAGCGGACAAAAGATATAGAAAAACGAAATAAAAAACAGAAATAAAAATTAAAAATAAAAAACTGCTTGACAAAAAAGTATAGAGCGATTAAAATTGATGTATAGCTAATGGGATGTCGCCAAGTGGTAAGGCACCTGGTTTTGGTCCAGGCATTTCGGAGGTTCGAGTCCTTCCATCCCAGCCAATTAATAGGTTTCCGTACGGAAGCCTATTTTATTTTGTCTAGGGGTATTGGGGTTTATTAGTCCAATTTGAATTTGCTTGATTATGTAAATTTTCTCAATTCTAGACTTTTCACCTTAAACTAATACTGTAAAGATATTTTTATGCTCTAAATTGTTTGCAATATGCGTCTACATCTAAAGTTTTGCCTGTTACTTGTTTTAGTATTTCATCTTCATTTCTTGAAGAACCATATTTGAAAATATTATTAAAAAATTTAGCAGTATCTTTTGTTTCTGTAAGTTTTACTTTACCACCTTTAGAAGCCGCATTATATAATTGCTCAGCCATAACTTCACCTTCTATGTAAAAATGGTAGTATGCGGGAGAATGTATAAAATGATCAATGTCTGTCCATTCTAAAGAACTATATCTATAATTACTGTATTTTTTGCCACAATCCTTCCAAAGTTTATTCAAATCTTGGTTTGGGTTCTCATACATTGCTTTTTCAAATCTATCAACTTGAATGTATGCACGGATATTATCAACTTTGCTTAAAAGTGAGGCGTCTTTAATTTCCTGTGCTGCACTTTCTGGCAAGCCTAAAGTTTTTGCTAATGTTCCTTCTTTTTCGGCTAAACTACCCATTAATAGCGCAATGCCTTCATCCATAGTTTCTGATGTAATAGTTTTTTGAGTAATTGGTAAATTTTCGCCAAAACTACTATAATGTACAGCATGACCCAGTTCGTGCATTAAAGTACTAACACTAAACAATGGCGCATTCTCAATATCTAAATCCGCAAGAACACGGACATCATTATTTGGGTCAATTGAATTTGTTTGCCTAGAATTAATTTTATTTTCTCTTGGGAACAAGTCAAATGATTTTATAGGCATGTCCATAATATTCCAGCCCATATCCTTGTATATGTCTGCACAAAGCCCAAGAATATTATTTTTTCCTAATCTGCTAGCTATAAGTTTTATTGTTTCTGATGAAATGCTTTTTTTATTATTTTCTACATTTTTTGTTGCATCAGCAATTTTTTCAAACATTGAATCTAATTTTTTAGAATCTTTGCCTTGTTCTGCTAATTTCATTTCATAAAAATTTTCGTAACCTTTTTTCTTTGCGTAATCATTTCTTGCATTAACCAATTTTACAATATCTTTTGAGATGTAATTTCTGTATGCAACACCTTCAGGGTTTGAAAATTTGTTAGCCTTAGTTTGAACATCATTTTCTAGCTTAGAAAGTTTTTCATAATCCTTGTCTGCATTTGTTTCTTCTGATTTAAAATTATTAAAATTTTCTAAAACTTCATCTAATTCGGCTTTAAGTTTAGGGTTCTTAATTTTTGTATTATTTTTTAATTTTTGAAATTTTTCTTGAAGTATTTCATTATTATAAAAGTTATTACATTTTTCTTCTTTTTCATTAAGTTTTACTTGTTTTTCAGGCGTATTATCTATGATGTAATCCCAATATGCCTTGTTAGCATCAACTTCTGCTTGATGAGAAGTCTTATTTAGTTTATCTAAGGCATTTTTAACATCACGTTCAGGCTTAGTTAAAGGTTGTAATGAAACTTTTTTTGTTTTTGTATTGCGACCTAAAAATGGAATGACATAAGCTGATGTATTTTGAACTAACGAATTATATTTAGGCTCATTAGTAGATTGAACCTTAATCTTAGATTTAATCGTTAAATCTTTTTTATCCAATAATATATTACTTATTCTGTCATTATTAGAAACTTGCATTTATAACCCTAAAATAATCTATATGTCTTTAAAAACATGTTTTTCAAAAAATTTGCCTTTAAATTTATAAACAGCTTTAAATTTTTAACTTTGTTAATATGTAAAGATTAATTTTATCACTAAACTAATTTTAAATTCACAAGGATTAAAAACTAAAATAAATATTAACATTATCGGCAATTGAGTTTTTTTGATATAAAATGATATTGTAAAAGTTAGTATACTAGGTGTATGGAATCGACAAGAACCACAAAGTGAGAACTTTGTAGAGGTTTGAGCGCGAACGAGCTGAGCGGATTTTGCGTAGGGCGCCGTGTGAGCAAAGCGAACCCAGCCCGAAGTATCGAGGACAAAGCGAATGGCAACGACAGTGAAATGAGCGACTTGTCCGCGTGAAGGAAAATTCAAGAAGGCTGGATTTTTGATTGTTTAATCTGTTATATATCCTTTTTTAAGAAGTTTTTTCTTGCAATATCTATATAATTTTAATAAAATTTTATACTTAAACTTTATTTTCATTTGCTGAATATTTTTAGATAGAATTATTTCTTTTTCTTGAGAACATTTTTGTAATACATTGAAAAACATTTCTTTGTAAATTTCTTCAGTATTATTTAATTCCTCATCGGTTAAAGCTGTATTAAAAGCATTTTTTAAGTCTATGTATGCTTTTTTTATAAAACTGGCTTTATATTTATTTTCAAAGTAATCATTATAATCAATATATGCTTGAGCTTGTATTATAGTCTTTTCAAAATTGGATAAATGCGACCAAATGCCTGAAGATAAAATACGATACACGCCACAAGGCTTTGGATCATAATATGCCTTACCATATTTTAGATGCATAATATAACGGTCAAAATCGCCTTCGAAGGATCTTTCTGAGATTGTTCCAACTGCATTTTTCATTATTTCAGGAATCCCATTAATAAAAATAACATTTCTGAAAAATGAACCAGTTGTTTGAGTTATTGAAATATTACCACTAATATAATTATCAATGGTAAAACTAGAGATAGGAATATTTGTAGGTACAAAAAAAGACTCCTCATTTTTTTCTGTTTTACAAATAACATTTCGAGAATAAATAACATAATCAGAATGAGAATCTAGAAAATCTACCGCAGATTGTAAATAATTTTCATCAATCCAATAATCATCAGCATCTAACAAACAAAAATATGGAGTTTTAGTTATAGCTTTAGCTCTTAAAATATTTTTCAAATATCTTCCGTTCTCTTTGTTGTAAAGAACTTTTATAATATTAGGCTCTTTTTTTTCAAATTCTTTTATGATTTTAATGCTATTATCTTTAGTCGAGAAATCATCTGTAATTATTAATTGAAATGGAAAATTTGTTTTCTGGTTAAGAACAGATTCTATTGCTTGGCTTATGTATTTCTCTTGATTATAATTAGACATTATTATCGTAACTTTGTAAGACATTTTAATTAATTTTTTCCTTTTTAAATTCTAAAGTTTAGTTTCTAAAAGTAGTGGAAAACTTTGTTTTCCGCCACGCTTAAAAATTATCTTCAACTATGTTCCATAGTATTCAATTGCATCTTCCAAATCATTGCATTATTGATTTTTCAATGATTTCTGGGAAGTCATCTTATAATTAATTATATATTGTTCTTAATGTTATTGCAAACGCTGTTTATCAAACAATTATTACCAACGGTATTTTTTATTTACCCAAAGCCCAGCGGAAGCCGAAGTTTAGAGCGATACCATTTCTGCCACCGTTTCTTACCATTGCTTGACCAAATCCAGTAAATCTATCTCCGACACGTTTTTGTACTCCTAAACCATATTGGAAATATGGGTCAACGCTCATATCAGGTAAGCTTACGTTATTAGCTTTAAATCTAGCTTGGTCAAGAATGTTCCAAACCATTTGCATACTAAAGTATGGTTGCCAGCCATTTTTTAAGTTTCCTATAAATTTAAGTCCTGGGGCAATTTGAATTGCGTTTAATGGGTCTGAACTTATTCTAACGCCTGCTGAATTTGTATAGTCAAAAGTGTTTACAAAGGTATAAGACATCAAGTAATTAGGTTGAATAATGAATTTGCCGTTTGCTAATTCAAAATTATAACCTGTTTTACTTGCAATACCTGTTGCAAGCATTGTAAAATCATCGTTTCCATACATTGTGCTTGCTTGGGCAACATTAGCGCCAACATTTGCAGTTAAACCTGTAAAGAAGTTTCCTTTGTACCAAGTTCCACTTACGCCAAGAGTTCCGCCGTTTTGAGTAATGCTTACGCCGTTATAGTATTGGTTTGAACCGTTATATCCGACATAACCAGAATATACTGCGTCCCAACCGTTTTTATGTTCAATTATTCCTGTATCACCACCGAAGAATGAGCCATAGCCGATATTTCTAACGTTTGGGCCATTCTTTAAGCCAACGCTTTCAAATGTTGCAAAAGGTCTGAACCATAAGCCTTTGTCTTCTTCAGGAATTTGATTTGGTGAGAAGGTTACAACTCCACCTTCGCCTGTGCCTTGAGCAGATGCTAACTTATTTGCAAATTTCATTGCAGTACGTTGTTCTTTTGTCATAAGCATTAACAGGTCCATATTGGTAAAAGCTTGGTCGTAGGTATTTAATTGAGCTAAATATGACCCAATTTGAGCGCCAATAGGAGATGCTAAAACTGCAGGGTTAAAGGCGTCGCTTCCACCGCCACCGCCGTTACCTCTTTTAAATTCAAAGTTGCCATTATTTGCATTGTAATTAACGTTATATTTATAAATTGGAGAATAAGCAACTTGTCTATCACCAGTGTATGCAACATGTGATTTTAGTGTGTTATCATTTGTGAAATTAATTGAAGTGAAATCATTTACTGCATCAGATAAAAGTGTCATACCTGCAACGTTAAGTTTACCGCCTGAGTATGACGAATTTTCCGCTGATAAGTTATCCATTGTTTGGTTTGCTAAATCAACATCTACAAAGATATTTGAGTTTGATTTTAAAGCCAAACCGTACAATGGAATGTTGCTTGCAACACCGTTTCTAAGGTCTAAGTTACCACCATTAAATGTAATTGCGTTTCGTCCGCCATTTGCTAAATATGAATCATCATTATATGTTAATGTACCGCTATTCAAAAGCCAAAATGCGTGATAGTCTTTGTCGCCTCTTGTTAAAGTGGCATTTTCTAAATCAAGAGCAACCGTATTACTTGGAAGCATTCCTTTATATACTCCATTAAAGTTTATGTCGCTATTGCCTTCAAATCTAATGCCACTATTACTATTATTTGAATTATTCAAAATAAGAGAATTATTAAGGTTTATTTCGTTTCCAAAACTGTTACGGATAACAAGTTGACCGTTTACGCTTGATTCAATTGTAGTATCATTTAAATTAGCATTAGTTAAAACAAGAGTTCCTGTATCCTCAATTCCTATGATAGAATTTACAATAGTGTTATTATTACCGTTGACAATAAATCGACCTTTTGTAAAATAACCTATTATAGCAGATTCTTCGCCACTCATTTCGTAGAAAAAATCATTTTCTTTATTTACATTTTTAACTTCGTTTAGCGCATCTTGTAAATTTTGTGTTCCGTATGAAATGTTACCTACAGAGTTATCATACGTAATAAAATTTGTACCACTTGCAGAAGGCGCAGTTTTAATCAATTTAAAATCTTTGTCTAAAGAAGTTTTTTTGTAGATATCAATGTTATTGTCATCATTAATTAATTTCCAGTTTTGTACAGTACCGTCTTTAATCTCTAATTCTTTTAGGCTGAAATTACCTTTTGCTGAAGAATTAGTAACATTTAGAGTAAGACCGTCTTTCATTTTTAGATTTAAGGTATCGTTCTCTGCTAAAACTAAATTATCAGGAGAAAATTGTTGTCCTGCAGGTATCGTGCTTTCTCTAAGGTTTAAAGTTGAACCGTTTTCAAAGTTTACATTACCACTAGTAGTGAAAATTTTTGAGGTTTCTGAACCTGCAACTTGTAATTCACCACCGTTTTTAACATAAGTTTTGCCTCTATAATTATTAAGAAGAATTTTTGATTTGATAGCACCCAGAATATTTACAATACCACCGTTTTCGCCATCATAATTTTTTATTTTTTGTGCATCATTAATTGTTCCGCCTGTAATATCGAATATTGAGTCCTCAGAGCTATCTCCTTGTTGGTAGATTAAACCTGCAATATCATCAATATTTGATGTTAATTTACCGTAATAAGGCGGTCTATCGTGTCTATACTTATT
>CAKUXD010000002.1 GCA_934699705.1 uncultured Candidatus Melainabacteria bacterium
TCAAGAACTCTACCGCCTTCGCCATGTGGAACTCTTAATGAATTATCTTTTACATCTCTTGCTTTTTCAGCAAAGATTGCTCTTAATAATTTTTCTTCTGGTGGGTGCTCAGATTCACCTTTTGGTGTAACTTTACCTACCAAAATATCGTCTGCATATACTCTTGCACCGATACGAACAATACCGCGTTCATCTAAATGTCTTAAAGATTCTTCTGAAACATTTGGAATTTCACGTGTAATTTCTTCTGGTCCAAGTTTTGTTTGTCTTGCATCGATTTCTAATTTTTCAATGTGAACAGATGTGAAAATATCATCGTGAACACATCTTTCTGATAGTAAAATAGCATCTTCGAAGTTATAACCTTCCCAAGGCATATATGCAATTAAAACATTTTTACCTAATGAAAGTTCACCACCACATGTCGATGCACCGTCAGCAATAACATCACCTGCTTTAACCTTATCACCTTCTTTTACAAGAGGTTTTTGGTTAATACAAGTATCTTGGTTACTTCTTACATATTTCATTAATTGATATACGTGAGGAATACCTTCAGTATCTCTGATTGTAATTTCTTCACCTACAACTCTTTCAACTACACCGTCAAAGTCAGATACGATAACCATACCTGAGTCTTTTGCAGCTCTTGCTTCCATACCAGTTGCAACACGTGGTCTTTCAGTAATTAAAAGAGGTACTGCTTGACGTTGCATGTTTGAACCCATCAAAGCTCTGTTTGCGTCATCGTGTTCAATAAACGGAATTACAGATGTTGCAACAGAAATAATTTGAATAGGACAAACACCTACATAGTCAACCTTACTTCTTTCGCACATTGTAAATTCTGAATGATATCTAACTGGTACAAATTCATCTTTAATCGTATTGTCTTCGTTCAATTCAACGTCTGCAGGCGCACAGTGTAAGTTTTCATCTTCGTCAGCTGTCATATAAACAACTTCTTCAGTTACTTTACCGTCTTTAACCACAAAGAATGGAGATTCAATAAAGCCATATTCGTTCACTTTAGCGTGAGTTGCTAAAGAACCAATCAAACCTGCGTTTGGACCTTCAGGAGTTTCAATCGGACAGATACGACCGTAATGAGATGGGTGAATATCACGAACTGCAAAACCTGCGCGTTCTCTTTGTAAACCACCAGGTCCTAAAGCTGAAATACGTCTTTTGTGAGTAATTTCTGCTAATGGATTTGTTTGGTCCATGAATTGTGATAATTGAGAACTTCCAAAAAATTCTTTTAATGAAGCAACTAAAGGTTTAGTGTTCAACAAATTCAATGGAGTAAGTGTTTCACTGTCTTGAAGTGTCATTCTTTCTTTAACGATACGTTCAATACGGCTTAAACCAACTCTGAATTGGTTTTGTAACAATTCGCCAACTGAACGGATACGTCTGTTGCCTAAGTGGTCGATATCATCAACTGCGCCTTCATCGTAAGTTAAGTTGATTAAATATTCGATAGAAGCAACAATATCTTGAATAGTCAAAGTTCTTTGAGAAGCAGCGATATTCAAGTTTAATTTTTTGTTCATTTTGTAACGACCAACACGACCGATATCATATTTCTTTTCATCAAAGAAACGAGCTTCAATAATTTGGCGACCACCTTGTGCTGAAGCAGGATCTCCTGGTCTTAATTTTTTATATACATCAATTAATGCATCATCTGTTGTTTCAGTAGTATCTTTTTCCAAAGTTTTCTTTAAAAATTCAAAGTGAGTAAAAGATGCTTCCATTTCTGCAACAGATAAGCCCATAGCTTTCAATAAAGTTGTAGCTAAAATTTTTCTGTTTTTGTCGATTTTAACGTAAATCAAATCGTTAGAATCTGTTTCAATCTTAATCCAAGCCCCGCGGTTTGGAATAATAGTAGCGTTATATAAACGTTTACCAGTTGGAGAAACTTCACGTTTGTAATAAACTCCAGGTGAACGAACGATTTGAGAAACGATAACACGTTCTGCACCGTTTACAATGAAAGTACCTTTGTCAGTCATTGTAGGGATATCACCGATGTAAACTTCTTGTTCTTTAATTTCCCCTGAATCACGATTTACAAGTCTAACCATTACGCGCAATTGTTTAGCGTAAGTAGCGTCGTGAATTCTAGCTTCTTCGATAGTGTACTTAGCATTATCGAAAGTATAGTTCGGCAAGAAGTGCAATTCTAATCTGCCTGTATAGTCTTTAATAGGAGAGAAAGAAAGTAATTCTTCTTTCAACCCTTCTTTTAAGAACCATTCAAACGATTTCTTTTGAACTTCAATTAAATCAGGTAAATAATCCAATTTGGTAGCCGGAATACCCATTGGAGTAACTCTTTTCGCAAATTTAGTCGACATTAAATTAACCTCGTTTTTTATCTTCTATGTGTACGTACTTCTTAAATTTTCTTTACATTTCTGCTATAGCGTAAAACTATAAATGCATGCATAATCATCGTACTACATCAAATATGATAGTCAAGAAAATACGAAAAATTTGTAAAAAAAACACTTAATAAAATTTTACAATTAAATAAACAATCGCCCAAAAGCAACGCTAATCGGGAATAGACTGTCAAGCCCCTGATTATAAAAAATAATTATTTAAACAATTTGTTAATAAATGGACAATACAAAATAAAAATAATAAAATAAGCTAAAGGGCTAAACACCAAGCTTCCTCTGTCAACAACATTTACGGAGAAATTAGACAGGAAAGGAGGTATAGCTATGATTGACAAAATAATAATGCTATTACTAGCGTTCTCAATAGCAGTAATAGCACTAAAATTAGTTCAATTGTAGGGTGTCGAAGCAGAGTCTTTAAGCGTCCTAAAGATTAAAGGCTCTCGCCCTACATTTTCATTATTTACGATTTTTTGTATTTTGTCAAGTGTTGCGAGCGAAAATAACCTACTTCAACTTATTCAATCTAGCTTTGATGTGTGCGTTTTGTTGTTGAAGTTGAGAGGCTTGTTTTTCTAGTTTAGCGACGCGTGATTTCAAACCTAAGAAATCATGTATATAATTTTTCAAACTTATTTCAAGATTTTGAGTAGTCTTGTCTAATTCTTTCACTGCGTTTACTGCAGAAAACAATAGCCATTCAGGTTTTACGGCAAAATATTTTGTTTCAGGTGATAAAACAACGCCGTTTGGGAAAATATTTTTATATTCTTGAGCAATAACGCCTATTTTAAGCTTTTCTTTTTCATCTTTGAAGTTAAAATTATAGATATTTACTTTTCTAATCTCCTTCAAAGAACGATTTGAAGGTACAATATTTTCCTTCAAGCGCTTATCTGAAACACCCGTTACATTAGTGGTTGGAGCGTAAGTAGTACTAGCATAAAAAGTAATATAATTTTTATTCATTGCATAAAACAGATTACCAATTATTGTTTGAGCTTTACCAGCAATCCAATATCTTTCATATATAGAATATTTTTTTGTAGGAGCACCCATACCAATACAAGTTTTATTTGTATTTGTATATTCAATATTATTTTTAGCCTCGCAACTAGCATAACCTAAGGCGATAGAATTTTTATGACTCATCATAGGTATAGGTGAGTTACTTGAATCTACACCACCATAACCAGCGTATGGACCTATTAAAATAGAATCAAGTCCCAAGTAAGTAGAAGCACCTGCATGGTACCCCATAACTATCATATTAGAATAAGTCAAATTCACCGCAGTACTGCCATAACTACCAGCATAAGAACCTATAAATATTGAATCATTTGAGGCATAACCTGCATACTGCCCAATAGCAATAGTTCCTTTAGCATATTTACCATTTAAAACATTATCTCCAATTGCTATTGTATAATCCTTACCACCTGAAGAAGCTCCAGAATAACCAATAGAAATATTATTAGAATCTTTTGCATTGCTTACACCTTTAAAACCAGCTCTGTAACCAATACTAATATTATCATGTCTTACGACCGAGCTATTGTTCATAGCAGACTGTCTTAAACCCGCGTAAGTACCAATATTTATATCATTATCACCAGATAATTGACCTGTATGAGACCCTATTGAAATAGTATCCTGAGCATACAATTCAGAATTTAAGCCAGAATAAATACCAATATTAATGCTTCTATTTTGTGTGTTTTCATTAATAGAATTTGCTGATAATCCTGCTGGCAAAATATTATATTCACCAGCGCCAGCATAAGTACCTATTTTAATATTATAGGCACTATTCGTAGCGTACCCTGCATAATTACCAATAAATATTGGATTTAATAATGCAGCGGCGCCTGATGTTTGGTATATATTATTTCCAATAACGACAGCGTTATAGTCTTCTTGTTCTGACTCTAATTCGTATCCAACGTAAATGGAATTATGTGAGGCAAAAGGTTCTAACTTAGTTCCTAGATAAATGGAATTATTCGTTATATTTTGTGCCGAATCTTCTTTTTTAAGCATTTCACTTCCAATAAAAACGTTTCCGCCACCATGCCCAACATTGATATCTGAATCTCTATAAAATGCAGGATTAAAGCTATGTGTTGTAAGGGCCAAACTACCAAAAGCGTCCATTGAAATCAAACCAAGAGAGGATTTGTCAAATAAACCGCCAGGTGATTTATATAGTGATATAATTTGAGGATATTTTAACAGTGATGCATACGCTCCGCTACCAGAAAGTATTGCTAAAGCCGCATTGTTATTGACGGTATCTGTACCAATAGATACCGTATCGTTTGTCGAGTATATACCCGATCTTTCACCACTGAATTTATTCCAAAGTTGAGATGGACCATAAATTTTTTCATTAGAATCAGAAATTGATTTTGTAATAATCGGAGCAGATGCAGCCGCCAAAACGCTCATAATTAACAGAACAATAGTCATTTCTGTTAGAGTAAAAGCTATGTAATTTTTAAAATTAATTTTTTTCATACCTTTTATTTACGCTCCATTTTTTTAGCTTGCTCTATTTCATTTAATTTCAAAATCAACGTTCTGTTTGAATTAGAAATGTTATTCATACGAACTTCTAACTTATTAACTCTTACTAACAAATTATTGAATTTAAGTTTTGCCAAATCGAGTTCTTTTTGAACATTTTGAACAATTTCGTCCAAATCTTTTATCGCTCTAACAGTCGCAAAGAATATCCAATCAGAATTTACTGTAAAATAGTTATTAAACATAGAAACAGCTTGAGGATAGATTTCTTTTAATTCTTGAGCTATCACCCCTATTTTAACATTTTTTGAAGAATCGTTTTTCATATTGTACTGATATACGTTTATTTTTCGAACTTTATCAATAGAATGTTTAACAGGAACAATATTTTCTTTTAAGCGTTTATCTGAATATGCTCGTAGCGGAGCTCCCCCATAAACTTTACCAGCGTAAAGAACAATTGAACTTTTGTTGTAGCTTGTAAACTCATCTTTCATTGAAGGCATAATAATTGTATGCGCACAATCATCAGAATTTCGATAGTTCCAAAGATGATATGTACCCGAAGTACCCGCACTCGTAGCATAAACAACATTCAAACCTTTCTTTATTGGGCTAATAATATCCCCATTTCCAATACAGATATTATTAGACCAGTTTGAACCACCACCTGTAGCATAACAAGCCGAACCTATTAATAACGCGTTTTGATAATAAGTATCACCAGCGTTATTTACTGGTCCCATAACACCTGTACCTATAGCAGTAGAGTTCATAACTTTAGCATATGGACTTGGACAAGCATTTTTACCAATACAAACATTATAACCACTCTCAGGATTGGAAATTCTACCACCTCCTGACAACGCATATTCACCAATACCAATAGAACCCCTTGCAGAAGACCCATAGCCAGCAGATTTCCCAATAAATACCGCTTGAGAAGCACCCTCAGTTGCACCTTCAGTTGAACCTGAATAAGAACCTATATATACTGTTTCTAGAGCAGTCCTAACACCATAAGCTGCATAAAGACCAATTTTAACTGTCGCCTTTGCTCTAAATAATGGTATTTTTTTTATATGACCCGCATACGAACCAATAGCAACATCATAAAATCCACTAGAAAACGCATAAGTCCCAATCATTACATTGCCTCTACGTTCACCGTTTACAGCATTTCTATAAGATCCAGCATAACTACCAATAATTACACTTTCTGCAGTTATCATATGATATGTCCAACCTGCCTCTTGACCAATAATAACATCATTTATATTATTATTTGCTGAAAATTTTGCAGCAGAGTATCCTGCACGTGCACCCATTACCACAGAATTTTTAGGTACTAAATTATACGCTACATTTTGCCCAATAAGAACATTCCCAGAAGAATTTGAGTTTAAAAAAGTTTCATCTTTACCAATAGTAGAATAAGAATCAATAACTACTTGTTTTGCAGAAGTTTTGTATAGCGGTATGTTGTTACCAATAAAAACGCTATATTCATCAGTAGCCGAACCACCAGTAATAGACCTACCAGTATTAGTACCAATCATTGTTGAACCAAGCGCTTTAACCGTAGTTCCACCCAAAGAGTGTCCAATTAAAGTGCTATAAGCATTGCCAGATGCAGAACCTTCTTGGCTAAGAGTATTGCCAAACCCAACATAAATTGAAGGCAACTGGTCTAAAGCAATTCTACCTGATGAATTTGATGAATTTGAATCTCCTGTTGCAAATTCAATTGTACTGTTATTATAAGCATTTAGACCAACTGTACTACCTGCTACTGGTCTAATAGAAGAGGTCAAAAATACCGCAGCGCCTACATTACCTAGCTCTCCAATCTCATGGAAACCACCATTTATGGAACTTGACGAGTTTATAACAACCTCTTTAGGATTACTTTCTGTATAATCATAAAAAATACTACCGTTATTGGCTACTTGCCAAATTAAACCAGCATCATCTCCTCCAGATACAATATTTGGATTTGGATTTTCTTTTCTTGTAGTAATCGCAGGTAATGTCGCAGCAGTAAGTACGCTGAAAATCAACAATACAATCATCATTTCAGATAAGGTAAACGCTATGAAATTTTTGAATTTTTCTTTCATTTATTTCTCCTATTTACCTTTTGTCTTAACCTTTTTGTACTCTGCATTAACTTGACTAGTCAAGTATTTGTTTTCACGCTCCAACATCAAAACTTCTTTTTCAAGTTTTTCAACACGCGTTGCTAAACTTACAAATTCTTTTGCGTAAGAGTTTAAGCTTGCACTAATTTTT
The DNA here is from genome assembly GCA_934699705.1 of uncultured Candidatus Melainabacteria bacterium. GTDB lineage: Bacteria > Cyanobacteriota > Vampirovibrionia > Gastranaerophilales > Gastranaerophilaceae > UBA6984. Next base: position 7,233 of record CAKUXD010000002.1, read on the forward strand.
TGAACTTTTAAATCTAATTCTTTTACAGAATTAACTACTGTATACATAACCCAAGAGGTATCAACGGCTAAATAACCATTAAATGGGTTAGTCGTAACTGCTTGCGGAATTATCTTTTTCAATTCCTGAGCAATAACACCTATCTGCAAATCTTTAGACTCATCGTCTTTAAAATTATACTCATAAACATTGATTTTTCTCAAATCCTTCAAAGAATATTTTGATTCTTTTATGTTTTCTTTTAAACGTTTGTCGGAAAATACAGTAAACTCAGCATTTCTAGCAAATATAAGTGAAGAATGTAATATTATAGAAGTATCTGAAAAAGTAGAACCCCCACTTGTGCTTATCAATAAAGTTGGATAATAGTTAGTGTTATTCCACCAAGTATACTGAGAATTTGTACCACCCTCAGGTATCCAGCTACCGATATAACTTGCATATCGACCAAGCATATTATTTTTAGATATTTTATCGAAATGCCCTATCCTTATTGTATTATATGCAGTAGCAACGTTTGCACAAGCATATTGCCCAATACAAATATTATTTATTAACTCACGATTGCCAGAACCATAACCTGCGTAATTACCAATAAATATAGAGTTTAGCGCATTCATGTTACCATCACGTCCTGCATAATTACCAATTACGACTGCCGCAGGACTTGAAGAATTTCCAGCATGTGCATAATTACCAATTATAACAGGAGCACCACTGCTAGGTGTTTTTTGATTCGCATTATATTGCGCGTACAAACCAATAGCAATTGTATCATTATTTATAGATTTAGAACCGTACAAAACATATTTACCAATACCTATTATATTTCTAATATTATCCGTATAATTCAAGCCAGCGCCAGCATAAGTGCCGATAAAAATACTGTTTGACAAAACAGTATTATTATTGGCGCCACCTGTCAAACCACCATTATCATTTACAGAAATTGTACCAAAGCCAGCAAATTTACCAATATGAATATTACTTACTGATTCTGGTATAAAGTTTGCACCTGCGTGCGTACCAATAGCTATTGAATGATAATTACCATTAACTAATGTATTTCCCGCATAATACCCTAGAAAAATTGACGAATATGTATTACGAGTAAAACTACCAGCGTGATCACCCACCATAATTGAACAAGAATGATCTCTTGGAACATTATTCGCTGAATTTGTAAACCCTGCATAATTACCAATAATTGTTGAAAAATCTGAAGTGTTAGAACCATTTGCATTATTGTTTGCATAACGACCAACAGTAATATTATTTGAACCATCAAGTTTCTTAGCTGAACCAACGCCTAAAGAAATGTTATATCCACCAACACCACCAGAAAAAGCACCATTTCCAATGGCAATATTATATTCATCATCCGCACTTACTGACAAATTTGCGGAACGCAACATCGCATTTGAACCAATTGCGATATTATAATCTCCAATATTATCACCATAACCACCAGTAGTATCCCATAAAGCATTATAGCCCATAGCAATACATTTATTCATAAATGCTATTCTGCCCGCAGGATATGCTAACACCCCGCCATCATCAGATTGAGCATTTGCTGAAAAAAAGATGTGGCTAGAATCCAAAATAGAATTATTCATATTTTTGTTTATAAGCAATCTTGGCTGTGGACTAGTCTGAGTGCCCGTTGGCCAATTATTACCCGTACCTATTGCAACAGTAGAATCAGAAAAAGATGCATCAGGCGCGTAATAAATCGATGGATTTTCAATCACAATACCACCTCCAGTCTTAGCCCAAAGCTCAATAACTTCAGAAGATTCCCCTGTAATTGAATTATTAGTATTACCAACTTTTTGTGGAGCTGTCATAATTGGAAGTGTAGACGCAGCAATTATGCTGAAAACGGTTAATATAACCAGCATCTCAGCTAAAGTGAACGCTATGAAATTTTTTCCTATGAAATTTTTGTTCACAAATTCTCCAGTTTATATATTTACATTATGCATTATTTTCAAATTTTATACAAGTCTTGAAACAAATATATAAATTTATATTAATGCAAATCATATTAGATAAGTTTATATCTTGCCTTATATCCTAAATTGATATATTATTATAATTAACATTGATAGAAAGAGGAAAAAACAATGAATAAAAGTCAATCTTTAGGTATGTATATAATCTTAGGCATTATGATACTCGCTTTTGTATCTATGCTATTTACAGGCCCTACAACAACAACAGAAGAATTATCTTATACTAATTTCTTGCAAAAACTTACTGCAGGTGAAATCAAATCAGTTGAAATGGACAAAACTTTTTTAATCGCATTACCTAAAGAACAACCTAAAAAAGAAAAAGCTACAAAAAAAGAACTTCCTATGCTATACAGCATGCAACAAGCAACTCCAACACTTCAATACAAGGTGTTAACTCCTAACGATCCGTCGCTTATGAAAAAACTTGAAGAAGCTAATGTTGAAATTTCTGTAAGCAAACCAAGCGAATCTTCAAAAATAATTAACCTTATCGGCTCTCTAGCTTTGCCGTTATTTATAATTATATTCCTAATCATAATGGCAAGAGGACTCTCTGCTGGCGGTTCACAAGCAATGTCTTTTGGCAAAAGCAGAGCAAAAATGCTACTCGATAGCAAAGTAAAAGTAATGTTCAAAGATGTTGCAGGTATTGATGAAGAAAAGAAAGAACTTGAAGAAATTGTTGATTTCTTGAAAAATGGCGAAAAATATATAAAATTAGGCGCAAAAATTCCTAAAGGCGTACTTTTAGTAGGCCCTCCAGGAACAGGTAAAACCTTAATGGCTAAAGCTGTTGCAGGTGAAGCAGGCGTACCTTTCTTTTCAATCTCAGGTTCAGATTTCGTTGAAATGTTTGTCGGCGTTGGCGCAAGTCGTGTTCGCGATTTGTTTGACCAAGCTAAAAAACATCAACCTTGTATTATTTTTATCGACGAAATTGATGCCGTAGGTCGCCAACGTGGCGCTGGATTAGGCGGTGGACATGACGAAAGAGAACAAACACTAAACCAATTACTTGTTGAAATGGACGGTTTTGACGAAACAATGAACATAATCGTTATTGCCGCTACAAACAGACCTGACATACTTGATAACGCCCTTTTAAGACCTGGAAGATTTGACAGACAAATAGTTATCAACAGACCTGACATTTTGGGTAGAGAACAGATTTTACAAGTCCACGCTAAAAATAAACCTCTCGCTGAAGAAGTTGATTTAAAAGTTTTAGCAAAACGTACTCCAGGATTTACTGGCGCTGATTTGCAAAATCTTTTAAACGAAGCCGCTTTACTTGCAGCAAGACACAATAAAACCAGAATTTACATGGACGATTTGGAAGAAGCTATCGACAAAGTTATGGCTGGACCAGAAAAGAAAAGCCGTATTATTTCTGATGAAGAAAAAGAAAATACTGCTTATCACGAAGTCGGACACGCTTTACTTGCAAAACTTCTTAAAAATTGCGATCCATTACATAAAGTTTCAATTATCCCTCGCGGAATGGCTTTGGGCGTAACAATGGTTCTCCCAGAAAAAGACCATTTAACTATGAAAAAAGTTCAATTGCTTGATAAAATCGCCATGACTTTAGGTGGCAGAGTTGCAGAAGAAATTATCTACGGTAAAGAGTTCATCACTACTGGCGCTTCAAATGATTTGGAAAAAGTAACTCAAATGGCAAGAGCAATGGTTACAAAATACGGCATGAGCGAAAAATTAGGTAATTTGGCTTACGGCAAAAGTCAAGACCACGTATTCATGGGACGCGATTTCGGACACTCAAGAGATTATTCCGAAGAAATTGCCGCAGAAATTGATGAAGAAGTTCAAAGAATTGTTAAAGAACAATATGAACTTGCAAAAACTTTATTAATAGACAATAGAGATATGCTTGATACAATTTCGCACAAACTTCTTGAAATGGAAACTTTAGACGAAAAAGAATTTGTTGAATTAATGGATCAAGTTAAAAATGCAAGAGCAGAATTCTAAATTTACAATAAAACAACCCATTAGAACAGTTCATCTCGGTAATTTAAAAATCGGTTCTGATACATCTTTTCATTTTTTAACCGAAAATGAAAACGTGTCAAAATCACTTTACGCCTTAGAATTAAATATCTTTAACCCGCATAATTCACCTCAAGTCGTACAAAATGCCTTCCTTGACGTTTTAAACGACCCAGTTAAAACAATTCAAAAAGCACAAACAACATCTTGCGACATTCTAGGTCTGAAATTCAATATTGACGAGAATATCAACAGTATTAAACCCGCAAAAGAACTTTTAAAAGAACTTTTGCCACACATAACAAAACCGCTGATGATTAGAGGAATTAATAATTCTGAAATAGATTCTATACTTTTACCAGAATTAATAAGTGTATTGGATAGACAAGCTATAATTGCTTTTGCAGAAGAAAAATCTTACAAAAACATCGTTCCTTCTGTTGTAAAAGGTGAACACATACTTGTTATCAGAACTCCAATAGACATAAATCTTGCAAAAGAGATGAATATTTTAACAACAGAAATGGGACTTTCAGCCGATAAAATTCTTATTGATACTGATATGGGCGGATTAGGTTACGGCTTAGAATACGGTTATAGTATTATGGAAAGGATTAAACTTGCTGGATTTGAGGGCGATAAAATGCTTAATATGCCAATTATTGCTTTTGCAGGAGAAGAAACTCTCAAAACAAAAGAAGCAAAATCTGAAGAATTTTCTGAAAGTTGGGGAGAATTAAATCAACGCGCGACAATGCTTGAAATAACTGCAGGTTCAGCAATTTCTGCCGCAGGCGCAAATATTGTTGTTTTAAACCTTCCAAAAAGTGTTGAAACTTTAAAAGGAGTTCAATAATGGCAGAACTTTCAGGATTACAAGTTTTTAAATATCTTCCAGCATCTAAAAAAGCTGACAATTCTAACTGCAAAGCCTGTGGATTTCCAACTTGCATGGCGTACGCTTTAAAATTGGCTAAAGGACAAACAGAAATTGAACTTTGCCCTCACGCGCCAGAAGAACTAAAAGCACTATTTTCTCATACAATGAAAAAAGCTCAAAAAGAAATTCAGCTAGGATACGAACAAAAAACTACCATTGGCGGTGAAGATGTTTTATTCAGACATGATAAAACTTTTATAAATCCTACGGCATTATTTGTGGTTATTGATACAGATAAAGACTACCAAACCAAATTAGAACGAATTTTAAAATTTGAAATATCAAGAATAAATGAAACCTTCAAACCTGATGGAATTTTACTAAAAGGTTCAAAAATTACACCTGAGTTAATAAAAACCATTGAAAACAAAGGGCTTACAGTAATTGATAAAATTCCAGACGAATTAATGCAAATTAAAGAAAACTCTTTTGCAAAAACGGTTGAAAAGTTGACTTTAACCCGCAGAACAGCTGTTGAAACTAAAGCTGAGGAATTTTCAAAACCAACTTTTGTCTATTTTGAACACCAAGAAAACTTTTTCAATCTATGTGCAAAAGCCAGTTATTACCTTTGTAAATACGCAAATATGCTAGTTTTTGAAGATTTTGATGAAGCCATGTTTGCATCATTACTAACTTTAAGACAAAATATTTTCACAGATCCGCAAAAACCTTTACAAATAGAGCCAAAAGTATATGAATTTAATAATCCAGATGAAAACGCAATAATTTTTTTAACCACAAATTTTGCGCTCACTTATTTTTCTGTTGCAAACGAGCTTGAAACCTTAAACAGAGGAACTTACTTAATTGTAACTCCATCAGAAGGTATGAGTGTTTTAACCGCTTGGTCAGCAGAGAAAATTACCGCTCAAATTGTGGCAAAAGCAATTAAAAACTCAGGACTTTACGAAAAAGTTAAAAATAAAAAGATATTTATTCCAGGGCTTTTGGCTCACATGCAAAAAGAGTTACAAGACGCTATTCCAGATTTTGAGATATGTTTAAGTACAACTGAAGCATACATGATAAAAGATTTTGTCAAAAATTTAGATTTTTAATTAAATTTCAAATAAAAAACTACCCAGTTGAGTTCATTCTGGGTAATTTTTTGATTTTTTATTATTGCTATAATTTCTTTGTAATGAGAAAGGAGCAAAATATGGATTTTAAAGGGAGTAAAACAGAAAAAAACTTGCTTGAAGCATTTTCTGGAGAATCGATGGCGCGAAACAAATATACTTTTTATGCCTCACAAGCCAGAAAAGACGGCTATGAATATATCGCAAGAATTTTTGAAGAAACCGCAAACAACGAAAAAGAACACGCAAAAATATGGTTCAAATACTTGAATAATGGCAGTATTAGTGATACAAAATCAAATTTAAAAGACGCATGTAAGAGTGAATACTACGAATGGACAACCATGTACAAAAACTTTGCAAAAACTGCGAAAGAAGAAGGTTTTGATGACATCGCCACGCATTTTGAACGAGTTTTGACGGTAGAAAAATTTCACAATGAGCGATATGACAAACTTCTTGAACAAGTTAAACAAGAAGAAATGTTTAAATCTCCCTCGCCAATTTTATGGGAGTGTGGAAATTGCGGATATCACGTTATAAGCGAAGATGCACCGAAAATTTGTCCTTTATGCTCTCACCCGCAATCCTTCTTTTTTAAAAAAGATAATATTCTTTAAAGCTATTTCAACGGTTTTGAATAACTTTTACAACCTGAATCATCAGAGTCTATTTTTCCATCAAAATCGTTATCCACACCATCAAAACAAGAGCCAAGCGAGTCGTGAGATTCGCTTGCTACATTTTTAACTAGCCAAATATCTGGAATTTTTTCCCAAACATACATAAAAAAGTCTTTATAATATTTTGCCATAGCTGAATTTTCAATCACTAAAGTATTTTCGTCATTTTTCATTTCTCCACTTTTTGAAAAATTCATTGAACCAATAACTAAATATTTATCATCAATTATCATACTTTTTGAATGCATTTTACCTGCGTAATTTTCTGTTTTTACCGCAATTCCACTTTTTCTTAATTCATCAATTTTTGTATGTTTGTTACTTGCACTTGTTGCATCTAGGATTATCTTCACATCTACATTACGAGCCTTTGCCTCTACTAAAGCCTTAACAAAATCCTTGTGAGTAATTACAAAAGCTGGAATATAAATATATTTTTCTGCTTTGTGTATTAAAGGTATCAATGTTGAAGTTATTGTGCTATCTTGCGGTGAAAAATATACTGAAAGCACAGTATCACCCAGTATTATATTTTCTTTATTTTCAATTATATTTTTCTTAGTGTGGAATTTACCTTCCAACATTTGATTAAATTCTTGCTCGTAAATATGCGCGATTTCAGGAGATTTAATTAAAAGAACAGCGTTAGAATTAAAGCCTGACAAATCAGTATTACTAATATTTGCAGAACCTGTCAAAACTGCTTTTGAATCAAAAATCAAAAATTTGTTATGCATAATTGATGATTGATAATTTTTATCGCCATAATCGCCTTTACTACCGACAATCAGGCGAGCTAGATTAAACGTATCAGAATAAAAATTTCCACCCTCAGCATTAACGTCATAAACCATACGAACACTAACTCCGCGTCTTATCGCATTGTTAAGAGCATTCGTAACATCAGGGATATCAGTATAACCATATAACGCCATATCTATTGTTTTGTTTGAACTATTAATCTGTCTTACAAGTTCTGTACAAAACTCCGTTGTACACGCAGAACTAGGTTTAAATACAGTCGTCAAATCAGTTAAAAACAACTTTATGTCGCCAGATGCAACTAAAAATTTCTGTGGCTTTATATTTTTAATAATGTTTTTCTCAGCCGAATTAATATCAGATTTTACAATAGTCTTTTGGTCTTTTTTTACAACATCTTTGCAAAATTTACATTCTTGCGCGCTTTTTGGAATTTGGCTTAACGGTAAAATAGCAATATCGTGAGCAAGTTGTCCATATTTACAGTTTAACCTGTGATATTTATTACTTTTATTATTAAAAATTCTCAATTTTGAACTTTTTGCTAAATTAACCTGCTTGTCAAACAGTTTTTCATTAACAGGTTTAGAATTTTCTAACGCAAATGGCGAATTTTTCATCAAATTATTATAGTTTTTGCCATTTACCGTAATTTGAATATTGTTATTATCTAATTTTTTATATTTTACATTTTTATTTTCGATTAAACTTTGTGCATATTTTTCAGCGTAATAACCAATTGCCAAAGCTGTTTCTTCATCAATACCAACACTTTCCGCCAAAGTTTTTTGATAATCACTTACCTCAGAAGTGAACGTTACAACGTCCTCTACGTTAAACTTTTCATTAACTTCAACTTTACCATTTTTATTCAAATCAATAGCGACGAGCGACGGAGAATAAACACGCAAAACGTGAACTGTTGCCTTTGTATGATAAAAACAACTTACAAAAGCAATCAATAATAAAACAATTAAAATAATACTATACTTTTTCATCATCTTGCTTCGCCAACTCTTTATAAGTCGTAAATTCAAATCCCATATTCTCAATCTTAAACTTCATATCACGATTTTGAATTATCAAATATTCGTCTTGCTTTTCTGCATAATAAGGGTGAATTAAAGATTCCACCAAAATATTTTCTTCTGTTTTCAACGCATTCAAACCATTTTCTACCGTACTATTATTCATCATGCCAGTATAACTTACACCAACGAGATAATCGTTAGTTTTCAAATTTTTATACTGAGCAAGAGTTTTTTTATTTTTAATAGAAAAAGAATTTAACAATATTACCTTTATTTGATTAACTGGATATTTAAAATTTATATGTTTTAGAACAGAAGGCGTCAAATAAGGTCTTTCAAATTGTGTTCTGACAAAAGGAATACCATATTCATCAGCCAGTCGACAAGTTATTTTAAAGATTTCAGGAATTGCGTGTGTATGTACATGTGAATCTATATGCGCAGGTTTTAAATATTCTAAAATCTTTTCAATTTGCGCTCTAAATTCAGCCTCAACCTGTTCTAAAAAATTTTTATTATGCGATTTCATTAATAATTGAATAAATCCATTATTAAAATTTCCGTCAACATCAGTTAGCATAGGAATTTCAGTAAAACTTTTTAACGCTTGTCCTTCAATCAAATTCAAATGCACACCGACGCATAAATCTGGGCATTCTGGTAAAATTTCATTTACTGCAGCAGAAAAGGCTTCACCATTTGCACAAAGGCTTGCTGATTTTAAAACACCGCTATTATAACCGTCAACAACACCTTTATTTATATTTTTTGATAAACCGAAATCATCTGCATTAAGTATAAATTTCTTATCACTCATAAATTTTTCTTGCCCTTCAATCTTTATTATTATAATATAAAAATACAGATAAGACAAAAGGACACAAAATGGACAAACCTATTCTGGCAATTACAATACCTTGCTACAACGAAGAATTATGCATCGAAAGTACCATTAATAGCCTATTTGAAGTATTAAATGATTTAATAAAAAAGAATAAAATTAGCGAACAAAGCTTTATTTATTGCATTGATGATGGCTCAAAAGACAAAACATGGGAAATAATTTCACATTTACACGAAATTAATCCTTTGGTAAAAGGTCGAAAATTTGTAAGAAATTACGGAAACCAAAAAGCACATATCGCAGGTTTGTTAGGAGTTAGAGAATTAGGTTGTGATTGCACAGTATCAATTGATGCGGATTTACAACAAGACCAATGGACAATAGAAAAATTTGTTGATGAATACCTAAAGGGCGCAGATATTGTTTTTGGAATTAGAAATAACCGAAAAACAGACTCTTTTTTAAAAAAGACAACTGCAATTTGTTTCTACAAAATCATGAATTTATTGGGCGTAAAAATTCCAATGAACCACTCTGATTTTAGATTAGTAAGCAAACGCGCACTAGAGATTTTGGCACAATATCCTGAAAAACAAATATTTTTAAGAGGGTTTTTCCACGAAGTTGGATTAAAATCAACAGTAGTGAATTTTGACGTAAAACCTAGATTACAAGGCAAATCAAAATTCAACTACATGACTTTATTAGGGCTTGCGCTTAATGGCATAACCTCGTTTAGCATAACTCCGCTTAGAATTATTGCGGTTTTAGGTTTCTTTATGGCATTCATTTCAATCGGAATAGGACTAGAGGTTATACTTGAAAAAATTATATATAACAATGCTCCAAATGGTTGGGCAACACTTGTTGTATTATTAACGTTCTTTGGTGGTTTACAATTGTTCTGTATGGGTATAATTGGCGAATATGTCGGACAAATTTACAGAGAGGTTAAAGCCCGCCCTAGATACATCGTTGAAACAGAGTTAAAATAACTTGAACTCACTATTATTTATCATACTTAATGTTTGCTATACAATGTGAACAATTGAAGTTTATTGATTTATTTTTATTTATGAACACAATAAAAAGTTCGCCATGATTATGACGAACATTAAATAAACACGAGGATATTAAGTTTTTGAGTTCGTAATATTCAGAAAAAGTGAGAAAAGGTTTTTTATTGTTTTACTCTTGATTTTTTATTATTTTTGTTTTTACATGTTTTCATACTTTTTCTAATTTTTTATTAAAAAGTGTGGTAAAAGTGTGGTGTCGAGATAATATAAATGGCAACAATTAAAGAAGTTAAAAACAAGCATGGTCTATCTTATCAAGTAACAATAAGAATTAAACCATATAAAACAATTTATAAAACATTCAAAGATGCAAGTCCTCGCAAAGCAAAAAAAGATGCTCAACAATGGGCATCTAAAATTGAATACGAAATGACTCATGGACTCTACAAAGAATACAACCATCCTATTTGCAGTAATCGTGAGAACATCTCAACCATGCAGGATCTTATAATATTCTTTCAAAATGAAGTAGCCTCTCAACGATACAGAACTCCAGAGAAATATTCCGTAATGTATTCTTGGTGGATTAACAAAATCGGCTCAATCAAAGTTCAAGACCTTTCGGCATCAATGCTATCATCATGCAAGCACATTCTAAAAACTGAAAAAATCAAAAAAGGTAAGCAAGAAGTCGTAAGAGGTAACAATACAATTAACAAATATCTCATGTGCTTATCTGCCGTTTTGACCTACGCAGTAAAAGAGTTAGAGTTAATCGATGTAAACCCTATTTCAAAAGTCGGTACACTCCCAAAACCTGACGGCAGAAAAAGATTTCTTTCGATAGATGAAATTCAAAATCTCGTATCTGCCTGCAAAAGTCATTCAGATTTTTTATACATTTTTGTTCTATTGTCGCTATCGACAGGGGGCAGATATTCAGAAATCTTAAAACTAACAATAAATAATGTTGATTTTCAAAATAATCAAGTTTTTTTCTTGAACACAAAAAACAAAGAGGACAGAGGTGTGCCTGTATCGGCAGAGGTTTTGAATACTGTTAAAGATTATATACAGAAAAATAACATTGAAGAATATCTTTTCTTAAATAAAAAGACTAATAAATTATATTATATTAGAGGTGTTCTGCAGGAAGTTATTAAAAATGTAGGGTTGAAAGATTTTCACATTCACGATTTACGACATACAACGGCATCATATATAGCCATGAACGGTGGAAGTTTATTAGATATTGCAGAAATCTTAGGGCATAAGTCATTGGTTATGGCTCGCCGTTATTCGCACTTAACGCAAAAACATACTGCATCAGTTTTAAACAGGGTAACAAATAAAATTCTGCCAAAATTCTAATTATTTTTTATTGTAGAATTCTTGCCATTTGAAAAAGTTTTGCTCGTTAATCAGAACTCTACTGCCTCTGCGTTCTGTAACATTAAACTCCTCAAAACCGTTTTCGGCACGTTTAAAATCTAGCATTCTCAACGCAGGCACACTAGGGTCTGCGTGATACTCATTCCATTTCGCCAATGGTATAAATCTTGCTTGAGCAGATGCAAGAGGTGTAGTAGGACTTAAAAGTTTTTCAAGCCCTACTATTTTTGTGATAGTTGCTTTTACATCTTTGCCATACTTCTTAACTGCCTCTGCAATCTCGCTATTTATTATTTCTTCTATTTCGACTTGTGATAGTTGCATCTTTATTTACCTCTTAATTACTCCTTATATCAACTCAAATTCTATATCGTAAACTGGTTTATTTATTTTTAAATCTGTGTACAAACCATTTACATTTGTGTTAATTGTGCTGTTACTGTTTCTTCATCAAGAGTTTGAAGCTGTGCTTTTAACTTTTCGATTTCTTCCTTTGCTCTTGCAAGTTGCTTGAAGTAGCAGTTATGCCATTTTTCGCAATCACAAATCACTCCAAAACCTGTTGCGTGAGAACTCTCACATTTTTGTTTGTTATCTCGTTCTAACCTGAAATTACATTTGCTTACGTCTATGCCGTCTATTATTGTTTTATTTGTCATTTTTCACTCCTTTAATTTTTTCAATGTGTTGTTTGAAATATTTAGTTTTACTGGATTTGCGATTTTGCCTGTGTTTAAGTCTGTAATTGGCTTTTTGTCTTTTATAATTGCTCGCGCAACTGCATTATATCGGTTAAACCTAGATTTTTTCATTGTTAACGTCCCCATTAATCTGCTTTAAAATCGTTTCATATCCTAGAAGTTCGCCTTCTAGGCGGATTAAGCTATCAATAATTTTTTGCAATTCTTTTTGTTCGTCTTTTATTTTGCTTTCTGTATAGGCAATTCTTGCTTCTAGGTCTTGTTTTAATTCTTCCATTTTTTTAACCTCATAATAGTTTTAATTGTCCGTTATCTTTTGGGTTAAGTTCTCGCCACATAATCTGTTGTGGTAAAAAATTCCTGCAGTAGTATGCAGATTTAAAATTTATCATTTTATCTGTCGGTTGGTTCTTAAACTCGCAACGTCGATTGAACATAAGTAGTTGTAAATCAATATCCTTAAATAAATAATATGGTGCGTTATCGTTCAACCAAAGAATTGTCATAAGAATTGCAAAAGGTTTATTAAAACTAATCAATCTTTTAAAGATTTCTTTTTTATTAGTAAAAGGTGGATTAGAAATAATATAGTCGCAATCCTTAACTTCTGTTTGATAAAAATCTTGTCCGTTATCGATATGAGTTGCTACAACATCAAAATTGTTTTCTTTGAAAACTTTTACAAACTCGGAACTGTCTTTATCGAAAGGACACCAGATTTTACTATTCGGTTTTATAAATTTAAGTAATGGTTCAACGGTGTATCTATATGTATAACACTCGTCATTGTTTCCTTTACTTGTTGTTATATGTGCGTTTGTTGTCATAATTAATTTCCTCTGTTGTATTCTCGCCACATTATTGTAGCGACTCTTTATCTAATGCACTTTTATAGTTTTTGTTTAAAGTTCCAGTTAGCTTTAGCCATTTAGAAGCTAAAATTACACGTGGTGATATTCCAGTATCATCTGTAGGAATATTAAACTTGTTATAAAGTCGTACAAAATGAAATCTAACAGAAGATAGTTCAATATTTAAAATTTTAGCTATTGCTATATTTGCAAGACCCTTAGCGCATAAGTTTAAAACTTGTTGTTGCTGTTCTGTTAGCTTGTATGTTTCGATTAAGATTTTTGGCAGATTTACAGCTTCCACGCCTTGTTTTTTTGTTTTTTTGCCCATTTTTTTACTCCAAAGATTAAAATTCTACTATTTGTAAGTCTTTTGGCTTTTTATCGTCAATATCTAAAACCAGATCTAAATTTACTGGCAATTTTTGAGGCGGTACAATGCTTGCGCGGATTGCTTTATCGGTTGTGTATTGATAATAAGGAGAAATACATGATAACCAGATTATTATTATGGTCTGAGCGATTACAATACACACAAGCATTTTAAATGTTTTGTTTTTATCCATTTTTACCGCCAGTTATTATAACAAATTTTCGAATGTTAGCGAGTCGTCAACTAAATTTTGTTCTGTTTCCATTTGTAGATTTCCTTTCATTTTTAAACCTTTCTGTGCGTTACGCACGTTTTATAATTGTTGTATAATCCGACCAGCCAATAAAAGCCTTGCCAGTTTGTTCAAGTTTACCCACTGTGTGGATTGTATCGCCTTTGTGAACATTAAAATTTTTCCAGATAACTAAGTCTATAACTTTTCCATTATTAAGATTTTTAACCTTAACAACTGTTTTTGCCTTATATTCAACGCCGTTATCCCATTCTTGAATGTCGGGTTCTGTAAGTGCGATACAATTCATTTCTAACGCAGATACTTGTGCTTTGGCTGGATAAATTTTTCTAATTTTTCGTGTCATAAAAAACCCCTTTGCAGTCTATTGCTATATCTGGATAAATCGCGCTTAATTCCTTATAATCTGCGCTAATTCGGCGAATTTTAACCCCTTTTGCTACGTAAGTATTTAGGTATTCAATCGCGTCTGAGATGTTTTTAATATTACTTTTTGCGGTTTTTCTTTCTTGAAGTTCTTCTTCTACAACCTTGTTATATTCATCTTTTTCTTTTTTTACTTTTTCTTTGTATTCTTTTTTCTTCTGTTCTTCTAACTCTTTATTTGGTTTAAATTTTAGTTCACCTCTGAAAATTTTGTTATGTTCTAGCAAAATTTTTGTTAAGGCACAAGGCACAGTTTCACCGTTAATATCAAAGCCGTATTTAGCTGTGTTAAAGATTTTAACCCAGTAATCTTTTTTGTATTCGCCTAAATCTTTAAGAATAATTTCTATTTTTTCTCTTTCTTGTTTTGTAGGCTCAAAATCTGCAGATTTGTATTTTTTATAATCAGCAATAAAATCTTCAACATCTTTACCTAAACCAGTATAAATAACCTCTTGCTGTTCTTGTGTTGTTTCTGGTTCTATTTCTGGTATTGGGCTTGGTTGTGGTTGTTGGTTTCTTGGTCTACCACCTTTTACACCTCTTTGATAGTTCTTGATAGATGCACTAATTAACGGAGTAGCCATGGAAAAAATAGCTTTTTTCATTCCTGTAAATTCTGTTTCTACATCTTCAAATGCAAAATTACATAGTGCATCATAAAGTGCTAATCTGTCTGCTTCGCTAAATTCTTTTATGGCTTCGTAAAAGCTACGGTAAAATAAAAAATTCTTTGCTGTGTTTTTGTTTTTCATTGTCTAGCCTATTCTTAAATATTTTGTATATAATTTGTTAAATCTGTTTTTGTCTATACTGTAAACTTCTTGTAATTGTGTTTTTGTAATACTTTTAGCCCTTTTCGTGTCGTGAGTTAAATCGTAATTTAATCGATACACCTTTTTGGCGATTTTCTTAAATTTAAAAATCTCAAATTCCGATAGTTCAACTGGCTTTTTTTGAAAAATCTTTTTAAAAATTTTAAGCATTTTCTTTAACCCCTAAAAAATCTAATGTTTCATCTGGGTGCTTTGCAAAAATTTTCAAAAAACTTGTGAAAATGTCTTTGTTTTTAAGTCCGCGTAGTTTTACTTCCGCATTAAACTTTCTTAAATAATTTGAACAAGTTCTAAAATTTACCGTTACTGTTTTTTCTTTTTCATCTGTCATTTTTAACTCCTTTTAAGCATTACAAATTAAGCCCACTAAAGGCTTATAGTAATGCCCATTATTACTACTTGATTAAATACACTATTTAAGCGATAATAAAATTAACTTTTTAAATTACAATAACAGTATTGCAAATTTTACTATAATTTGCAAGTGCTACTATATATTTTATTTACATATCTTAATAATATGGAGATTTATGACAGAAAATTTAGGCGAAAACTTAAAAAAAATGAGAGAGATTTTAAACATCAGTCAAGCAGTATTAGCTAGTAGCTTAGATATTACAACTGGCGCAGTTGGATTGGTTGAAAAAGGTAAAAGTAAACTTAAAACGGAAAACTTAATAAAATTAATAAATAAATATCATACAAATATAAATTGGCTTTTAACTGGCGAAGGCGCAATGTTTTTAAGTAGAAAAAATACGTTTGAATTAAAGCAAAAAAATATTGATTATCAAAATTTCGGCAATCGCTTATGCAAATTAATTGAAAAATCTGGTTTAGATCTAAATACCTTCGCTGGGGTTGTTGATATCAAGTTTGAACGTTTAGCCGATTTATGCGTAGGCAAAAAACCTACAATAGATGAAGTTATATCAATCGTAGAATGTTTTAATATTACTGCGGATTATTTACTTTTGGGTATTGAAGAATAAATGCGACCATGCAAAGTTTCAATCTCTACGTTGTGAATATCTTGTAAAGAATTCGTTAAATTAAAATATCTATGGTCAATTTTCTTCTTTACTGTATCTAATTTACACAACGTATAAATTTGAAGTAAAAAAATGGTTAAAATTCCTACAATAAAAATAATAGCAAGAAGATTATTTTTAGTTTTTAGCGTTGTAAAAATCGCTAAATTATTTTTAATTTCATTATTTAACATAAATACTCCTTTTTTTATTAATTAATCAGAAATCCTTTATTTTTTCAACCGACTATAGGCGGTTGAAAATTGTGAAAAAACGCGTCATTATTTTATTATGTTGAGTTTAGCATTAAAAGTTGGAAAAAGAATTTTATTTTATCGCAAGAACCTGGGGGTAAGCCAAGAAAAATTTGCAGAAATGGTTGGTCTGAATAGAACATATATCGGTAAATTAGAATTAGGAATTCAGATACCAACAATTGCAACAATAGAAAAAATAACAAAGTCTTTAAATATTTCATTCTGTGATTTTTTTGACGGTTTATAAGAATATTTTTTGTGATAAAATTAATTTAAAAAGGAGTGATTATGGTAGAAATATTAAATGCAGAAGGTATAAATGGTCAAGTTAAAATATTTGAAAATCGCGTTGAAATTACAAGAAAAGGTGCAAGAGCTTTCTTTTCTCACGGTTTTGACGGTACAAAAATTATATTTCTAAAGTCTATATCTGGTTTACAATTTAAAGAATGTGGAAAAATGACAAATGGTTATCTACAATTTATCTTTAGCGGAAGCAAAGAATCAAAAGAAGGACTACTTGACGCTGCTAAAGATGAAAATACTGTTATGTTCTCGGCTGAACAACAACAAAATTTTGAGCAAATTAAAAATGCAATCTGCGAAAAATTATAAAAAATTTATTATTGTATTAATGTTTTTATTTTGTAGTGCTGGCCAGGCTAAAGAGTTCAATGAAAAATTTTATCAATCCCAATGGTGCAATCGTTGGAATGGTAAGCAAGAAGTGCGATTAATTGATTTAACGCGAGTTGATTGTGTAACAAAAAACTATGCTGTTGAATTTGATTTTATAAAAAAATGGGCTGAATGTTTTGGACAAGCGACCCATTACGGCGACTTAACTGGGAAAAAACCTGCGTGTATTTTGATAATTGAAAAACCTGCGGATTTCATTCAATACTATAAAGTTATGCCAACTTTTAAAAAACATAATGTAACACTTTGGTATATGAAATCACCTTTATTTTATCAAAACTTAAAAAGATAATTTTTTAAACTTAATTTGTTATAAAAATAAAAACTTGAGTTATGCAAAAATAAAAAACTCAAGTTTTTAAAATTTTAATAACTCAAGTTTTGCAAAAAACAAAAACTCAAGTTATTAAAAAATCAATAACCAATAAGAATAAGAATAAGAATAAGAATAAGAATAAGAATAAGAATACAAAAAAATTTTTAAAATAAAAAACTTAAATTTATTTTTTTTAATTTTTAAACAAAAAAAATAAAACCAGAAAACAAAGAAAAATCTTAAATTAATTTTGTGATTTTGAGATTAATTTTGTAGGTAGGATTGCGCCCCAAAATTTTTAAAATTTAGGTTAAAACATTTATAAAATATATTGAAATCAGAATTGTAAAGCAAGCTAAAACACAAATGATAAAACTTTTGGCGAATTGTTAAGCAAAAAATACTATCTCTAGGGTTAGTATTTTTAAAAATCTATTGAAAAAAATAAAAAAATAATCAATACTGAAGAAGTAATTTGCTTACACCTCTGAATAGAGTAATCAAGAAGTGGACTTGACTGGAAACAGCAAAAGGTATGGGTAAGCGTTAAGTTACAGGGATAGTTGTATGTGAAAGTTATTCTACCTATGCTAATTACTCATTGTAACACTAAACATGAACAAGTTGATTGCTGGCATTTATTCAGCGAAAAAAATCTAATTGCCAGAAAATTGTTTTTATTTAAGTGTAATATCTGCAAAAAAAATATTGCAGTTCTTGAACAGTATAATAACAAAACTAACAAATATTATCGTACGCAATATGTTGGCACAGAATACGAAAATATAATTAAGAAGTTTAATGATAATTTATTTTTTAAAGAAAGTAAATTTAAAATTCCAAAATCTAAAAATACTTACAAATGGGTTTATGGAATTAATGAAGCCGTTTACGATGTAAAAACAGGCGAAATCGCTGGAGTTAAAAACTACGCTTGCGATTTTTACGGTAATAAAATTGAAATTTAATATACTATTGTATAAACTAATTAATTAATTAATGCATGTGCTAACGTGATTGTTTTCTTTTCTAATTCTTAGACATAACGTTAGCTTTTTTTTAAAATATGGCAAGAAAATTTAGTAAAAGTTTTTATAATTCAACTCGCTGGAAAAATGTGCGTGAAGCTTACACTTTAAGTAAATTTGGAATATGTGAACGATGTGGACAACCAAACGCAAAACAAGTTCATCATAAAATATATCTAACTCCAGACAATATTAATAATCCAGAAGTTAGTTTGAATTTTAATAATTTAGAATTGCTCTGTGATACTTGTCATCAAAATGAACACTTTGAAAAGTATTCGCCAGTAGCTATAGGACTAGAGTTCAATACTAATGGACAAGTTGTAAAAAAAAAATAATTAAAATAAAAAAGCCCCCTTACATTTTTTCTTTTTATTTCTAACAAAAGACCGAGCGCTTACCTTTGGAAAACAAATGGATAAAATTTTTAAGGGGGGTGGTAACACAGTAAATAAGTGGTTATAAAGCTTATAGAAGTAAAAAACTATGAAAAACAGGTCGATAGGAAAGCTTTTAAGCCGTAATTAAGATAATAGAGGTTTTTTATGGATAAAAATATTATGTGGTTTAAGGTAGACAGAGAAATAAATTTTTATCCGTATGAAATAAAAAACAAAATAAAAGATGCTTTTATTCGCAAACTAAAGCCTTATTTTGCAGATGTTGACGAAAATAAAAAACTAATCTGCCGTACTACGTTAATAAGTTTTGCGATAAGTTTAACAGAATTAATCAACATTGAAAAAGTTTTATTAAAATCTACTCCAACGATTAAGTACAATAATGGGGGTGGTCAACGAGGTATTAAGGATAATCCGCTTTATGACAGACGTGATAAATTAACAAAAACAATGCTTCTTTTATACCGCCAGCTTTTAAGCTTAAAAAGTGATTATATAGCGGAAGACGACCCATTTTTAGAATTTATTAAAAAGAAGTAAAATGAATTATTTTTTTAAATACAATACAAAAATTCAGAATGGCGAAATTATAACAAGCGACAAAGTTAAACGAGTTTATAAACGCTTAGTTGCTGACATATTGAATGGTGAAAAGTTTGTATTTGACGAAAAAAAATCAAATCATGCGATAGAATTTATTGAAAATTTCTGCAAACATAGTAAAGGTCAATTTGCAGATAAACCAGTTATATTAGAATTATGGGAAAAAGCTTTAATATCTGCAACGTTTGGGATTGTTGATAAAGACACTCGCTTACGCAGATTTAGAGAGGTTTTGCTTGTAATTGGTAAAAAGAACGGAAAATCGTTATTAGCAAGTGCAATAAGTTTATATATGCTAATGGCTGACGGCGAAAACGGAGCAGAATGTTATTGCGCCGCAACCAAAAGGGAACAAGCAAAAATTGTATTTGGTGAATGTGAAAGAATGGTGCGAAAATCGCCAGCATTGACTAAATATATCAAAAGCAGAATTAACTGTTTAAGTTTTCCTCTTACGGAAAGTTTTTTAAAGCCTTTGTCGGCTGATAGCAACACCGAAGACGGTTTAAACATAAGCTATGCTGGATTGGATGAAATTCACGCTTGGCAAACGTTAGATTTATATAATATTATTGCAGACGGCGTATCTGCTCGTCTTGAGCCATTATTATTCTTAACTACAACGGCTGGATTTATCCGACAAGGTTTGTATGACAACAAATACGAATATGCTGAAAAAGTTTTAAATGGAATTGTTCAAGATGATACTTTTTTGCCAATAATTTACGAACTTGATTTACGTCAAGAATGGCAAGATGAAAGTTGCTGGATAAAAGCAAATCCGAATTTGGGCGTAAGTAAAAGTATAGAATATTTGCGTCGTAAAATTGCCAAAGCAAAAGCGGACTCTTTAGAATTAAAAAATATCTTAACTAAAGAGTTTAATGTTCGTGAAACATCCATTCAGGTATGGCTTAATTTTGAGGATGCGGTTAATGAAGCAACTTACAATATTAAAGACAAAAAGCCAATATATTTTATCGCAGGTACTGACCTATCTAAAACAACTGATTTAACTAGTGCTTGTGCTTTGTGGCTAGTGCCGAACGATGAAATAATTTATGTTTCTTCGATGTATTGGTTACCGTATGAATTACTTGATAAACGTAGCAAAGAGGATAAAATACCGTATGATAAATGGTATGAACAGGGATTGTTGAGAGTTTCCAACGGAAACAAAGTTGATTATGACGATGTTGTAGATTGGTACAAAGAATTTTCGCAAATAAATAATTGTACAATGTACCAGCATGGATATGATAGCTGGAGTTCAACTTCATTCATTAAGCAAATGACATATACTTTTGGCGATGTTCATGAAGCAGTAATTCAGGGCAAAAAAACTTTATCAAATCCAATGCGAATGCTAGGTGCGGATTTAAAAAGTAAGAAAGTAAATTATAACAATAATTCTATTACTCGTTGGTGCTTAACGAACGTAAAAGCTGACGTTGATAAAAACGATAATATCCAGCCAATGAAAACATCCAACACAAAACAAAGAATTGACGGTTTTGCGGCGATGTTAAACGCGTATGTCAGATATACGCTAGAAAAAACGGACTATATGAATTTAATTAATAGAAGACGATAAAATGATTTCAGATTTTTTTAAAAACCTTTTTAATGGGAAAATAAAAACAAGTGATAAAACATATACAAGCGTAAAGCCTTACAATACATACATTCCAAGATTTTTCAATTATTCTGGTAAATCTTACGATTACTTAATGTATCGCGCTTGCATTGATTGTATCTCAAAACAAATTGCAAAATTAACGCCGACAATCACGCTAACAACGGCGAATAATTTTTATAAAAATTTAAAATTCTTACTAGAATATAAGCCTAATGAATTTATGACGCGTTATGAGTTCTTCTATAAAGTAACAAGTATGTTATTCGATAAGAATAATTGCTTTATATATCAAAGAATTATTGACGGTGTTATTACTGGTTTTTATCCGATAGAATACTCAGAGATTGAGTTTGTTGAAGACGGAAATGAAATTTATGCAAAATTCTCGTTTTTGAATAGAGGATATGACGTAGTAATTCCATATAGCGAATTAATTCACTTGCGCCGACATTACAATGATAACGAATTATTTGGAAGTTCACAAACTGAAATTTTACAACCTTTGTTTGAAGTTTTAAGGGCAATTGATAGCGGAATGATTAACTCTGTTGAAGCAAGTTCACAATTGCGAGGGGTTATAAAATACGCTGGGGTCTTAAATCAAGATGATTTGGACTATTACAAAGACCGATTTGTAAAAGAATATATGCAAAATGACGGCATCGGCGCAATGGATTCCAAGGCGGATTTTGTTCCGATAAAAGTTGAGCCAAAAAGCATTAATGCAAGCCAACAAAAAATAGTATTAGATTATTTTGCTTACAATTTTGGAGTTTCAGAAAATCTATTAAAAGGTGTATCGACAGAAGACGAATATAACGCGTTTTTTGAATTAACTATAGAGCCGTTATTGGTTCAAATGAGTTTAGAATTAACAACCAAAATTTTTAATCGTGAAGAAATTGAATGCGGTAATAAGATTTTATTGACTGCCAACAAATTATTGTTTGCAAGTGTTTCGACAAAGACTGCAATGGCTAAAGAGATAATGCCTTTGGGGTTATTTTCAATTAATGAAATCCGTGATATGTACGGATATAATCCAATAGCGGACGGCGACAAACACATTGTAAGTTTAAACTATATAGACTTAAAAAATGCAGAAGAGTATCAAATTGGAAAAAAAAAGGACGAATAAAATGCCAAAAGAAAAAAACAAAATTGAAAGACGTTGTGTAGAATTCCGATTGAATAAAATTGAAAATTCAAACGACGATATGAAAATTGCTGGAGTTGGGGCGGTTTTTGAAAAACCAACAGTTTTGGTTGAAATTAGCGGCGTTGAATACAAGGAAGTTGTTGACAGACACGCACTTGACAATGCGGATTTTAAGTATTGTTGCCTTAAATATAACCACGAAAACTCTGTGCCAATATTGGCTAGAACGAGAAACGGCAGTTTAAAAACCAATATTGATGAAAACGGCTTAGGTTTTGAAGCAAAACTATTTAACACAAGTGTTGCTAGAGATATTTACACAATCATACAAGAAGGCGGTTTAGACCAATGCAGTTTTGCGTTTACGGTTAAAAAATCCGAATATGACGAAAAAACGCACACAAGAAGAATTTTGGAAATTGACAAAGTATTTGATATTTCTGTTGTTGATGTTCCCGCTTATGAGGATACAACAGTACAAGCGCGTAGTTTTTTTGAGTTGGAGAACAAAAAAAACTCACTGGAGAGTGAAAAACGCAAAAAATTAAAATTAAAACTTTGTTTGTAGATTAGGCAAAAAGGAAGGATTAAAAAAATGAAAACAAAAACAAAAAGATTATTAGAAATTCAAAAAAGAAAAAGAGAATTATGCGAGCAAATCGATGAACTAACAGGAGAAGAGTTAGACAAAGTCGCACAAGAGGTTGAAGAACTTGATGAAGAAGAAAAAGAAATTGAAGAAGAAACAGAAAAAAGAAGTAAATTAATGTCTTCTTTATTTTCTTCTAATCCATTAAAAAATGGTTCTGCAATTGAAAAACCTAGACAAAGTGTTGCGAGTGAAAAAAGAAGTATTTCTGATATTATCGCAACTCCTGAATATCGTTCAGCATTTTTTAAGAAATTTGCTGGTGTTGAATTGTCAGACGCTGAGCAACGTGCTTTGTCAACTACAAAGTCATCAATGGGCGTTGCTGTTCCGACAATTACAATGAACAAAGTTTATGAAAAAATTAGAGAAGGTTCAATTGTTTATCAATTGGTAACTGTATCTAATTTGCGCGGAAATGTTTCGGTCCCAGTTGAAAACTACACTTCTGACGTTTCGCGCTTAGGCGAAGGAGAAAGCGTAACTATTTCTGACGATACTTTAGACGAATTATTCTTAGGCGCTAAAAAATATATTAAAGCGGTAAAATTAACTTGTGAATTAACAAATACTGCAATTGATGCGCTTGAAGAATATGTTGTAAATAGCTTATCTGATAAATTAATGGAAGCTGTTGACTACGATATTATTAATGGCGACGGTAAAAAGTGTGCAAAGGGTATTATCCCAAGTGTAACTGCAATTACAACAAAAACTGCAGGGGAGTTTGTAAGAGCTGACATTCAGAAGTTATTTGCAAAATTACCAGCTAAAGCTAAAAAAGGCGCGGTTTTAATGATGTCAACTGACACATTATATGACCAAGTTCAAAATATTACTGATAATAATGGATATCCAATTTACGACGACGACACTAATAAAATTAAAGGTCGTGAAGTAGTTGAATGTGATGACGTTCCGAACGGAGTAATTGTTTTTGGGCGATTTGACAAATATATGTTTAACTGGGCAAAAGAAGCAGTTATTGACAAATCGTCAGAGGTTGCGTTTTTATCTGGTGATGAAGTGTTTAGAATTTTGGCACTTGCTGACGGTGGAGTTTTAAACGTGGATGCTTTTGTTGTGATGGATGGCAGAGAAGCAGAAACAGAAACGCCTACAGGTGGACAAGAAGGTAATTCGTAACTAGTCATAATATAAACAGAAAATGTAGGACTTTTATAAAGTCCTACATTTTATTAAAAGGATAAAAAATTGAGCATAGAATTAACTGAAGTAAAATCTTATTTAAGAATTTCGTTTAATGATGACGACGAATATTTAAAATCTTTAATAAAACTTTCTGAAAAATATATTAAAGAACTTACAGGGGTTGAATATAAGCAAGACGATGAGATATATAAACAAGCTATTTTATTGTGTATTTCCCATTTCTATTGTAATCGCCAGCCTTTGACAGAAAAAGCAGTTTTAAGTATGCCTTACACGTTTGAAAGTCTAGTTAAACATATCGGAATGCGTAAAAATGATTGATTTTGGAAAATATGACAAAAAAATAGAAGTTTGGGAAAAAACTTTAACAGACAAAACTGACGACAACGGTTATAAAATAGCTGAATACCAGTTTAAAAAGGACTTTTTCGCAAAAATTGAAAGCCGTATTGGCGGGTTACTAGGTGGACGTCCAGCAGATACAGTAATGTCAAGCGTAACGCATAAAATTTCCTATTTATTTAAAAATTTTCCTATTATAAATCCAGATACACACTTGATTAAATACCAGGGCCACGAATTTGATGTTAATTATACGCTTGATGCGGATTTATCTAATCAAGAATTACAAGTATTTTGCACGGAAAGAATTAAAAGTGAAAGAAAATTTTGATGTAGATTTTAGCGAGGTTGAAAATTTAACAAACGATTTAAAAGATTTCGCTAAAAATTATTACATAAAAGAAACAAAAAAATTTATGAAAAAAGAAGTAGTAAAAGCTACAAAAAAAGCAAAACAAATTGCAAAAAGTTCAGTTGGCACTTCAAAAAAAACTAAAAAAAACTGGAAAGAAAAAACAAGTTATCACAAAAATTTTAAAACTGGAAAAGTTTATGAAGAATCAGACGATTTATGTTGTAGAGTTTACAACTCCTCTAGGCACGCACATTTGATTGAGTATGGACATAGACAAGTACCGAGAGGCCCAAAAGGAAAATCTAATGAAGGTGGACAAGCTAAAGGTTTTACAGAAGGACAGCATGTTTTAGAAAAAACAAAAATACAATTTTCTGCTGAGTTTGAAATGGACTGTAACAAATTTCTTGGGGAATTGGTTGAAAATGGTGTAAATGGTGATTTTAAATGATAACAACATCAAATATTAATAGTGCGTTAGTTAAGCGTTTAGAGAATTTGGGGATTTTAATAACAAAAGATATAAAAAATGTACAACCGCCAAGCTTGTATATTAAATATATAGCAAGTAATTCAACAGAAGTTGCAAATGCGACCTCTCAATTACGTTATAGCTTTGGAATTTATTATTTTTCTGATAAACAGACTTTTTTGGACTTAACAACGCGCGAGAAAGAATTAAAAAAAGCATTAAAAAAGCCTTTAAAAGTTGAATATACAAACGATAACGAAGATGATAAAAAGATAAAAATTTTGGATATATCTTCAATTGAATTTGATTTTAACGAAGATGATTATGTTCTAAATTGTATTATTAATTTTGAATTTATGTTAAGCGACGAAGTTAATAATAGATACGATGATGAATATAATAACGAAGAAATTATGGACGAATTAGAAATAAGCTATTAAAAAAAGGAGTAAGGAAAAATGGCAGAATTAACACTAGAAGATTTAAAAGCAAATATTGTTGTTATTTTTAAACAAATTGCGGCAACAACACTTGCAGTTGGGCAAAAGGGAAGAATTCTATTACTTTACAAAAATGAAAATTTAGAAAATGATTTTAATTTACAAACTTTTAAAAGTGCAGTTTTTTCTTTAACTGATACAACTTTGGAAAAATATGTTAAATTAATTTTTAGAGGAAAACCTAAAAAGGTAATGGTTTTGGAATATAAAACCGATGTTGCAAGTGTTTCAAATAAATTAGCAGATTTAAAAAATGAATTTGACTGGATAGCTTCCGCAGATGAAGACGCACAAGGCGATGTTAAAACTTGGGCAATTGAAAACAAGCGTTTTGCTATGGTTTATAACATTCAAGCTGATAGCAGATTTATCTGTAGTAGTTGCAATAAATCCGCTGTAATGATAGACGACAACGGCAATAATGTTGACCTAAACGCTTATGAATTAATGCTCTTATTGGCGGGTCTTGCCGTTGGTTGTCCGTATGATATGAGTATTACATATAAGGTATTTACAGAGTTGAAGTCTGTTGAAGCGCCTGACACATATAAACAGGGTCAACTTGTTCTATATGCGGAAGAGGAAGGGATAAGACTAGCAAACGGCGATACAACCTTACAAACCACAAATGAAAATAATCCAGAAGATGCTAAAAGTTTGACGATTTCTGAATGTATGTATAGAGTTGAAAACGACATAGTAAAAGGCTTTAGAACTGGTTACAAAGGTAGATTTAAAAATAAATATGATAACCAGTGTTTATTTTTCTGTGCAGTAAAACACGGTCTTTTTACAGAATATGAACGTATGGGTATTTTAGATCCTAATTACGATAACCGAGTAACAGTCAATATTGAGCGACAACGCAAATTATGGCTGGCTAAAGGTAAAACCGAAGCTGAAAACTGGACAGATGACGAAGTTTGTAAAAACACTTACAAAAAAGGTATTTTTGCAAAAGCAAATGTTAAATTTTTAGATGCAATGGAAGAAATGGAATTTGAAGTGGATATGTTCTAATTCTAACAAAAACAGTTGATACAAAAATAAAAAATGAAAGGAAAATAAAAATGGGCGTAGAAGAAATCTGGACTGGTGCAGACGGTGAAGTTTGGCTTAACAATACTGATAGACTTGGCAATGTTCAAAAAGTTACATTAAAACAAACAAATAAGTTTGAAGATGTTGACGATGTTGATAATTTTTCAACAAAAAAACGCTTGGTTGGAGTTGAACTAACAGGCGAATTAGTTAAATTTAAAACTGATTTTGCATTTGAAGAAATTATGAAAAAATACAAAAACAAAACACAGCCTGAAATTTCGCTTGTTGCACGTTTGACAAACAATGACACTGGCGAAACAAAAAGAATAAGCATTACAGGCATTACACTGGACGGAATGGATATTTTTTCCTTTGAAAAAGGAAAAGTAAACCAAGATAACATTTCTTTCAGCGCAGTTGATTACGATTTTGTATAAGGTGATAAAAATGGCTAAAAAAATGACAATGGAAACTTTTTTGAAGCAAAAAGGTTTAATCGAAAACAAAAAAGAAAATTACTACTCAAAACTTTTTGACGCTGAATTTGAGGTAACCTGTTCTAATCCTGCTGGTATTGTTAATATTATGGGTGGAAATGATGATGAAAATCGAAAATATTTAAAACTTATTTACGATTGTTGTCCATTCTTTAAAGATGAAGCTCTGCGCGCAGAATTTGACGTTAAAGACCCTTACGACCTTGTAGTTAAGGTTTTTGGTAACAAATACGGCGAAATTTATAAACTAGGTAATTTCATTTTAGAAAAATATGGTTTTCTTGAGGATACTAAAAAGGAAATTAATGCAATAAAGGAGCAATAAAACAAGATGATGACTTGTATTTTATAAGTTATTATCTTGAACGAGGGCATAAACCAAGCGATTTGCTTAATTTATCTGATTCAGACAAAAAGTTTATGCTCTCAAACATTTTATATCAGCTTGAAGTTAAAAAGGAAATGTTAAATGGCTAAAACTGTCGGCGTAGTTTTTGCGCTTAAAGATAATTGCACTCCGCAAATTAATAAAATTGCAGAAAAGCTAAAAATTTCTACAAAAGAAGCTCAAAAAATGAGAGCAGAGGCAATCGCTTTAGGTAAACAATTAAATAAAGGCTTTGTAAATGCTTGTAAAATTGCGACAACTACGGTTTTAGGGCTTGCCAGTGCAACTGTTGTAACCCTAAACAAAACAAGAGAGTACGCAGACCGTGTAGATGATATATCTAAAAAAATCGGTATTTCAAAAAAAGGTTTCCAAGAGTGGGAATATATAATAAAACAAAATGGTGCAGAAATTGACATTTTGCAAAAGGGCATGAAGTCTTTAGGCTCACAAGTTCTAGGGGTTACTAGTGGCAATAAAGATGCAATTAATAACTTTAGACGTTTGGGAATTTCCGTAAGAGATAATAACGGGCACTTAAAGACGCAAGAAATTTTATTTGGTGAAGTTATTGAAAAATTACAAAAAATGCCGAACGGCTTTGAGCGTACTGCTTTAGCAACTAAAATGTTTGGGAAGGCAGGTATAGAACTACAACCATTATTGGAAGAAAACGCAAAGAGTATTTCTGCGTTAAGAAAAGAGTGTAACGATTTAGGTCTTATCTTAGACGATAAAACTATTGAAGCTGCAAATACTTTTTCTGATAATATCTATACAATACAAAGAGCAATTGGTGTTATGGCTATGGGATTAGGCAATGACTTAATTCCAGTAATGAATGATTGTTGTCAAGCAATTATTCAAAACATGCCAAAAATTCGAGAAACCGTAATACCTATTATGCAGGGTATGGCTAATGCAATTAAATTTGTTATTAACAATATTGATGCGCTTAAACCTGTTGTTATTGGTTGTGTTGGCGCTTTTGCCTTGTTTAAAGTTGTTGATGTTGCAATAAAATTACAAGCCTTAGCTACAACAATAAGCACTGTTATTCCTTTAATGTCCACATGCAAAGCCTGGACTTTGGGTATGGCAACCGCCACAAAAATAGCGACCGTTGCACAAGCAGGGTTTAACATTGTAATGAATGCTAACCCAGTAGTTTTATTGTGTTCAGGTCTTGCAATGGCAATAATGGCAATAAGTGCTTTAGAACTCAAATTTAAAATTGTAACAAGAGCGGTTGAAAAATTCAAACGTGTTGCAAAAGGTATTGGCGAGCAATTTTCAGCACAAAACCAAAAAGTAAAAGAGAGAAGAGAAAAAGGTTCTTTACATCAGTATGCAAGCGGTACAAGTTTTTCTAGTGGCGGGCTTTCTCTTGTTGGTGAAACAGGCCCAGAACTTGTAAACTTGCCAAGAGGTGCAAAAGTGTTGAACGCAAAGGACACTTCAAAAGCTTTAAATAAAGAGATTACTGTAAATTTAAACATTGCGGGTAATGTAATTGGTAATAAGGAATTTATACAACAGGTAAGTAATGCCCTAGGACGTCAATTACAAACGGCTTTACAATGTTAAAAGGTGAAAAATGCAAATTTTTTTTATAAAAGAAATTCAGACATCATCAGATTTATTAAATCAGGTTAAAAATGGGATTATATCGCGTATTCAGCAGGCAGTAAATGTTACAGGGCAAACACAAACATTGATATTACCGATTGTGCCAAAAGGGATTAAAATTCCAGTAAGCGCGGATATTGGAAATTACAAAGGATTATCCGAAGAGTACAATGTGCCTTCTTACGGTAATTTAGCAACTTTTGAATGGTCCAGTTTTTTCCCGACTAAACCGTATGATTTTATAAAAACAGGAAGTTCTTCAAATGGTTATGAATACGTTACTTTTTTGACAGAAAGACAAGAAAATGAGTTGCCATTCAGGCTTGTAATTATTGAAGAAAGAAAAATGCCGTTTAGAATGTTATTTGACGATTTTGTTTTAGTTAAGAATTTTGAGTATTCCGTTGACAATGTCGGCGATATTCAATATTTTTTAAGGTTGGAAGAATTTAACACTGGTATGATAACGGCAACCATTGGACGTAATGAAGTAGCTAGCGCATTCGTAAGTGGTATGGTTAATACTATAACAAATTCAGCGCTAAAACATTCTGGACTGATATAATGAACAATTATAGATTTACGCTAAATAATGTTGATATAACTTTGGACATTTTAAACTTTTCTTATTCTGAGAGTTTAGACGATGTTGCAAGCTCGTTTTATTTTGAAAGTTTAAGAAATTTTAATATTACCTCGACAAATAACGCAGGTAACCAAGTTGTAAATATTTTAAGGGTTTTTGATATTACAACTAATGTACTTGTATATCTAGGGGTTATAACTGATTGTGAACATACAACCGATATAAATAAATATAGCTATTCTGGTTTTGATGTTGGATTTTATTTAAATAAAAATGAAGTTTTAATCCAATTTAAAAACGCCAATATAGGTGATGCTATAATGCTATTATGCAGAGAACATAGAGTGTCCGCGACATTACCAAAATTTAGGAATACTGTATCAAAAATTTATAAAGATATAGTTTTTGCGGATATTTTAAAAGAAT
Organism: uncultured Candidatus Melainabacteria bacterium; assembly: GCA_934699705.1. Taxonomy (GTDB): domain Bacteria; phylum Cyanobacteriota; class Vampirovibrionia; order Gastranaerophilales; family Gastranaerophilaceae; genus UBA6984. The sequence goes on from CAKUXD010000002.1 coordinate 37,651, forward strand.
TACTTGAACTTGAAAAAACAAAAGGCGGTTTAAGAAATTTATATATCGATTGCAAAATGGGTAACTTGAGAATAAATAGATATCAAATAGAGCAAAATTTGACCGCTTTAATTGGTAATGGCTTTTTAATTAACTCAAACAATACCTATTCTGCAATATCGGTAAAACATTCAATACAAGAGTTAAAAAACCGTGTTATCTATTCTGATAATAACGAAAAAAGTATTTTACGTAAAACCGCAAGCGATATTTCAAGCATAAATACTTATGGTTTGCTTACTTCAATTGAAACTGTAGATACTAATAAACAAAATAATTTAACAAAATTAGCAAATGATAAACTTAAAGAATTAAATAAGATAAAAGAAGAAATAAATTTAAGCTTAATCAGTGATTATAGAGTATCAAAAGGAAAACTAATTGACTTTACAATTAATGAATATGGCTTAAATGGACTCTATCTCATAACTTCAGCTGAGCATATTATTGACAGTAAAAAAGAAATAGTAAATGTTTCAATAGAAAGATTATCAAATTAATTATTTTGATTTAAATAATCTCTTGTTAATTTGTCATAATCAATGTATTTTTTTTGTTTTGCAAAAGGTATCACAACTTCTTTTTCGTAGGCATTTAATGGTGCATTATAAGTACAGCCGTTGTTATCACATGTAGCATATTTTTTATCGTATTCAGCTTCAAGTTTGTTTCTTAAAGGAATATCACTAGATATATCATAAAAAATAAATATCGGTTCACCTTTTTGAATCGTATCAGGTACGGCAAACGTTGGGCTACAAATAAAAAATAATAAACATAAAATTAAAAATGCATTTCTCATATTCTTATTATTTATTATTTTTTAATAAATTTCAAGTGGTCAATTAATTTCATGAAGTAATGTAAATATGGAAAATAAATACGATTTAGCAAAAATATTAAAATTCGAATTAAAACAAAGAAATAATCCTACGGATTTAAAAGCTATTAATATTGGCATTATTGAGCAATTATCGCCAGTAATAGTATCTATTTCAGAAAAAAAAGTTTTGCTCGAAGAAAACGACGAGTTGATTGTTTCTGAATGGTTCCGTTTTCGATGCAATATCGATAAAACGACTAAATTATCTAGTGGAGTTCCAACAGATTTGTTAGCAAGTTCTACAGATTGCACATCTGCAACTGGCGTAACTGAAACACATTCCTATACGCCTAATTTACCTTGCAATATGCCGTCTGCAATAGCTTTTCTTGCAAATGCTATCACTAATACTAATAACGCAATAACTAAAATTAATAATGAAATTTTAGCTTTAAAATGTGAACTAAAAAAGGGCGATTTGGTTATTGTTGGTTCTTTGGAACAAACTGATAAATATATCTTATTAGATAAAGTTCTTGACGACAATTATAAATTTTATGATGAGGTTTAAAATGTTTCCTGAAGAAATTACAAATGTTTCAACTTCTGAAGATACAAAATATAATATTATATCTAATTCTAGCCACATTAGAAAAACTCCGAATTACAATTATGCACAAAAAAATATCATTTTAAAAAATGGTGATGTTGATTTAGTTGATAACTACAAAAATGTACAAAATTGGATTATAAAATTTTTTCGTACACCAATAGATATATATAAAATTTATAGCGGTACTGGGTTTGGCACTTCTGCTTATAAGTTAATTGGTAAAAAATCAATTTCTGGCATAGAATACGCACAAATAAAAAAAGAAGTTGAAGAAGGTTTTAAATTAAATCCTAATATATTATCGGTCGAGGATTTTAATATAATAAAGGATCAAAAGACATTAAGCGTATATGTTAAGGTGAAATTACAAGACGGATATATATTAGAGGAAAAAACGGAAATTTATTCAATTAAGAGGTAGGAAATAATGACAATAGAGATTGAAGAAAAAACAGAATTAGATATAAGCGCAGAATTACTTTCTTATGTTCCTGACAAGTATCAAAAAAATGTTGGGTATTTCCTTTGGGATTTAATGTTGGCGCTTGCTAAAGTTTTCGTTAAGCTATGGAATAGGTTGCGTTATTTGTCGTGCTTTGTTGCGGATATTACAACTTTAGATTACGAGGATTTAGTAAAATTTATTTACCAACGTAGTGGAATTATTGCCAAAACTGAAACAAATGCAAAAGGACAAATAAAAGTTGTTAGCGGTTCTGGGTTAATTAGTGCAGGTTCGATTTTTGAAACTCCTGACGGTTTACAATTTCAATCTACTGAAGATGTAACAATAAGTGAAGGTGAAAGTTTTAATGCAGAATGTTTATTGACTGGTGAAGTTGGCAATGTTCCAGCTGGCACAATTACAAAAATACCAGCTACAATACAAGGTATTATTAGCATTACAAACGATATGCCATTTTCTGGCGGGTACGAAAAAGAAAGTAAACAAAGTTTAATTGAACGTTATTATACAAAATTGCGCCAGCCTATTTCTAGCGGAAATATTTATCATTACAAAAGCTGGGCTTTGGAATGTACGGGCGTAGGTAAAGTAAAGGTTAAACCCCTTTGGGATGGTGATAACACAGTAAAAGTTATTATTGCTGATTCTAATAATGAATGTGCATCCAATGAATTAGTTAATACAGTTCAAAAATATATAGATCCATACACTATAGATAATAACGGCAAAAAATTGGGTTGGGGTTGTGGCAATGGGCAAGCGCCTATTGGTGCATATTGCACGGTTGAAAGCGCAATAAAAAAAGAAATTAATATTGCTGTAAAAATAAAGTTAAAAGTCGGTGAAACGAAAGAAAACGTTACTAAAAATATACAAAATGAAGTTAAACAATACTTAAAAACAACTGTTTTTGTTGATAATGCTTACGTAAGCTATGCAAAAGTTAATAGTGCTATTATTAACGCCGAGGGTGTTGAAGACTGTACCGATTTACAAATAAATAACGATACAAACAATATTATTATTACAGAAAACGATACAAGTTGCGAATTAGCAATTTTGAATAATTTAACTATTGAAATTATAACGGAAGGTGAATAATGTCAATTTACAACGATTTAATTGATTATCTGCATAAAGATGATAAACAATGCTCTTTTGTGCAGATGATTTTGAATGCAATTTCTTTATCTTTAGAAAATATTAATCAAAAACTTGTTGAATTTTATTCAAATTTTTACTTCGATAAATTAACTTTAGACGGTGTTATATATTTTGAAAACGAATTAGCGATTACGCCAATTGCAAATCAAACGATAGAAGACAGGCGCGCAACAATTCAGGCTAAATGGTTAGCTAATAACCATAATTCTATACATCTAATACAAGCTGTATGTGATGCTTGGAAAAAAGGCGAAATAAAAGCTGATTTTAAAAACGGCAAAATACAAATTGAATTTGTTGGGGGTTATGGTATCCCTGAAAATTTAGATACATTAAAAGCAAATATAAACGAAGTAAAACCTGCACATTTACCGTTTGTACTGATTTTTAAATATCTTTTAATTGAAAATATACACGAAGTAAAAACCATTGAAGAAATGGAAGAAATAACTATAGATATGTTTGAAAGTGGTGAGGAGTAAAAATGGGTAAAAATACAAAAAATTTAGATTTGTTTGAATACGATATACAAACAGACGGAAAACAAAAATTTAATATCAATAAAGCCTTAAATGAGAATTTTGATAAAATAGATGCGGCTTTTGATAATCTTAAAAATATTGATTTATCTTTGATGGCCGACGTTAATTTAAGCAATTTGTCATTAAATGGCAATTCACGTTTGCAATTCAACCCTTTTGCAATTAACAATGGAAAAGTTGATGATAACGGCAAAAACGCAACAATCAGCTTTCCAAAAATTGCAGAAACTATTGTTTACGACTATCCGAATTATAAGCCCACACAAAATGTAGACAACACTGGGGTTAAATCTACTGCAATATCTGGCTTAGGTGATACATCACAGGCTTATAGAATGTTAAACCCTCAATCTTTCCAATTCTATAATGATGTTGTGGTTACAGAGCATGAATTTCCATACCCAATAGAATTTACAAGCGTTACGACGTCCGTATCAACTAGTTGGGGTATGAGGCAAATTAAAATATCTGCTTGGAATACTACAACAAATCAATACGATGTTATTCTTAATTCAAGTCAAGGTGCTATAACCGCGACGCACGCAATGACACAAGTCGTAAGGGCTAAGAAGTTTAAGTTTGAATTTCAGGGTGGTAGGTTTGCGCCTAATAAAGTTTACTATAATTGTTTAACAGATATAACTTTATTAGGTACGGTTTACCAATCAACTCAAAAAGGTAACACGTTAATCTGCGCCCCTTGCACAATCACAACCGCAGACGGAAGAACGAAGAAATTTACTTCGCAAATCGGGTATGATATCCCTTCTAATCTAGCTGACGGAACTTATAAAGTTCTAAAATCTATCGTTGACGGGTCGTTAAGTTTGGTTAAAAATTTAGCTATTAGTAATATTTCCCCTTTAGAACCTAATAGTAATGATTATTGGTTAGATACATCACAAGCGCCGTTGTACTTTAAAAAATACTCAAATAATGATTGGGTTGAAGATAACGATAAGGTATATATAGCAGATGTTGTTGTAAGTGAGTTCTTTTTTACGGTGGTTGAAAATATTCCTTTTAATAAAGAATATAGCATAGAAAAAAGTTATATTAGTAGTTTGGGTATGCCAAGTAGCAAATACGACGATTTAACTTTAGGTGCTAGTGGTACAAAATATGTAGCGCCTGCAAATGGTTATTTTTTTATTGATAAGATAGCTGGAACGGATTCACGTTATTGTCAACTTATCGCATTAAAAGACCCTAATGGCTCTTTAGAAATTAATAATATGTTACATAGGACTTTTAGGGGAGAATATAGGACTAGCCCATGTACATGTTTATTACCAGTAAAAAAAGGCGATACTGTGGCAGTTGACTATAATGCTACTGGTGCAACTAATTTATTCAGGTTTATCTATGCAGAAGGTGAGGATAATTAATGTTTATAGCAAAAAATAACGATTTAATAATTTTAGTAAATAATTCAAGAGAAGAACTTGAACAAGCATTACAATTTATGGTTTATACATCTATTGAAGAAACAGATGAAGGATATGAATTGTATAATGGTTCATATTTGACTAAAGAAGAAATTCAAATGCAAGAGCAAGAACGCATTGCAAAAGAGTTCTTTAATACTTCCTTGGGGTACGTTAAACGACAGGTAACAATGGCTACAGGCGATGTAAGAGATTTCTTGTTTGATATTAAACCTACGTTACAAGTCGGAGTGCCTATTATTACGTACAACCTAGACGGAACACAAAACAGAGGGGTTCTTGTAACAGAGCAGTTCTTGAAGGAGTGTGAAAAGCAGGTTTATTATGATTTCTATGGCACAATGCCAACAACCGAGGAAAATTCAGTAGTAGAAAATACACAAATTGAAAGTGAGGAATAATGAAAAAGATTTTACCTTTATTAGCAATGTGCATTTTTTGCACGTTGCCGACACTAGCCGACGAAATAAAAGATGTTGAACCTGCAAATGAAGTAGTTAACGCACAAGATAATAAAATCGTCGTAGTGGTACAAAAGCAACCGCTAAATGAACGTTCCAATCAAAAGGTTATTTTAAAGCGTAACTGGATTGGGGTATATATTCAAATTAACGGAAAAGTAAAAGTAAATCCATTGACTAACACTTATGAGGTGCAATAATGTTATACAATACAGAAATTGCGCCTGATATGTTACAGATTGTGGGCGAGAAGGGTTTAACGCTAACGTTCGACACACTAACCCCTGAGCAGTTTTTAGATGATGTTTCCTGCTTTGGATTGTCGGGTAAAGAGCTAAAAAAAGCAAAGAAAAAACCGTTTATTACAACGGTTGATTTAAGTGTTTTAGTTGATTTCGAGGGCGAAAGCTATTTCTTTAGAATTCCTGCAGGTTATCGTTGGAATGGTGCTAACGTTCCTGCTTTTGCTTGGGTGATTATTGGACAAAGAACAGACCCACGCTTTAAGCTTGCGTCTTGCCTGCATGATTACTTATGCGAACATCATGAAGCAGTAAGACAAAACCGCTATTTATCAACCTTAATTTTTGTTACTTGTTGCGATTATTTTGGTGCATTTCCAGATTGGAAATTATGGGCGATGAAGCACACAGTGGACAACTACCAAAAGGTTTGTGGTAAAGATTTAAACGGCAAAAAATGGGGGAAAAGATAAAAATTGAATACAGAATTAATAATGGTTTTAATTGCTTGTTTTACTTTGTTTGTTACTATATTGGTTAACATTGCAACAATTGCATATTTTGCAGGGGTTCTAAGAGCCAATCAGACTGCGCAGAAAGAACTATTAAAGTTGACAAAAGAGGAGTTTGAAAGACGTTTTAAAGAATTAAAAGCAGAAAACGCAGAACACTTCGGGCGCTTAGAGAAAAAACAAGATGTTCATAACCACTATGTGGAGCGGACATTTAACTTAGAGCGACGCGAAGATGTGCAAGACGAACAGATTAAAGTAATTAATCATAGAATTGAGGACTTGGAGAATACAAAATGACAGTACAATATATAATTTTACACTGGACTGGTGGGGGTGAAAAACCGAATACGACAGATTTAAATTCTTACCAATTGTTAATAGATAATAAAGGCGAGTTATATAATGGACAACCGCAGGGCAAGAGCACAAGCACTGGCGGAATGAATTCTATAACCTATAATATCTCTTGTTGTGGCGGGGGGACAATTAAACTAACAAATTTGCAGTGCGAAAAACTCTTTAAAACTACCGCAGAAATGTTGAAACGTTACGGCTTAACAGTAGATAAAGTTTATACTCACGCCGAAATAGGCGAGATGTGCAGGAATAGAAGTATCAGGAAACTTCTACCGTTTAACAAATATCTTTGGCAGAATATAGGTAAAATCGACTTAACGCAACTGCCGTATGACTTAAAAGGTAAATCACACGGCGACTTTATACGTAATAAAATAAAATGGTATTTTAATAAATTATAATTAAATTTATAATGGTTGTTCCTTTTTCAGGTTGTCAGAAATGACAACCTTTTTTTATACTTAGAAAAAGTGAGAAAAAGTTTAAATAAAAATTATGGTGTTTTTGTTATTCGTGAGTGGTAAAAGTGTGGTAGAAAATTTAAAAAGTTTTTCTGATACAGAAAAATAAAAACGGCAAAATATTTATATACAAAAGAAAAAAGCCTATCAGATGACTGATAGACATTAAATAAACACGAGGATATTAAGAGAGAGAGTATAAAAATCTTTGTTCCGAACAAAATGCATAATTGCGCATTCTGTTTGCTTTTTTTCCTAATCTTTAGCTATGTTTTCCGAAGGTTTTTTGTTCCTTACTCTTATATTAAGTATTTTTATAAAAATTTATTGCCTTTTTAGTAATGACGGGGGATTTAAACTATTTTGGAAATATAGACATGTCAATTTTCAAATTTCATTTATTTACTAATAACTTAAAACGAGAACTCTTGATTATTTTATATTTTAGATACCGCAACACCTCTCATAAAACAATTATCAATTGTTTTATTCGGCAGAGTGGTATGACACGACTTGTTCATTACTTGTCAATTCACAACTCACCGCCCGCAATTTCACATGACAAACTTGTTTTTTTGTTTTATCATTAATTTAAGGAGAAAATTATGACTAAAAATAGAATTGGTATTGATGTTGGCGGAACTAACGTTAAATTCGCTCTTATAAGCCCTAATGGCGAAATTTTATATTCAAATTCTACGCCAACTCGTTCTGAAATGGGCTATGAATACACTGTAAATAATATTAAACAAGCTATTTCAACCTTGATAAAAGAAACAAATTCAAACACAAAAGACATCGAAGGTATTGGATTTGGTTTCCCTGGACAAATTGATTACAAAAATGGTATTGTTGTCAATCTTCCAAATATTTCAGGCTGGAATAATGTTCATATCTCAGAAATAATCAAAAAAGAATTTGGTATTGAAACCAAAATTGACAACGATGTTCGTTGCGCAGCTCTTGGTGAATTAAAATACGGTGCAGGCAAAGGGTGCAAAAACTTAATCTGCATAACTGTTGGTACTGGTATTGGTTCAGGAATTATTCTAAATGGAAAATTAATTCGCGGTGCAACAAACACTGCTGGCGAAATTGGACATATAAAATTATTTCCTAACGGTGAAAAACTTTGCGGTTGCGGTGATTACGGTTGTCTTGAAGCCTATGTGTCTGGACCTTCAATCGTTGAAATGGCAGAAAATTATATTAAAGGCGGTAAATCAACAAAGTTTAGAGAAATGGCAGAAGACGGAAAAATAACTCCGTATATCGTTGCTAAGGCCGCAGAAGCTGGCGATATGGTCGCTAAAAAGATTTTTGATTTTATGGGCGAATACTTAGGAACAGGACTTGCAAGCGTCGTAAACCTTCTAAATCCAGAAAAAATTATTATCGGTGGTGGGGTTGCAACCTGCGGAAATTTACTCATTAATCCGCTTAAAGAAACATTATTAAAACGTGCAATGCCTATCCCTGCACAAGCAGTAGATATTGTACCCGCTCAACTTGGCAACAATGCAGGAGTTATCGGCTCCAGCTTATTAATTGAGTCTTAAAATATGGCAGTATATTTCTTTTATGGCGACGAAGATTACAACATAGAACAAGCCGTTGAAAAATTAAAAAAAGGGCTTGATAAAAATTTTGCTGCAATGAATTACAAATATCTTGATAATCCTAATTTTGCAGACCTAATCGCGTCTATCAGAACCCAAGGTATGATGTTTGGCAAAATGCTTACTGTTATTGATTGCAAAAGTTATTTCGAAAAAACTTTTGATGACTCTCAACTGGAAGAAATAAAATCTGCCCTGGACAATTGTCTTGAAAATTCTGAAATTGTCTTCGTTGTTAATTTACCTAGAAATGAAAATAAAAAACTAGATTCACGTAAAAAATTATTTAAAATCCTATCAAAATACAACGCGCAAGAATTTCCAACCTTCAAAATGAATTATTACGGCAAGCAAGATTTGGCAAATTGGATTAAAAAATGCGCTAAAACCAAAGAAATAACCCTATCTCAAGAAGTTATTGATATTCTTATAGAACAAGTCGGAAATAATTTGAGAGAACTCGATATGGAGCTTGAAAAACTTAAACTTATTGCCTATCCGCAAAAAGCAATCACGCTTGAAATGGTTCACGAAATTTGTATCTCAAACGAAGATTTATTCAACTTTACAGAACTTTTAATGTCTAAAAAATACGATAAAGCAATTCTTGAATACCACAAACTTTTAGACAAAAAACACCCACTAGAAATTCTTTCTGCAACACAAACTATTCTGCGCAAAAGAATTTTATTAAAACTAAATTCAAATAAATCAATCGATGAAATCGTTGCAATTACTGGAATGTCAGCAAAACAAGTTTCTGCTATTTTGAAAAATTCGTCAAATCAATCCTTAAAAAATCTTGTGCATTTAAAAGAAAATTTAACCAATGCCGAATACAAGATTAAATCAGGTCAAACAATAAACCCTGAAAGCGAGGTACAAGATGCATTTATTAGATAAGTACCCATTTTTAGTCGATTATTTTGAAAAAGGAATTAAAAATCCCGAGAAAGCAATTGCACACAGTATTTTATTTTATGGAAATGACTTAAATGCGCAATATAACTTAGCTTTATACATTGCAAGATTATTAAACTGTAAAAAAGACCAAAATTACGATTGTTCTTGTCTTGATTGTAACTGGATTATAAATGGTGAACACCCTGCCGTTTTAACATACTCCCGACTTGAAAATAAACCTGATGACGACGACTCAAAAACAGTTATATCAATAAAACAAGCCAATCAGATTAAACAATCACTTCTAACATCTTCGGATTTTCACAGAGTTTTTATTTTTTGCGACAGAAACGAAAACAATGATGTTGCAGGATTGAACAACTTAAACTTTCAAGAAGAAACGGCAAACGCTCTTTTAAAAACTATTGAAGAACCACCTGAAAAAACAACCTTCTTCTTTTTAACAAGAGATAAAAATGATTTAATCTCTACAATAATTTCTCGTTCTCAATGCTTTTTTGTACCGTCATTTGAGCGCGAAGACATTGACTGGACTCCAATAAAACCTGTTTTTGAAAATTATTTTGAATTTGAAAGACGTGATGCATTTAAAATTGCAGGCGAACTGAATGATTTATCTAAAAATAGCATAAAAACTCTTGAACAAATGCAAAGTTACATTTTATCTTTAATGAAAAGTAATTCTCAAAACAAACAAATTCAAGTTAAACTTTTACACGACATTGAAGCCGTAGAATTAGCTAAAAAACAGATTATTGCTAAAGTTACACCGATTAACGCTTTTGAAAATTTATGTATTAACATCATCAAGTAATTCATTGAAAATTTCTATCGTTGTTAAACAAATTTTTAATTTTCTATCAACCAAACTTTTTATTGTGTATTCATAACATTCTAACAAGGCTTTATTAAGCCCGTTTTCTTGCTCTAAAACGTTCCAAATGTGTTCTGACCAAGATTTTTCTCTTGTATTAGGTTCAATTTTATCAGCAAGAAAAATAATTTTTTCAAAAATACTCATGCCAACTTTTCCTGTCGTGTGGCAATAAATTGCACTTAAAATTTCATCATCTTCAATTCCAAATTTTTCTTGCGCAACATAAGCCCCAGCTGGAGAGTGATATGTTTTTGGATTTAAAAATTCGCACATATTACAGTGCATTTTTTCTGTTAAAATCAAATATAATTCATCATTAATAATACATTTTGCACAATCATGAATTAAACCTGTAAGATACGCCTTTTCTTCATCTAAGCCATATTTTTTCGCAAGTTTTTTTGCACAGTCAGCAACGCCCAAAGAATGAAAATATCGTTCTTCGTCTAAATTTTCTTTCAACCAATTTTTTATATCATCAATTTTCTTCATCATCTAAATAAAGTCCGTTATCATCAATGTAATCTTGAACTTTTTGTGGAATAAGCGAGCCAACAGGTTTACCTTTTTTAATTCTGCTTCTTAAAACAGTTGATGACAAATTAATAAACGGCATATTCGTGCAAATAAAGTTGTAACCCTTATCTCTAAATCTATCTAATCTTGCCGGATTGAAATTTTCTTCCCTCGGGAAAACAATAAATTCAACTAATTCTTTAAGTTTATCAGACATATACCAGTCTTCAATTTGTTTAAAAGCATCAGTTCCAATAATAAAACTGATTTTACCCTCAATCGGATACATTTTATACAATTGTTCCATTGTATTAAAGGTATAAGAATATTTTTCGTGCCTAAATTCTATATTACTAATACTAAAACTACTTTCACCCTCAATCGCCAAACGCACCATATTATATCTATGATTTGCTAATTCATCATCAATATGTTTATGTGGCGGTTTATACGCAGGGATAAATAAAATATTATCAAAATCGAAATTTCTATCAACGAACTTAGCAACCGCTAAATGTACGTTGTGAATAGGGTTAAATGTTCCGCAAAATACGCATAATTTCATTAATTATTACCTTTTATACAATTATAATAAATTACTGTAATATAATAACACAAAATTTTTATATTATAAAGCTGGAGTAAAGTAAAATTCGTCTATTAAAATAGCCTCTAATGGTACGTTCATTAATGTTTTTGCATCTTTACCCCTTACAAAACCAAATAAACCGAGAGGGAATAAAATTACAGTTGCTAAACCCAAAGTTGCAACTACAACAGACCAAGTAGTATCCTTGCCAACATATTCCTTTGTAAATTCTACTCTACGAGCTTGTCCATTCGCATCATAAATTTTACCTCTTGTAACAATAATTTTTCCACCTTGTCCCCAAAACGCTCTTTTTTGAACATCGTTTATGTACAAAAAACCTTTTGCGCCAGTTTTAAAAACTTTAACACCATCTACGATAACATCTTGATCAACAGTTATCGCAATTTTTTCACCAGCTGTTGTATCCGCACTAGATTTAACCTCAGAAATTGTAAATTCAACAGGAGTATTCGCTTTAACTTTTACTATTTTTGCGTAACAAGGCATTACATTAATATTTAAAAATAATAATATTAAAATCGAAATAAAAAACTTTCTCATGAAACCTCTCTAATATTTATAGCCATAGCTATTATCATAACACACAAAAAGAAGTTTTCAATAAAAGAACCTTATGTATAGATTAAAATTTACATTACTTTTTGTTCTGCATTTTTATGTCTGAATTTATCTATTAATTTTTTAATACCAGTTGCAACTAGTCCTATTCCAAGTATTGCTACTGCTGCAGATGCATCTGAATATTTTTTTTCTTCTGACGGAGTTCGACTTACTGTTTTTGCTTCACTAGTTTCATTTTCAACTCTTGAAGCATCTTGAGTAAATGTAACTTGCGCCTTTTTTACGGGAATTTCTTCTTTTTCTTTTAAAACTTCTGTATATTTATCAAGAGTAGAAATTAATGGATTTAATTTTTTATTCAAATCTTCGCGTAATTGATTTGCTTTATTTCCATCAGAAGTTTTAGCGACGTCCATGCCAGCTTTTGCTCTAACTGCTTGTGCTAAAATTTCTGGCATATTCAAGGCATAACTACTCTTATCTTGCAAAGCTCTATAATAATCATCTTCAAAATCATTATCTACGCGCAATTTCCAGTTATCTTTATTGTCTTGACCGCCAACATTGTAAGTTTTATTTATACCCAAAAAGTCAGAAAACATTATTTGCAAATTATTTGTACCTCTAAATAATTCTGTAAACTTAGAAGTTACACGACTTTGTTTACTATTGATAATATCTTCTTTATATTTTTGGCGTTCATTTGAAGTTGCAGGGTCAGGGTTTAAGTATCCGGAAAGATAATCCACATTCCACGCATCAGAATTTCTTACCCAGTCTTTTTGAACCATTTCACTTGCTGGCTCAAAATCATGAGATACTACCAAGCTCCAATTATCTTTGCGAGGTGCATTTTCAGCTCTGCTCCAAAGAGTTTGAGTTATCCCTGGTAATTTTTCTTGATTATGATAAACCCAATCAAAGGTCGGTGTTGATGAACCTAAATCTTCCCAAACCGCTTCATTTTTATCAACACCAAATTCTTTAAATGTCGGTAAAACAATTTTGTTCAATACCTGTTTAAAGTTTCCGTTTGGATCTATATCATGCATATAAGATACATTATTTGCCCATAATCTATCCCTTTGAACCGCGCCATTATGAGTTTTATGAACAGTATCTTCTTTATAAATATAAGGGTCAACCAAACCTAATGCGTGGTCTATTCTTACATTATCATAATTTTTTAATGAATAAGCTATTTTTTCTTTTAAAAGTTTTCCACTTTCACCCAAAGAGCCATCATTATTTAATAATTTTTTGGGATCTAAAACAGGAATACCCCAAGTTTGAGGAGAATTATCTACGCCACCGTAAGGACAACCCAATTTCCAACCCTTTAAAAAGGCATTTTGATTTGCCCAAACATCGCTTTGATTAAATCCAACTAGCAAATCACCAATGTAATTAAATCCGATTTCTTTTCTGTGTTTTGTATTATCTTTTAATTGTTTATCCGCAATAAACTGAGTGAAAGAATTTTTATCAACCTCTTTGCCGTAATTTTTAATAATTTCGTCATATCGTTCTTTAGCTTTTTTATCGCCAGCTTTTAGATTTTGAGGTAAGTTTTTATCAACTTCATTCCATTTTTCAAAATCATCAGAACCGTTAACTTTTGATAAAACCTTGAATAAACCGTCGTTTTCTACCCAATTTTTATTATCTTTTTTAAATGCTTCAAACTCTTTATTCAATTTCAAAGCATCTTTATCGTTATTCTTAACTTTTTCTGTAAAACTAAAATACGCTTCTGTCATAGCAGTTGCATAATTAGAAAAAGCTTTATTAAAATCTGTGTAATTATAGTTTTTATCTTTTGTATCTTTATTTTGTGCTGTTAATTCATTATAAGTTTTTTCACTTAAAATATTTGCATATTTTTTCGATTTCAACGGCTCTAAATCAATAAACAACTCGTTTTTTGCAAAAACTTTTGAAATATAAGGCGATGGATCTTTTTTACCAATCGTACCTCCAGGGCCTAATTGAACAGAATTAAATCCGTTCATTTTAATAAAATCAACAAATTTATCTGCACCCTTTGAATAAGGCGAACCTATTGCGGTATCACGTTTATCAGACGGAAAACTTGAACCATGAACAATCATAGATAAATTTTTCACTTCCAAATAATCTAAAGCGTCATGGATTGCCTTAGTATATTCTGGCTTTTCTTCTTCTTTTAGTTTTCGACCGAAATTGATGCTATTATTGCCTTTTAGTGCAATAGGATTAGTAATTGGATAAATTTTCATACCTATATAAATTCCATAAAAAATTTAATTGCTACTAAACCTCACCAATTACTTCAAAATTGTAATAATTTGTTACTTCTTCTTGGGCAAGCACAGTCAAATTGTTTATATATTGAGAAAGAACTATGAAAGCCATGTGGCGAACTTCAATTGGCACTGATAAAATAACGTTATCTAAATTATTTTCTTTCGCAAATTTTAATAATTTTACTGCAACTTTTTCAACTTTAGTTCCGTCAATTCTTACAATATTTTCTTCATCTAAAGCACCATCAAACAATGCAGTTAAAGTTTTTTCACTTAACTCTAAACCTTGAATTACACCATCAATATTGGCGTAACGACTACAAATGTAACGAGCTAATGCAAATCTAATCTTATCTAATAAAGATTCTTTGCATGCCTCATCTGAAAAATCATTAATTTTTTCAAAAACATAGACAATATCTTTTATTGAAACATATTCTCTGATTAGATTTACTAAAATATATCTTAATTCAGCAACAGAAATAAAATCTGGAACAATATTGTCAACTAAATAAGCATTTTTTTCTTGAACGATTTTAATATATTTGTTTACATCTTCATAATCAAGCAAATCTTCAATATATTTTATCGCAACAAATTCAACGCCTCTGGCAATATATTCTGAAGGAGTTAAACCTTTTTCCCAGAAATTTTTTGTTTTTTCTTGAGGAATCCAAACAATTTTTCTGCCTGTAATAACGTCTGTATCAACGTAGTAATCTTTTTTCTTGCTTTTGTAATTGATATCATCTTGGAAAAACATTAAATGATTTGGATATACAAAAGAATTTAAAACACTCAAACCTCTTACATTAATAGAAAATTCATAAGGAGCAAGCATTTCATCATCTTTGAAAATAATTTTCGGGATTATATAACCTAAATCATCTGCAAGTTTTTGTCTAACTCTTACAGTTTCACTTAACAAATCAGTTTCACTATCTGGAGAAACAAATTCTAAAATTTGTTCACTCAAATTAATCGAAAATTTTTCTAACTGCAAAGAAGAATACATTGCATCGGGAGAGATTGCCCTAACCAAATTATGTTGAAGATTTTCTAATTCTTTTATACCAGCAGACATTTTATCATTCAATGTTTTTCTTTGGTGAGAACCCGCATCTTCAAGCTCTAATTGAGCTTTAGTCTTTGCCATTTTTCTCTTTTGTTCTCTGATTTTTGCCTGAATATCTTTACAAGTTTCATAAGGTGAAAGTTTTGCGGATAACATTTTTTCCATCTGACTTTTAAATGCCGTAATATTTACAACATCTTCAAAAGAATTGTCGCTATCAGCTTCTTTTACAAAGATACATTGGAATTGAAAACCATCATCTGTTTCAACTTCGCTCATACTGTACAAATCCCAACCGTCCTCTGCCATTTCATTTAATAAATTTTGCAACGGCAATGTGCTTTCACTTGGAACTATTTTAATGACATATTGCATTTTTGAATTTTTATTCAACATTTTTTCACCTTATTTATAAAATTTTATCTACTATTTTACGCCTTTTAACTTTGCAATAACTAAGTCTGTAATATCCAAACCGCCAACAAAGATTACTCTATAATCAAGAACCGCGTCAAGTTTTTGCTCAACTAAAACTTGTTTTGTTGCAGATTGAATTTTTTTGTAAACTTCTTCTTCTTTTTTCAATTTAAAAGTAATATAAGCAGATTGTTTTGCCTCAAATTCTTTTTTAGTTTTTTCTTCAAAATTTTGTTTTTTTAACGGTGTATCTAAAGATTTATATTGTTTTTCTTTATCAACTAAAAATTGTTGTAATTCCAAACCTTTATTATCAATTTCTTTTGAAGCTGATTGAGCATAAGCAAAATTATCCTGAACCTTTTTATAATCAATAAATCCAATACCTTCAGCAAATGCTTGAGTGTTTACTGATACAAAAACCATTACCGCTAATGCAATTAAGCCATTTTTTAAGTTTTTCATATTTTCTCCTTTATTTTCTATATCTATTATCTTTAATTTTAGTACAATACATCGCCTACGCCGAATGTAAAGTAGCCACTTCTTGAAGTTACGCCTTTTGGATCTGTAATTGGAATACCATAATCAACAGACAACGGTCCAAGTCCTGGAATGAATACTTTTAAACCAACACCAGCTGAAACAGCTTGAAGTGGTCTATCATATAACCAATTTGTTAAATTATCTGTGCCGAACATTTTACCTGCATCAACAAAGAAGGATAATTTTAAATTATCAAAGAATGGGACTTTTTTAATTCTATCCAAGAATAATACTGGCGTATTTAATTCAGCCGAACCCATTACAAATGCATCGCCAGTACCAATTGTACCCATTCTGAATCCTCTAACAGAAGAAGGACCGCCTAAACGATATTTCATAACTTCTGGCATATTGTCCGCACCATGAATTACGCCACCAGCCTTTGCAGTTAGTGAGAACGATGACTTGCTCATAACAGGGAAGTATTTCTTAATTGAACCTGTTAATTTACCATGAGTTTTATTCAAATCACCTAACGCTATATTTTCGTTAAATCTAACATTTGCCAGAACACCATTTCTTGGATTTACTGTTGTATCACGAGTATCGTAAACTAGCCCTGGTGCAAGCTGGAAGAAAAATCCACCTTCAAGTTGTTCTTTTCTTGCCTGTTTAAATATTGGCATTATAGCTGGAGTTACACCTCTTGATGCGAACATTCTTTCAATTTGACCTAAATCACCTTCAGAAACATCAATATTTTCTACACCAACAGTAAAGGTTGTAGATAATTTAGGGTTAATTTTAACTCTATGCGCAACTGTTGCCTCTGCACCAAAACGTTGCTCCATAGCCAAAGGGATTTGATAACTGCCAAAATCTCTATAAAAAAGTTTTGCAGCTAAAGAGTTATCCGCATTCAAAAAATAAGGTTCAAAGAAATTCAATTCAGCTTGCAAATTTGCCCTATTAAGAACAGAAGCATCGCTCATAATAACGCCTGTACCAGCTAAAAAGTTCAAACCAATTCGTTGATTTCTTCCTCTGAAGTTGTTATCCGTAATACCAAGAGAGCCAAACAAACCTGTTGAAGAATCTAAACCACCACCAACAGAAAGACTTGCAGAACGTTGCTCCTGAACTTCGATAGTAACATCATATTTTTCAGGATCTTCCATAGATGGTTCTATTTCTCTGTTTACATCTCTAAACGCCTGAGTTGCATATAATCTTACCAAATCTGCTTTTACAAGATTTTCATTGTAAACAGTTCCAGGCTCAGTTAAAATATTACGTTCAACAACATAATCCTTTGTCTTTTCATTACCTGTAATAACTATTTTGTTAATCACACCTTCTGACATTTTTAAATTTACAACACCGTCTGGATCATCATAAAATTCGCTCACGCGCGCTAAAATATAACCTTTTGACGCATAACAATTTTGAATATTTTCTATTGCTTCATTTATATGAACTACGTTTTGAGGCTTGCCTCTTAGGGGTAATAAATAGGATAAAATTTCTTCAGTAGAAACAACAGAATTTCCTTCAATTGTAAAATCTGTCATTGGCATGTTTTCTTCAACAATAACCTTCAAAGTTATTGAATGGTCAGGGTTTTCAATAGGTATTGCTTTTAATTTATCTGAGAAAAAGCCCATTTGATAAATTCTTTTTAAATCTGTTTGCAACAAATCACGATTGTATTCATCACCACGATGAAGTTGCATTTTTTCAAGGATATATTCAGGTTTAATAACATTAGAGCCACTAATTTCAATATCCTTGATAAACATTTTTTCATCTTCTATTTTTATAACTTTTTCTTGTTTTTTCTGGGTAACTTCTTTGCTTTCTACCTGAATATCTTCAATAGCAAAAGCGCTTGTCGCACCTGCCACAAGTATAAATATTATTAAAAATAGTTGGTATATATATCTAACTGAGCTCAAGACTCAAACCCTAATTTTCTTCTAAACCTCGTTCGGCTATCCTTATGTAAATCTTTTAAACGAGATTTTTAATCTTATCCTATAACATGATTATACCGCAAATATCATTTAACAACCACAATAAACATAAATTTAACAGTATTGTTACAAAAGATACACTTGTAAAATAAAAAGTAGTAATATCAAGATTTTTAGCAATCTTTACATTAAGATTTATCTCAAAATTTGTTATACAATATTTTCGTGAAAAAATTTGTTCTCATACTTGGATATTTAATTTTGATTGCAATAGCACTAAGCATGTTATTTCCATTTTTTGCCATGCTAAAATTAGCTCTTACTCCTCAAGATGAAATTTTTAAAAACATGAACAACTTATTTTCAATGAATTTCACTTTTGAAAATTTTAAACACGTTTTTGGTGCAATTCCCGTAACAAGATTTTTTATAAACAGTATGATTGTGGCATTATTTACAACTTTTGGACAGGTAATTTTATCTTCACTAGCAGGATACTCTTTTGCAAGATTAAACTTCAAGCACAAGGATTTTTGGTTTCTTGTTGTACTAATAACAATGATGGTTCCACCGCAGGTAAATATCATACCGCTATTTTTCTTAATGAGAGAATTAAACTTGGTAGATACATACCCCGCTTTAATTCTTCCTGGACTTTTTGGCGGATTTGGAATATTTTTAACAAGACAATACTTTCTTTCACTTCCAAAAGATCTTGAAGAAGCGGCCAAAATCGACGGTTGCAACTTGTTTCAAACCTTTTTTAAAATTGCACTGCCACTTGCACTTCCAGTTGTTGTAACTCTTGCAATTTTCACTTTTGTTACAACTTGGAATAGCTTTATGTGGCCGTTAATTATAACAAACTCAGAAAGCATGCGAACTTTACCTGTCGGACTTGCCATATTTAAAGGAAGTTTTCGAGAAATCACACTTTGGGGAGATTTATTAGCCTGTTCCGTAATTTGTACAATCCCAGTTATTGCAATATTTTTCTTGGGTAAAAAATACTTTTTATCGGATTTACTTTCTGGCGCAGTTAAAGAATAATCTACAACTAAAGTCTTAGAAATTTACCTATTTTTTATAATTCAAATTTCCATAAAATTTGTTAAAATTATCATGAAAGAGGTGAAATTATGGACTTAAAAAATGACAATAAGTATATTATTGGTGTTAAGACAAAGGAATTAAACTTCAAATCATTAGCGAATTTAGCTATTTTAATGGACAAAATGGATTTGGATACAAAACCAGTAGCGCTTGATTTAAAAGAAGTTGAAAGCGTAACCGAAGACTTTTTTACATTTATTAAAAACTTTTCAGAAACAACAAAATTAACTCTTTTGAACATTCCGTCTGAATTGTTTGCACTTTTAAACTTGAGAAGATATGATAAAAATGTTAAAATGTTCAATAACAACTTAGATTTCATTGAAGACAAGCGCGAACTAATTAACAGAAAGTTTCATATAGTTAAATAAAAACAACAAAAACGGAAAAATTATGGATAAAATAGTCCAAAAAATTGTATTTTTAATTCTTGCGCTACAAGAAAAATTTGCAAGAAAAAAGCACGCAAAAATGTTATCCAGTTTTACGAATTCAACCTCTAAAACTGTTATGACAAATGGGTGCTCGCTTAACTTAACTGTACAAACCGAAGAAAATAAGAAAAAACTAGAACAGAACGTTACAGCAATTTTAAAAAAATTCGATAACATGCCAGAAAAAATGTTACTCTATATTGAAAGAAACGGCACTCCAGTTATCAGACACCCGAAAGCCGGCAAAATTGTTGATATAATTCGCGAAGAACAAGGTTACATCAGAGAGTTACATGGATTAAAAGCACTACTGTTAAACTTCATGTTATACAAAAAAATTTCTTTTAAATCCGATGCTATTTTCCTTATGGAAGAAGGTCAAATCGACCCTTATGCGATGATTCACCAATTCTATAAATGGTACGCTATGAAAATCAATATGCCAGGATTTGACCCAAAAGCACAAGAAAATTTTAGAAAATATATAGATGAAAAAAGTTATTTGAACTTGGATAGCTTAAACGCAGAAGACATTATTGCGCTAAAAGAGGCTATTGCTCGTGATGTAGATGCAATTAATTTTGTTGAAAACTTTGCAAAACAAAACGAAGGTAGCCAAAAAGCATTAAAAAAACTTACTGACGGTGGAGCTTCAGTTTAAATATTAAAAAGATTAATAAATATAGAAATTTTTACTAAACAACTGATTTTATCACTTTTCAACGGGTTTTAAAAAACTTAAATCTAATAAAATCCTTGAAGTGTCTTTAATTAAACCAATACTCCATTTTAAGATTAAAGCACCGCCAACAAAGCCCATTATTGGGTCTAAGAATATCCAACCAAGATATTTGCCAGCAAATAAAGCAACAATCGCAAAAACTGAAGTTAATGCGTCAGTCAAAATATGCAAATATGCCGCCTTAAAATTGTAATCTTCATCTTTATGTTTATTGCCATATTCCATTATTACAACGCAAACTAAATTAACAACCAGTCCAATAACAGCAACTAAAATAGCTTCATTAAACGAAATTTTTAAAGGATTTAACAATCTTTCACCAGCTTCAACAATAATCCAAATTGCTGTAACCAACAAAAATAACGAACTTGTGTAACCTGCAAAAGCTGAAATTTTTCTTGAAACAATATCGCAATTTTCAAATTTTTGAATTTTATTAATAAAAAAATAAGCAAAAAACGCAATACCCAACGCAAAAGCATGAGTTCCCATGTGGCAACCATCTGCCAACAACGCCATTGAATTACTTATATAGCCAAAAAATATTTCAGCTACCATTGTAACTATTGTAAATATAATCACAATCAGCGTTTTACGCTCGTTTTCTGCATTAACATTTTCGTGATGATGATGACCATGATGTTCACAGTCGCAATCGTATGTGTGTTCCATAATAATTACCTCAACTGATGTAAATGACCGATAATATCTTCAATTACTTTGTGTCGTTCCTGCTCTGAAGCATCAGCTAAACAATGCTCCAAATGCTTCGCCGCCATAATCTCCCAAACACCTTTCAATGCCGACGATACAGAACGTAACTGGTTTAAAATCTCCATACATTCTCTATCTTCAAGAATCATATTCTTAATACCCTTAACCTGACCTTCAATGCGGTTAAGTCGTTTTACTAAATTATCTGTTTCTTCTTGAGTTCTGCAATCTGACATAATTTTCTCCTTGTGGGTATACCCCCTACCCCTATATTATTACTCTTTTTTTTTGTTTTGTCAAGTGGGATTGAAATTAAATATAAATATTTAGCATTACCATTAGTCAATGAATATTACCAAAAGTCAATAGATAATATTTTTATGAACTATATTGATGAATTGACTAAGTACACTAAAAAACGCAGACTTGAGGCAAATTACTCTTTGAATAAATTTTGTTTTGATGCCGAAATTGAACCTGCATCACTTTCAAGATACGAAAATGGTCAAAGAAAAATATCTTTAGAAGCACTTATTAAAATCGCAAAGGTTTATAACCAATCGCTGTCTGAATTTTTAAAAGATTTTGAAAATTCTATAAAATAACTATATATATCTCTATCTATTACATTTGTGTAATGCGAAAACGTAACACTTTTATAATAATATCTTTATGAGATATTCAAACAGATTAGCAGAATATATTAGATTTAGGCGAGAACAAGCAGGCTTTTCATTAAATAAATTTGCTATTGAAGCAGAAATGGAATCTGCAACTTTATCACGCAACGAAACCAATGTTAATGAAGTCAAAATTGATAATTTAGCAAAAATCGCAAAGGTTTATAGCCAATCGCTGTCCGAATTTTTAAAAGATTTTGAAGAATATGTTAAGACAAATTCTTAATTTTACCGTACAAAACAAGAACTTCTTAATGCTAATTACTGCAATAATCTACATTTTAGGAGTTTTTGCATATTTTACAAATTTATCGATTTTCTTATGCTGTATAATTTCAGTTTTAGGAATAATCGGTATTTCTAGAAACTTTATCTCGCCAAAACTAGTTATGTTTTGGATTTTTGTATTTTATTTTGGATTTATAAATTGTACTTTTCAAATTAAAAATTCTGACAAACTATACGAAAAAGCACCATTTACTGGCGAAATCGAGGGGCAAGTCGTAAGTATTCCAAACAGTAACTTTGCAGATAGAACCAAATTCTTTTTTCAAACCAAAGAAGGCAAAACATTAGTTACGGTTTCTTCTAAAAGTGAAGATTTTTCAAATTTAAAAATAGGGAATTATTACAAGATTTCAGGGAAATTAAGAACTCCTTTTGAAGCAATCAACCCATCACAATTTGATTATGGGAAATATTTAAGAAATTTCAACACGTTTACTGTATTTTACGCTGAAAACAACGATGTTAAATTTTTACAAGCGCCTATGGAATTTAAATGGAAATTTTGGCAAAGTTTAAATGACACTCGTGATAGAATTTTAAATTCTCACAAAAAATATTTAAAAAGTCCTAATTTAGAGATTTTAGGCGGAATTGTTTTCGGTGATGACGCAGTTGCACCGCCAGATGACATAAAAACTGCCTTCATAAATTCTGGATTATTACACATTTTAGCGGCAAGCGGAATGAACGTAGCATTTATCTATGGTTTTTGGTTTTTCTTTTTGAGAAGATTATTCAAAGTTCCGTTCAAAATCACCGTTACAACTGGAATGCTGGTGATAATTCTTTACGCAATGATGACTGGACTTGGAGCGTCTGTAATTCGCGCAACAATCATGATTCTGTTTATTCTTGCAGGAAAATTAATTGATCGCGATACCCATTCAATTGCTTTACTTTCACTAGTTGCAATGCTTATGCTGATTTACAATCCAGCATATATAAATGATGTTGGCTTTCAGCTTTCGTTTTTAGTAACCTTTGGATTGCTTGTTTCATCAAGTTTATTAACCCACACAGGAAATAAAATTGTCGGATTTATCAAAGATACTGTTTTTATTCCGCTTATCGCTCAATTCTGGGTTGCGCCATTACAAATGTTCTACTTTAACACTTTCAGCCTATATTCACTCTTTGCAAACATAGCAATAGTAATCTTTTTACCATTAATCTCTTTTGGCGGGTTTATAAGTTCAATTTTGTGTGTTTGTAAACCAATTTCAAATATCACCTGCCACGTTTTTGATTTTATTTTAAACCCATTTTTAACAGGTTTAGTAAATATCTCAACCTATTTTGCAAAACTTCCGCACGCATTATTAACAACAACACACCCTAATGTATTCCAAATCCTTTTATACTACGCAATTTTACTACTTGTAACCTTATTATTAAAAAATTTCTCAAAAAAAGTTTTATACTTATGTGTCAGCCTTTTAATAATTCTTTTGATATCAATTATCCCAATAAAAAATAATAATTTAGAAATTACAGCTTTTGCAGTTCAAAACGCAGACGCCTTCTTGATAAAAACACCTAAAAACAAATATTTTCTAATAGACACAGCAAAATCAGGCTACATGGGCGGAAAATCTCAAGCAGAAATCATTGTTTTAAAATATCTTAAAGACAAGGGTATAAAAAACCTCGAAGGTATGATTATAACTCACTTTGACAACGATCATTCAGGTGGTGCAGTTGATTTATACAACAACTTAAAAATCAAATCTACCTACATAAATTCATTTAATGATACATCTTTTACTTCTAAAGAAATTTATAAAACAGTAAAACCATTAATTCTTGCTAAAAACAACGATATAATTTACACAGAACCTAATTTTGAAATCAAAACTTTTTGTGCAAATATTCCAAACAACGACAACGAAAATTCTATAATCACAAGCATAAAATACAATCATTTTGTCATGTTATTTATGGGCGATAGTGGATTAACGGCATACAATACACTTAAAAACGAACTTCCAAAGAACTTGTCAATTCTGAAACTCGGACACCATGGGGCAAAAAATACAATTGACAAAAAGATGCTTGATGAATTAAATCCGCAATACGTCTTAATTTCAAACGCTTCTGGAGATTACAAACACCCTCACGCCTTGACATCAAATGTTCTTAGATATACAAAAACGCTATCAACTGGATTACATAACTCTATCCGCATTAAAGCAAGCTCAAAAGACTTTAAAATCTTCTATTTCGACAAGGATTTAAAAAAATATTCAGAATTGTAAAATAGACACTAAAGCCTTATCAATAGTGCATTTTACACTATTAACTTTTGTAAAGTTATTGTTATTAAAGGCTTTCATGCACTTGAGAGAATGTTAAAAATATGTTACAATATTAGTAGAGCGATAAAGAAAAGAAAAAGATATACATTTACCCCAAATATGAAACGCTCCAGAGTGTTATTCCCCATGCATTCAAAAAATCGCACCACTCTTTAAAAAAAAAGGTATTCAGGTTTAATAACAAGGCAGAAAAAGAGTTTTAAAAACTCTTTAGAAGCTGTGTCTTTATGGTGAAATTATGAGTACCGAAATTTTAAAATTAAATCCACCTAAAATGATTGCACTGACAATCAATTTAGCGATAGTCGCGATGTTAATCTTTGTGGCGAGCAGTTTAATCAAAAGTCCGCCGATTATTGCCAAAGAGATTAGGATTGCGCATGGAAGTATTGTACCACCACTTTTAGAAGATAGAAAAACCAAAGAACAAATTATTCCAATAGAGGAGCAACAAATAAACTTTAACAAAAGCGTAAGGGATAGGTATAAGAATAGCTTAATATATGATGTAGCCCCTGGAATTAAGCATATAAAATTAACGAGAGTTTACCAAGGTCGTCCTGTAAAAATAAATGTTGTAGAAGTAAATCAAAGTTTAAATTCAAATATTGAAATCAGTCCGAAATTATCATCTTCCCATCTTTCATCAAAATCAACAATTACGAGCATTGCAAAGAGAAAAAATTCAATTGTCGCAATAAACGGTACATATTTTAAACCCCAAACAGGTGTTCCATTAGGGACTTTAATGATTAACAAAAAAATGTACACTGGTCCTATATACAATCGTGTAGCTATGGGCTTTTTTGACAAGGGCTTTGATATGGCAAGAATAGAGCTTAACGCAAATTTAAAAACTTCAAAGGGTGATATAAAAATCGACAACATAAACCAGCCAAGAATGTTATCGACTTATGTTTTAGCATACACTCCAGAATGGGGAGCATTCGCACCACCTAGCCCGAAATACGGTATTCAAATTGCAATTGAGGACAACAGAATAACTTCAATTTCTACACAAACATTACCAATCCCACAAAACGGATATGTGATTGTTGGTCCAAAAGAAAAATTAGAAAAAATATTCAAGGCAAGAAGTGTAAAAGTTGACGTAAAAACAATTCCAAACTGGGATAATGTTAATCACATCATCAGCGGTGGTCCATATTTGATTAAAAACGGCGAGATATTTATTGACATAACAGAGCAAAAACTTGGAGCAATCGGCGGGAAAAACCCAAGAACTGCAATAGGTTACACTCAAGACGGCAATTTAATTATGGTAGCAGTTGACGGCAGAGAAGGAGCTTCTGTCGGAATGACACTTCGAGAACTTGCAGGATTTATGCAATCAATTGGTTGCGTTAACGCGATGAACTTAGACGGCGGAGGTTCAACCGTAATGTATGTAAATGGTCATGTCGTAAATATGCCGAAAGTTAAAGGCGGAATTGCACTTTCAAACGCCTTGACAATAGATTTAAAATCGTAATCATCAATCAGACAACATATCTTCTTTATTTGCTGTGGGCGAATTATTTCGCCCCTTTTCTTTTAGGCAATAATGAAAATTTTTTACTATTTGCAACTTGTATTTTCCCAAGAAAGAGTTGTTCCATTTGGACAAACTCCTTCTTTCGCTTTTAGATAGTCCATATTGCCAGTTTCAATTACCCAAGCTGTACACAAAGAACCCTCAACAAAACAATACTCTTTTATACCCTCATTATCTTTAGTCAAATCATCATTTTTAGCTCCATTTGGATAAATTCCTGTAGATGTAACAATAAAGTGAAAATAATCTTTAGCTATGGTATTTGCACCTTTAGGACCATCTATATCTACGTATATTACTCCACAAGATTTTGCAAGAGAGCCACTACCCAAATTATTAGAACAGTCATCCTTCGATATCAAAAAATCCAAAGCTGTTCCATCAGCCAACAAAACCTTTGGTTCAGTTTTCCAAAAATTAGGATTATCAGACTTATTTCCATTTAACAGAGGATAAGTTATGTCAGCAAAACAACCAGGACCTGTTCCGCAATTCTTTGAGATTTTCATAAATTCTGTCATTCTATCTGCAAAACGTTGATTAGAAGAAGTACCTTCTGGAAGATTTGCAAACCATTCTTCAACAGGTCCATAAACCGCTGTTGCACGACCAAAAGCGTCTTCTAAATTTGAGTATATTTTCTTTACTTTTGCGACTTTTTCTCTATCACCTGTCGATTGGTTTAAGTTTGGAATAGTAAGTGCCGCAACCACGCCGATAATACCCATTACGACAAGGGTTTCAGCTAACGTGAAGGCTATCGCCTTCACTAGTGAGTTGTGAGTAGTGAGTGGTGAGTCGATTTTATTGTCATTTGCTTGTTTATTACTTGTCGATTCACTATTCACAAGCGACAATTCACAACACTTCTTTTTTATGCTCTCAAAAAATCTCTTTATTAAATCGGGAAAAGTAGCATTACTACTAAGTTTTACCCCCCCCCCGAAGTTGAAATCCAGTATTAAAAATGTTCTTCATGCTTTTTTCCTTATTTGTTTTTAAGTTTAAACTATTTTTCACGATTTAACAATCGTTTTTAAAAAAAATTTAACAATCCGTTAAATTTATCATATTAATAAACAAAAATAACAACATACCTACTACTTTTTGCTAATTTTTTATCAAAATCATTCTCGCAACACGAGTAATAGAAAAAGACGGTTTACGCATTTAACATAAATTAGGGATGGGATATTTTATGCGTAAATCATTTATAACATTTATTATTTTTATAACTTTTTCAACCAATTCTGTTTTTGCTCAAAGTAGTATTTCAAAAACTTTAGACAGAATTGAAAATTCACTTTTTGGAATTGAATATACTAAACAATCTGACAATCAAAGGCTTGAACGAATTGAAGAAAGTATTTATGGGGAAAAAAAATCTGGTAATATTAAAACACGCTTAGAAAATCTTTCAAAAGACGTAGCCACAAATCAGATGGGACAAGAAATTAAACCTAAACGCGACACCTTTGAAGAAGAACCAGAAGTTTATACTGAAGAACACAGGCTTGCTGACGCAAATACAGAAAATTACTATGCACCAGCAGAAAAAGCAGACCCTGACATTGATTATCCGATAATCAACGAGCTTGAAGAACAAGCCTTTGGTAAAAGTTACAAAAATTTAGACCTAAATTCAAGATTAGAAAAACTTGAAAAACACGAACTTCGAAGAACTTACAATGATGCACTTGCTGACAGAGTTGAAAGGCTTAAAAATAAAATGGCATACACTCCAAAACAAATACAATATGATTTCGATAATCAAAATTATTACACGCCTGAAAATAATTACTATAACGCTGATGACAACTATTTTTCACCTCAAACAGTTGCACAGGCTGACCAAGATTTTTACCACAGACAACAAAATGACAACCAATACTTAGAAAGAGAACTTTCTGACAGAGATTTTCGCTCAAAACTAAACAAAATGGAGAAAAATGTGTTTAAACAAAGTTTTGCAGATGATACCGTTGATAATCGTTTAGGCAGACTTGAAAACACAATTTTTAATACAAATTTTTCTGACGATAAAAATTCAACTCGCCTAAATCGTATATCAAGCGCAATTCAAGCACAAAAAAGTGCCAAAAAATATGATTCGAATAGTTTTCAACAAAAAATGGGAACTGCCCTTCAAATAGGAATGTTTGTTTTAATGATGGTTGCAATGATACTGTAATAAGACCTAAAGATTATAATTTCTCCCAAAAGTTGAATAAAATCAACTATTTAAAGCATAATAAATCTCGAAAAAAGTTATATTATGTAACAAAGTTGATTTTATTATTAAAATCATTAAAATTATATGTGGGAGAATATTATGTCAAAAAAAATCATATTAACACTATTAATCATATTTTTAGCTCCAGTAGTAATGGCGCAAGATTACACTCAAAGAATTACGCCTGAAATTGCAAATGGAATAAAGGCGTACAAAGTTGGAAACTATACTGGTTGCATACAAAATATCAAGTATCATTATCTCAAAAATCCACGAGAAAAAAATCAAATAGCTGCATATTATCTCGCTATGTCTTTTACTCAATCTGGTGATAAAGATTTAGCAACAGTATTTTACAAAGATGTTATAAAAATGAATCCAAATAACACTCTTGGGCAATATGCACAAAAAGGCTTAGTTTGTATTGAAACACCTGAACAATGTTACACAAAAGTAAAAGTTACTAAAAACGAATCTGCTAAAGAAACAGAACTTGACAAATTTATCAACGCCCCTTATGGAAATGGTTTATCTTCTAACTTAAATAAAGAAATTGAACGTAAAAAACTTGAAAAATTAAGAAAAGAAATGAATTCTGATGAGGAATTAAACAAATACGAATTCAAAGATTTCAAAGAATATTCACCTAGAAAAAGTCAACTTAAAAACTCAATTGACGGAATAAAACTTGCAAGCGCAAAACCAAGCGATGCAGAAGTTTTGAACGCAATCAGAGTTCTAAACGACGCTGGCTTAGGAAATATCGCTCAATATGCGCAACAAAAACAAGAAGCAAAAGAACAAACAACAACAATTGCACAACCTGAAAAAAAAGAAGTTACAAGCGCGTACAAGCCTGATTTAACAAGAGAAGAATATCAACAACAAATCCAAAGAGAAATGATGCAAGCTCAAATGGCGGCAATGGCGCAACCTAATATTGGCGCACTTTTTGGAGAAAAAGATTCAAATCAAAATAACATGATGAATAATAATATGATGAACATGCTTCCATTTATGATGGCACAGCAAGCTCAAAATGGGCAACAACAAACTATTTCGCCAGATATCATGCAAGCTATGATGTTCAACCAAATGATGCCAAATTTAGATTTTAGTTCAGGTAATAACGACAGATAAGGAAAAATATGAAAATTCAAACGACAAGATTTGGTGAAGTTGAAGGAGATGAAAAATCAATCTTCAATTTTACAATGCCGATTTTAGGATATAACGAAGAAAAACAATTTATTTTAATTGAATCAAAAGAGGCTGCTCTTTTTAAGTGGCTACAATCCACTCAAACTCCTGATTTAGCCTTCTTGGTAACTGCACCTAGCTATTTTGGCATTGAATATTCTTTTGAATTACCAGAAGAAGCTGAAGCCAGATTAAATGTTAAAACCGCAGAAGAATTAATGGTTCTGACTATTGCAAAAGTTCCGAATAATAAACCTCGAGAAACAACCGTTAATCTTTTAGGTCCAATAATTTTAAACACAACTAACCAAAACGCTGGTCAGGTAATTCTTTCTGGTAGTGGTTTTGATACAAATTATCCACTATTTCAAAACCAAGAACCCGCCAAGGAAGGAGTATAATTATGCTCATACTATCCAGAAAAAATGGTCAAAAAATCATCATTAACGATGAAATCGAAATTACAATTTTAGAAGCAAAAAATGATAACTGTAAAATTGCTATTAAAGCGCCTAAAGATGTGAAAATCTATCGTGAAGAAGTTTACGTACAAATTCAAGATGCGAATAAACAATCTGAAAATGTTTCTATTGATGCGTTAGGTGATTTATCTGAATTAATGCCAACAAAACCAGCCCAAAATAAAAAGGTTATAATCAAGAAAAAAAATGACTAATGGATTATAAAGAGGCAAAAAACCGCTTAATAAATATTGAAATAGCTGAATGTGAAAACTTTTTTAAACAAAATGATTATCCACTTGAATATGGCTATTGCAAACTTTTAAAAGGTGAATTAAACGAAGCAAGAAAAATTTTCACACCCATAAGAGATATCGATTTAAGAGCAGACTGGGCTTATCTTTTAATCCAATTTATGAATAATTATATACAATTTATGCCGTCATATTTACAGGTAAGAAATTTTTTAGAAATAGATATTGCGTTAATTTTGAAAGCTGGATTAACAGAATACGTTGAAAACATTATAAACGCTTGCGATATTTTTTATGAAATTAATCAGGAAAGCTACAAATTTATTGCGCGCGTAATGTTAAATTATGATTTACCAACCGCTGCAAAAATATTTTTAAATAAAGGTGTAGAAAAGTGTTACAACGACCCAGAATTACATTTCTTATACGGAAATTACCATTTGCTTTATAAAAATAAACTTTTGGCTCAACACGAATTTGAAACAAGCCTTGAAGTTCTTCCAGATTATTATCCAGCAAAAATGATGCTTAAAAAATTGTCAACTAAATAGTATGCATTTTTTCAAAAATTTCTTTCTTTTGAATCCAAATTTCCATACCCAACTCTTGACCTTTATCCAAAAGTGCTTGTTTAATTTCTTTAAACGTATTTTTTGAGTTTGAAATATCTCCCAACAAGAACATTACAAACTGTCCTTGCATAAGTGTTTGCTTAATATCCTCAATATTTACGCCATATTCTGCTAAAACTGTTGTAAATTTCATTACAATACCAACTTGGTCTTTACCAGAAATTGTAACAATAATTTTTTGTTCATCCATAATAATCACCTTGTTTAAATAGTCGTCTTATGCTAAAATCATAACATAAATAAGAGGATTTTTAATGAAAATTTTAATTGTCGATAACAACGCAACAAATTTAAAAATTTTATCAATGCTTTTAACTAAAGACGGTTATGACATCAAAACCGCAACTTCTGTTGATAACGCGATTGACAAAATTTCTACAAACACAGATTTGATAATTATAGACACAAATTTATCCGATACTGAAGGCGGTTATGAGGCTTGCAAGAAAATAAAATCTATTCCTGAGTATAAACAAATACCAGTAATTCTTATTTCAAGAGGTTCTCAAACAGATGATATTGTAAAAGCCTTTGCGGCAGGTGCAAATGACTATATTGCATCACCTTTCAAGTCAGAAGATGTTCGCGAACACGTTCAAACTCAATTAAAATTAAAATCTATGGCAAAAAAAGACGCCAAAGAGGTTACAAATGCACAAATTGAAACAATTTTTTCTTTGGCAAAATCAGCTCAGACAAAAGATGATGACACAGGAAAACACATAGAACGAGTTAAACAATATTCAAAAATTCTTGCACAAGAATTAACCAAACCCATTTATAAACAAAATATAACACCAGAATTTATCAAAAATATTGAATTGGCTTCTGCTTTGCACGATATCGGTAAAGTGGGAATAAAAGATGAAATTGTCTTTAAACCAGATAAACTTACAGATGCCGAGTTTGAAGAAATGAAACAGCATACTATTATTGGCTATAACATGTTAAAAGATGTTTATGACCAATTTGAAGGAAACGACTTAATAAAAATGGCAATGAATATTGCCAAATATCATCACGAAAGATACGACGGTTTAGGATATCCAGAAGGATTAAAAAAAGAAAATATTCCGCTAGAAGCCAGAATTGTTGCTGTTGCTGATGTTTACGACGCATTAAGAACTCAAAAGCCATATCACGATTCAATCTCTCACGAAAAAGCCTTTGAAGTAATCAAGGGCGGTCGAGAGCTACAATTTGACTACATTATGGTTAAAGCTCTGAAAAAAGTTCATCACGAATTTGAAAAAATTTGGAATGAACTTGCAGATTAAATTTTGTTTTGGATAATATAATAAAATAAGCGCGAGCGTAAACGCTCGCGCTTATTTTATTTAAACCTTTAAACTCTAAAGTTATGCATCTTCTTCGTTACATTTTTTATACCAATTTTTATTAAATGCCCAAGCAATTTTATTACGTTTCGCATATTCACACAAGTCGCGTTTAATTTCCGGAGCTAAAATATACATAGTAATAATATTTGGAATAGACATTGAAATCATCATCGCGTCTGTAATATTAATTACAGAAGTTACGCTCATTACAGAACCAAGAATAATGAATGTGCAGTAAATCAACTGGAAAGTTAAAGTACGTTTTTTACCTTCGCCAAACAAGAAGTTCCAAGATTTTTGTCCATAATAAGCCCAAGAAATAATTGTTGATAAAGCGAATAACACAACTACAACAACCAAAATGTATGGGAAGAAAGAAATTACCGATTCAAAAGCAGAAGATGTCAACTGAACACCTGAAATTCCGCCCCCTGGTTGATAAGTTCTGGTAATAACAATTACAAACGCAGTAAGCATACATAACAAACCAGTTAACAAAGGTTCAATTAAAGATACAAAACCTTGAGAAATTGGTTCTTTCGTTTTAACCGTAGCATAAGCAATTGGGGCAGAGCCTGTACCAGCTTCATTGGTTTGAACTGAACGGCGTAACCCCATAATAATTGTACCAAAAACTCCACCAGCAACCGCTTCTGGGAAAAATGCTTGTTTTACAATAACAAACAAAGCATGTGGAATTTGTGTAAAGTTTGCACAAATCACGATAAGTCCTGAAATTATATACAAAGCACACATAAATGGTACAATTTTTTCAGTAACTTTTGCAATACTCTTAATTCCACCAACAATAATCAATCCAACAACGACTGCAACAATTAAACCAACAATCCAGTTTTGACCTGTTAAATCAAAGCCTAAAGAACCTGAAATACTGATAATTTGCGCTACTGTTTGATTAATTTGAATCATATTTCCACCAGTAAGTCCGCCACCAATACAAAGAATAGCGAATATTACTGACAAAGGTTGACCTAACCAACGTAATTTTTTACGAGTTAAACCATGCGCCATATAATGCATTGGACCACCCGAAATTGAGCCGTCTAAGTTAAAACGTCTGTATTTTACAGCTAAAGATGCCTCTACAAACTTCAAAGACATACCAAAAATTGCGCCCACGAAAATCCAAAAAGCAGCCCCTGGACCACCTAAAGAAATCGCAATTGCAGCGCCTGCAATTGAACCCATTCCAATTGTACCAGATAATGCAGTTGCAAGTGCCTGAAAAGAAGAAACCTCTCCATCGCCTTCGCTATCACTATCTGCTGGCTTTTTCAATACATCAATTGCATGTTTAAATCCCCAAATTGCGATACCTCTTAAATAAACCGTAAAGAAAATACCTGCAATAATAATCCAAAATATGATAATCGGAACTTCTGTTCCAAAAAATGGAATTGGGAAAAATACTATACTTGCGATTTTATCAGAAATAGGAGCAACATGTTTTTCTAAGGTTTGGTCGATATTAAGCGCAAAACATTGTGGTGCTGTGAAAATCAGCGCTAATAACGAAAACAAAATCTTATTGAACATAATCTAAATCATTCCTAACTTCTTCTACTGAGCAAAACTAATTCAAATGGCTTGCCATATTACAATTATAGCAAAAACACAGGGGCTATACTTAACTTTTATATAATCTTTAAAATATTGTTCAAATATTTTTCGGCACAATCGGCTGATTTATAGGAATTTACAGTATTGTAACAATTTTGTAATATATATTTTACGGTATTTTCATCTATTTTAGAAATTTTTTCTATTACATTTTTAATTTCATTTACAGACGGCTTAGTTAAAAATCCGTTGTAATTATCTTTTATAATTCCGTCAATACCATCACCAAAGACTCCAACAGTAAGACAGCCACACGCCATAGCCTCTAAATAAACCATACCAAATGTTTCGTTTTCACTCGGTAAAATAAAAATATCAGAGTGTTTCATAATATCTAAAACTTCAGAATTTTGTTTTCTGCCAACAAATTCAACATTCTTTTTAGCAATAGATTTAAGATATTTTAACTCTTTACCCTCACCTATAACTTTTAAATTCATTTCTGGCAATTCATTAACCGCTAAAATCAACTTGTCGATATTTTTCCGTTTAATAAGATTTGCGCAGGTTACAATCGTTTTTCTTGATGTTTTTTGCGACAAAACAGGCTCAAAATTAATACCGCTTTCACACAAAAAAGTTTTTTCTTCATATTGCGGATATAATTTTAAAAATTTTTCTCTCAAAACTTGACTACGGCAAGCAATTCCACAAGCTCTTTTATATGCAAGTTCCATTTGAGGTTTAAAATAAAATCCATACAAGGGATTAGTTAAAACCTCGATATCAGAATAATGAACCGCACAAATAAGTTTTCCAGATAAATGATTTGAAAAAATTATACCAGACGGCATGTGAGCTACAACAAAGTCATAATCCAATTTTGGCAATTTTTTATTAACATTAAATAAAAATGGCGTAATATAATTGACGTTAAAAACATCACCATATTGCCCTGTTTTATAAAAAGGCTTTTTACGCAAAAAAGAATTTAATAAAAAATTTGGTTTTAAAACGCTAACATCATGCCCTGCCTTTTGCCACTCTTTTACGAATGAATAAAGGGTTTTAGGTGTAACTTTTTCGTCATCTTTTATCGGATACAAATCTGTAACAAAAAGAATTTTCATGACTTAATTTTAGCATAAATTTTTATTAATTATCTTTTGATAATTTATGGCGTGATTGCATTACAATAACGACCTTGTGGTTGCTGAACATATAAATTGCAAATGCAATAATTGCCCATAACAAAATACCTTGGAACAAATTGATTTCAGGTAAAGCAACTGACGCAGATAACATGTTCCATAATGTCATAGCAACAAACCCTGGAAATGCAATAAATCCACAAGCTAAACATACTAGAATAAATAAAAATAACATTAAACCTCTAAAACCGTTAACGTCAACTATTCTAAAATGCTTGTTCATAATTTTTTAATTCCCTCTTCTAAGTCAGCTCCGACTTAGTCGAAGCAATTATTCTACGTTTATCATTTTTTTGAATTCTTCTTCGTCGAGAATTGTAATACCTAATTCTTGAGCTTTAGTTAGTTTTGAACCTGCATTTTCACCAACAACAACGTAATCCGTTTTTTTAGTTACAGAGCTTGAAGTTTTTCCACCGAGTTGCTTAATTTTTTCACTCGCTTCTGCCCTGCCCATTGTTGAAAGTGTACCTGTCAAAACAAACGTTTTTGAATTCAACACAGTTGATTGTACTACCATTTGATGTGTTGGTTGTACCCCCAAATGGTTGAGATTTTCTAACAACTCGATATTATACGGTTGGGTAAAAAAGTCTTTAATACTTTTAGCTATTTTATCGCCAATTCCATCTATTTGTGCCATTTGTTCAACAGTTGCATTTTTTAACGCCTCTAATGATTGAAAATGGTTTGCTAACAAATCAGCTGTTTCTTTACCGACATGTCTGATTGAAAGCGCTGTAATAAATTTAGCCAAAGGTTTTTCTTTACTTTTTTGAATAGAATTGTACATATTAAAAGCAGATTTTTCTTTAACTAAATCTAATTGCATAAAATCCTGTTGCGATAATTTATAGAAATCTGCTGGCGTTTTAACCATATTTCTTTCATAAAGTTGTTCTATAACGCTTGGCCCAATAAAATCCATATCCATTGCTTCTTTAGAAACCCAATATTCAAGTCTTGACTTTGCTTGAGCGGGACACGCAAAAGTATTCGGACAATATAAATTAACCTCTCCTTCAGGCACTACAAGTTTTGTACCGCAAGAAGGACAGTTTGTTGGCGCTTCATAAATCGGCAAACTATCATGTTCTGGCGTATCGACGTGTTTTATAACTTTTGGAATAATTTCTGCAGCTTTTTTAATTAAAACTGTATCGCCAACTCTCACATCAAGCCTTTTTATTTCATCAAAATTATGTAAACTGGCTCTTGAAACTGTTGAACCAGCCAATTGAACTGGTTCTAAAAGTGCCACAGGAGTAATTGCACCAGTTTTACCGACGTTTGATGTTTCGATAGCTAATAATTTTGTATTAACTTCTTCTGGCGGAAATTTAAAAGCAGTTGCCCATTTTGGCGCACGTGCCGTAAAACCTAATTCATTTTGATAACCAAAACTATCAACTTTAATAACCGCTCCATCAGTTGCATAATCCAAATCAAAACGCTTTGTTTCCCATTCTTTGCAATATTCAATTGCATCTTGAATATTCTTAACCTTTTTAATATTAGGATTAATCTTAAATCCCAAATCCTTTAATAGCATTAAACTTTCAAAATGTGTTTTTGGAGCATTTTCAACATCATCTAAAATCGGAGTGTAAACAAAAATAGACAAATCCCTTTTTGCAGTAATTGTAGGATCTAACTGTCTTATAGAGCCACTTGCGGCATTACGCGGGTTTGCAAAAATCTTATCACCTTTTTGTAGATTTTCTTCATTTAATTTTTCAAAAGAAGTTTTTGGCATATAAATTTCACCTCTAACTTCTAATGAATACGGCTTGTTCAATTTTAACGGAATGGCTTTAACAGTCTTTAAATTTTCCGTAATATCTTCACCATAAATACCATTACCACGAGTAACCCCTTGTGTAAAAATTCCATGGCTATAAGTTAAAGCAATAGCAAGTCCGTCAATTTTAAGTTCACAAACCAAATCCACATCGCCAACTTCTTTTTGAACTCTTTCGTACCACTTTACAAGTTCTTCGTAATTATTCGAGTTATCTAAACTATAAAGTCTGTGTTTATGCTTAATTTCAGCAAAAGAAGATTGAATTTTGCTAGAGCCAACTCTTTGTGTAGGACTGTCAGGCGTAACTAAAAGCGGATTTTCAGCCTCTAAACGTTTTAATTCTCTAAATAATTCATCATATTCAAAATCTGATAAAGTAGGGTTATCTTCAACGTAATAAAGATAATTCGCCCTATTTAATGTATCTCTTAAAAACTGTAAACGTTCTACTACCATATCACCCACACTATCTATCAATTTTGTTGTTTAATTTAATTTTAGCATAAAAAATATAGTGAGTTGAGAGAGGTGAAATGTGAACTGATTTGTCATTCTGAAAAAATAAACGATTAAGGGTTGAAATATTAAAAAAAATAATTTAACCCTTTTAACTAATTTTTCACCCCCGACTTCGTTATTTTTTCAAATATTAATCCAAAGGTCTATTTTAAGTCGTAAAAATACATCAAAAGATTGATGTTAAACATACTCTATATATTGTAAATTAGATGTGTGAAATGGTAAGTGGAAGAATAAATCTTTCACAGGGTGGAGAAAAGGTAAATGACAGCAAGTCTACAAATGACATTACAACGCATTAATGCAATTGAGCGTCAGTTTGCATCATTATCTATGCAAACTTCTTTACCTGCTCCAGAAGATGCTAAAACAAATACTGATTTTCAAAAGATTTTAGACAAAAAAGTTGAACACGCTAAAGGAAAATCAGTAGAAAAAACCGAAATTAATGAATTAATTGAAGAATATTCTGCAAAAAACGGTTTAGATAAAGATTTTGTAAAATCAGTAGTTAGACACGAATCAGGCTTTAATGTAAACGCAACATCAAAATGTGGAGCAATGGGATTAATGCAATTAATGCCTGCAACTGCTCAAGGTTTAGGTGTAACAAACGCTTACGACGCAGAACAAAACATTGCAGGTGGAACAAAATACTTAAAAGGCCTAATGGACAGATTTGATAATAACAAGGAATTAGCTCTTGCAGCTTATAATGCAGGACCAAATGCGGTTAAAAAATACGGCGGAATTCCACCTTATAAAGAAACACAAAATTACGTTAAAAACATTATGAAAACGTACGATAACTACAAGGGAGGTAACTAATGCTAGTCAGAAGTTTTGAATCTGCATCAAAAGGTATGATTGCGTTGACAGAATCTCTTGATAACACAGCAATGAACCTTGCAAACGTAAATACAACAGGTTATAAAAAAACAGATTTAACTTTTAAAAACATATATGATGCAAAGGTAGTAGAAAACACAGGTACTCTACTTTGCGGAAACACAAGAAACATCGGCACTTTAAGCATGGGGTCAGAAACTAACAGAGTTCATTATGATTTCACACAAGGGGCATTACAAAGAACAGATAATCCACTAGATTTAGCAATTGAAGGCGACGGATTTTTCAGAGTTCAAAGCCCAAACGGCGATGTAAGTTATACAAGAGATGGTCAATTAGTTTTAGACAGTCAATCATTTTTGAG
Organism: uncultured Candidatus Melainabacteria bacterium; assembly: GCA_934699705.1. Lineage (GTDB taxonomy): Bacteria > Cyanobacteriota > Vampirovibrionia > Gastranaerophilales > Gastranaerophilaceae > UBA6984. The sequence continues at coordinate 76,417 of CAKUXD010000002.1, forward strand.
AACAACAGACGGTGATTTCATTTTAGACATAGAAGACAGACCAATTCAAGTAAATTTCAAAGAGTTAGGATTTGACGATACAGCGAAAATCACAATAAGTGAAAGAGGTAATATAGAAATCAATAACCTGGAACAAAAACAATTACTTCAACAAATTGCACTTTATGACTTTCAGGATAAAGAAACAGGCTTATTCAATATCGGAGGTTCGAAATATATAACAAGAGATAACGACACAAATCCACCGTTATTGGCAGAAAAATTCACAATACAACAGGGAATGCTTGAAATGTCAAATTCAAACGTAATAAAAGAAATGATTAACACAATCAACACAACAAGGAACTACGAATCACTTCAAAAACACGTTAAGACAAGCGGGCAAATGTTATCACAAGCGATAAGCGTAGGTAAAATCAGAGTTTAATTAGAGGTAAGGAATAAAAAACAATGTTAAGATCATTAACAACAGCAGCAACAGGTATGATAGCTCAACAGAATTACTTAGATGTAATTTCTAACAACGTTGCGAACGTAAACACAACAGGCTTCAAAAAAGTTCGTTTAGAATTTCAAGATTTATTAAGCCAAGCAGCAAGACAACCTGGAGCTATGTTAAACCAAGGTACATATCAACCAGTTGGTATTGAAATTGGTTTAGGTGTAAAAACTGCAGCTACTACAAGAATTTTCACAAAAGGTATCGCAGTAAATACAGACAGAAATCTTGATGTAATGATTGAAGGCGAAGGATTTTTCCAAGTAATGAAGGAAGACGGTTCTTTGGCATACACAAGAGATGGCTGTTTTCAACTTGATGCTTTAGGTCAACTTTGTACAAACGACGGCTTATTGGTACAACCAGCAATGACCTTCCCAGCAGATACAAGAGAAATTACAATTTCTCAAGACGGTAACGTAACAGTTTTAACTGGTAACAATACTCAAGCAAATCAAATTGGACAATTCCAATTAGTAAGATTTCAAAACCCAGCAGGTCTGTTATCAATAGGTCATAACTTATACCAAGAAACTTCAGCATCAGGTAATGCGGTACAAGGTACACCAGGACAGAACGGTATGGGCTTGTTAGAACAAGGATTTTTAGAAGGTTCAAATGTTCAAATCGTAGATGAATTAATCGGTTTAATCAAAGCAGAAAGAGCTTTTGAATCAAATTCAAAAATCATCAAAACATCAAGCGACATTCTTCAAATGACAAACAATTTAGTGTAAGGAAATTAAATTGAAAAAACTAATTCAGATAGCATTAATAATTCTAACAATTACGGCAAATTCAGTATTCGCCGCTACGCTTTCTGACAGTTTTATCAGAGATGAAGCAAAAAAACAAATTATCGCACAAAACAAAAAATATACTGATGCAGAGATTGAAGTTGTAATTGCAAACATGCCATTTTCAACAATAACTGTACCAGATGGAAAAATCAAAATTCAAGTAACATCAAACTTTGACAAATTTGTACCAAGAGATATAAAAAAAGTATTTATTTATTCAAATGGAAAACTTGAAAGACAATTCTTAATATCAGTAAGAACATTAGCATACAAAGATGTGCTTTGTGCAAGAACACAAATTGACAGAGAAGCACTTTTGACAAATGCAAATGTAGGACCAAGAAGAATGGAAGTTTCACTTCAATTAGACAATATCTTAACCGCTGACATGCTAAACAAAAAACAATTAATATCAAAAAAATGGTTTAGAGAAGGCGAAATCTTAGATAAAAGGTTCGTAAGAATAAAACCCGACGTTGAAAGAAATTCCCAAGTTCAGGCATATTTCAAAAACAATGGAGTTCTTATAATGGTAAGCGGAATAGCAATGGGCGAAGGAATGATAGGTGATTACATAAACGTACAAAACCAAATTTATAAAAGAACATACAGAGCAAGGGTAATCGGAGAAAATAAAGTCTTAATAAATATATAAGATTTTGAAAAGGGGAAAAGAATGGTAAGAAAAATTTTAATAACATTAATCGCAATAGTATCAATAATGAGCTTATACAACAGCGCAAAAGCTGAATCTTTATTCACATTAAGCGCAAATCAATCTTACTCATCAGCACCAAAATCTTTATTTGCAGGTGTAAGAGCAATGGGTATAGGCGATTTAGTTTCAATTGTTATAGAAGAAAGTTTATCAAGCAAAGATACAATGGCTTACAATTCTGGTAAGAAATCAAACACAGTCGATAACTTTACAACTTACTTAAAACAATGGTTACCGTTCTACAATCTTGATAGCGCTAATAACTTTGGTGGTACAAATGAAGTTGAAAATTCAGCAAGTACATCAAGAACACTAGCATTTGGCGATACAATTTCAGCACAAGTAGTTCAAATGTTATCAAACGGAAATTTAGTTGTACAAGGCAAAAAGACTCTTGTAAGCAATAACGAACGTGTTGATTTAGTTGTAACAGGTGTTGTAGATCCTCGTTGGATTGATGCAAGTGGACAAATTTCATCAACAAATGTTGCAAATTTACAATTTGCTTTATCTGGCAGAGGTTCAGTATCAAGAGGTCAAAATGAAGGCGTAATCAACAGAGTAATCAAATATTTATTCTAATCTTTAAGGAAACAGGGGAAATGAAAAACAAATTAACAGCACTAATTTTAATAATAATGATGAGCTTAATTTTACCGCTTCAAGCTCAGGCAGCAAGAGTAAAAATCGGTGATATCACACACGTTAAGGGTGTAAGAAACAATCAAATCGTAGGTTACGGTATTGTTGTAGGCTTACCTGGGACTGGTGATAACTCACGTTCTACACAATTAACAAACAAAATGTTATTAATGAACTTGGGTACAGTAATTGAACAAGAAAACTATATTCAAAAAGGTTCTTCAGCAGCCGTAATCGTAACTGCAACAGTTCCGCCATTTGCAAAAAACGGTGATCAAATTGACGTTACAGTTTCAACTTTAGCTGACGCAAAGAGCTTAGAAGGTGGCGTTTTAGTTCAAACAATATTAAAAGCTCCAAACGGTGAAGCAGTTGCAGTAGCGCAAGGTCCTGTTTCAGTTGGCGGAGTTAACGCAAGAAGTGGCGGAAGCATGACAAGAACTGCAATCACTTCAACAGGTCGTATCCCTGGTGGTGCAATTATGGAAAGAGATATTGAAACAGAAATTGGTGATGCAACATCAATTACATTATCTCTTGACCATTCAGATTACACAATGATATCAAGAATTGCACAAAGAATTAACTCAATTGCACCAGCAAAAGCAATTGACGGAAGTTCAGTAAAAATCACAATTCCAAGCGCTTTTCAAAATGATAGAATTACATTTTTATCAATTTTAGAAAACCTAGAAGTAAGCCCAACGGCAGAAAGAGCAAAAGTAATTGTAAACGAACGAACAGGAACAGTTGTAATCGGTTCACAAGTAAAACTTCTTCCAGCAGCAGTTGCTCATGGAAACATCACCGTAACAGTTTCAACAACAAACGAAGTTTCACAACCAAACTCTTTCGCGCAAGGTTCAACAGTTGGTTTTTCAAATTCAACAATCGGCGTTGATAAAGGTGCAGGAAGTTTAGTAAAAATGAACGCAAATAGCAACTTAAATGATTTAGTAAATGCTTTAAACTCAATCGGTGTAACTCCAGTAGATATAATAAGTATTCTACAAGCATTGAAAAAAGCAGGTAGTTTACAAGCAGATTTACAAATAATTTAAAACAAAAAAGGTGGGGGAACATGGACAATTCAATAAATACAGTAACGGCAAACGTACTAAATAATAAAGGATTAATAAATAACGAACAATATACATTAAACAGCATTAAAGGAGCAGGCAATCAAAAGGCTCAGTTAAAAAAAGTCGGAGAAGAATTTGAAACACTTTTTTTAACCAAGATGATGCAAACAATGGACAAAACAGTTGACAGAGAAGGCGGCTTGCTTGGAGAGGAATCAAAATACGTAGATACATTTAAAAATCACGTTTTTCAGGAAGTCGGAAGACAAATGGCAAAAAATCCACACACTTCAGTTGGAATTGCAAGCCAAATTTACAAACAAATGGAAAGATACGTACAAGATTAATTAGAAAAGGGATAAAGATATGTCACTAAACGGAATTTCAACAGGAGCATCAAATTCAATACAAGCGTTCACCGCAATAAACGCATTGAAAGCAGGACAAAACGCACTAAAAAGCGACAATACAGTTAGAGATAATACCCCTAGCGGTGTTGATTTAAAAGATAACAATATTCTTTTAAAAGACCAAAATTTAGACGAAATCAGAAATATTGCAAAAACTGCAGGGGAAGAAAATTTAACTGATGAAGATATTAAATACGGTTTAACTTACGGCAGAAGCGTTATTGCAGATTACGTAATTTAATAAACAAGAGGAAAAAATGGAAGAAAAAGTTTTCAGAAATATATCAAATATGTTAGAAGAAACAATCGAAGCGTATGAAGAAATGCTTGATTTGTATAAAGAAAAAAAGCAAGCACTTTTAAAACCTGATAAAGAAATGCTTAGATTTGTTGACGAAAAAATTTTGGCACACGTTAACACAATCAAACAAGTTAACAAAAAACGCGAAGATTACTGTACAGAAAACGACATATCACCTTCAAAAATTAACAATTTAATTGAAGTTGCAAGCAAGGAATATCCTGAATTTGAAAAAATTTATCAAGAACAAAAAGTAAAGATAAATGAAGTTGCAAAAGAATTAGCGTTAGTAGAAAAAACAAATGTGGAATTAATAAAGCATGGATTAATCATGTCTGATAAATTGTTAGATATCATTATCAGTGCCGCACAACCGCAAACGGATAATTACGATATGTACGGCAAAAACACAGATAAAAGTGAGCTAAGCATAAGTTCCATAGTGGAAGACGCTTAAAAAGGAGTTTAAGATGACCATTAATAAAGCTATGAATATTGCCTTAACGGGCTTAAACGCAAATCAGGCTGCATTGAATGTAGTTTCTCATAATATTGCGAACATAAATACTGAAGGCTATCGTCGTCAGACAGTTCATTTTGCAGAAATGCGTACTCCAATTTATGACAACAGTGTAAGAGGTCAAATTGCATCTCTTGCGGGTGTTAGAATTGATGGAATTACAACAGCTTCAAATGATTACTTAAACAATTATTATAGATTACAAAATTCTATTTATGAAGGCTTACAAGCAGGTGCAGACGCTTTAGGCGGAATTGCAAACTTGTTAGATGAATTAAAAGATTCCGCTCTTGGAGATTCTTTAAATGAATTTTTTAACGCAGCAAACGCTTTAAACCAAAATCCAACAGATTACAGTTTGAGAGTTAACTTTGTAGAGAGAGCAAAAGCAGTTGCAAACAAATTTAACGCAACAAGTAAAAATCTTTCAAATTACAAAGCAAATTTATTTGGGCAAGCTGGCGCAACAGGAGATGCAGCAAATGTTTCGCAAGTTGGAACTGATGTAAAAAAATTAAAAGATGCACTACAAAGTTTAGCTGATATCAACCGTCAAATCAATGCTAACCCTAATGATACAAGTTTGCAATCGCAACGTGATCAAATTTTAGCTAACATTTCAGGACTTGCAAATGTTACAACAACAATAAATTCAAACGGTATAGCCAATGTAAAACTTGATAAATATGACCTTGTAAAAGGTAGCGAAGTTGTCGGAGAATTGACTTATAGCGTAAAAGCAGACGGTAATCCAGAAATAAAATATTACAACAAAGAAACACAAAAACCACCAGAAGATATCATTAATAGTTTCAACGGCGGTTCAATCGGCGGTGTAATAGCAAACAAAGAGTATTTAGACAGAGCAAACGAAAAATTTGATACCTTGAAAAATGTCTTTGTAAAATACATGAACGCCTTACAAACGGGTGATCCTAACGGTACTGGTAAATCTCCTTGTTGGTACGATAGAGATAACCCTGCTGGCGGAATTTTAGCAGAAAACCCACCAAAATTATTTGACGTAGATGCTAATGGCAATGTAAGCGTAAATAAAGAAGTTTACAATAATCCAGATAAGGTTGCCGCAGCAAGGGTTGATACAACAGTTGCAGATTGGGAAAAATCCGTAGGAAACGGCGATAACGCTTTAGCATTTTTTAACACAAAATCTAAAAACTTTTACGGTGATGCACCTGATGGACTTGGTGGACTTTCTTTGCAGGACTACTTAATTTCAATGGGTACAGAGGCAGCTTTAAAAGCACAAGATTTACAAAATCAAGCTGACGCTCAAGGTGCAATTGTTGATAATATTAGTAATCAAATTTTATCTGAAGTCGGCGTAAATCTTGATGAAGAACTATCAAACATGATAATTTATCAACAAGCATACAACGCAAGTGCAAGAGTATTTTCAGCTTGTGTCGAGATATATGATACGTTAGTTAATTTAGGTAAATAGCCTAAAAAAGCAAGCAAAAGGAATTGTAAGCATTAACAAACAGCGAGGATTGAATTATGGCAATAGGACGAGTTTCAACATATCAATTAAATAAATCTTTTACAGGTCAAATTGGCAATACACAAGCTAAATTTAATAAACTTTCTCAACAAATTCAAACAGGAAAGAAAGTTTCTTCAATAACCGATGATGCTGCAGCTGCAAGAGGCATTATTAAAGCAAATGCGCAACTTGGAGATATTGACACTTACGTTGCAAACTTAAAAATGGCCGATAACGAATTAACACAAACAGACAACACTTTAAAAAGTGTTTCCGATAAACTTCAAGAAGCCTATGATTTAGCAATGACAGTTGCAAACGGCACAACAGGCAAGGAACAAATGGAAGCATATCGTCAGCAACTTGATTCAATCATAGAAAGTGTTACCGCGCTTGCAAATACGAATTACGGCGACCAATATTTATTTTCTGGAACAAGAACAACAACTCCAGCATATACAAAAACTGATGACGGACTAACTTGGAACGGCAACGATGAAGGAAGGTATGCTCTTATCGGAGAAGATAAAACAGAGCAAATTAACTTTATCGGTAAAGACATGTTCGGAAGCGCAAAAGTTACAACAGACCCAGCAACAGGTGCAAAAACTGTAACTGGTGAAGGTGCATTCAAAGCCTTGTATGAACTAAAAGTAGCTTTAGAAAAAGATGATGTCGATACAAATCAAGCGCGTGAAACCCTTGATGGGATTAACGAAGGTATTGTAAAAGTTACCGCTGGACGCACAAAAACAGGAGCTTTAGGCAGTCAGTTTGAGGATTTGCAAACAACCTATACAAACGACACTTTAAATATTAAACAACTACGTTCAAACCTTGAAGATGTAGATTTACCAAGTGCAATTTCAGACTGGTATTCTTCTTATCAAGCACTTCAAGCAAGCTATCAAATGTTTTCACAAACAATGAACGTTAGCTTATTGAATTATATTTAAAAATTTTTATACAAAACTTACCATTCATTTAATAAATTTATATCAGGACATCAAAAGATGTCCTTTTTATTTGCTAACTAAAAACTCCCTCGTATTGAGAGAGTTTTTAACTTTATTAACCGAATGTGTTGAATGTTTTTTCAACGTTCTTTTTAATTACGTTAGAAATAGATTCCATTTCAGTAGAAATTGCATTTTGTTCAGTATCTAATTGTTTCAATCTTAATTCTAATTTTTTGTCTTGAGCTTGGATAACTGATGTTTGAGCATTAATTTCTTCCATTTGTTGTTGGTATAAATAGTTTTTGTAAATATATTCATTGTATGCATCATTGTATGCATCGTTATCTGTAACTTGAGTTGTAACAATTGCGATTGAATCTAAGTTTAAGTCTTTACCATCTTGTTTACCACCATTTAAAGCAGCGATTCTGTTGTTTGCATCTCTTGTGATAGAAACTTCTGTCCAAACACCTGAGTTGTAAGTTGTTTTATCAGCTTGTCTGTAATAGTCAACAACACCTTCTTTACCATTAGCTGGTAATTGACTTTTTAAGTAGTATGTATATTGGTGAGCTGAACCGTTTTGTTTATCTGAATAATAAATATCTTCAGCTTTTAAAGAATTATTACCAGTAGCTTTTTTCATTTCTTCTAAGATTTCAGCAGCTTTGTTTGTATTAGAACCAGCAATTAAAGTTAAACCATTAGCTTTGTATGTACCGTTTTGATTGCTTGCATTTGTAGTACCAATCTTTTGAGCAACAAATTCTTCTGCTGAATAAGTCCAAGAAATTGTAGCGCTTGTATCTTTACCAGTTACTTGGTTGAAAGTATAAGTATTACCAGCGTATGTGCAAGTGTAAACAGTTGTTTTATAAGTTTCAGTTGAAGGAGGAGTTGGAACTGATAAAGTCAACATGCTGTTATAGTAACTAGCAGATTGATTAGCCAATACTGTTCTTTGTTGGTTAATTTGTTGACCTTCATATTCAATGTTAGTCTTTCTTGCTGTTAAATTTAAAAATCTTGCTTGTGATGCTGCTAAACCCATAACGATACCCTTTATTAATTAACTTATTTCCCTGACAAGCTATTTATCGGCACAAAACCATGTATTCTTTAGGGTTTTGGCATGTTTTGTTACATTAGTTTACATTTTTTGTAGTAAAATATATTTGTAAGGAATAAGGATTATTTTATGAGCGGAAAACAACCTGAATATCAAACATATAAGCGTTATAAAAAGCAAAAAGATGTAACAGCACAAAATATCTTAACAGTTTTTACAACTACATTTTTAATTATGCTTGTATTTTTCATTGGTGCAGCAAGACACATGACACCAAATGTTGATGTTGCAATTGGCGAAGACAGTGCAACTGACGCAAAAGAAACAGGTTTAGGCGTTAAGGGATTTATTGATAATAGACTTAAAGCTATTCAATCAGAAGATTCTGATTCTTTTGTGAAAAAAATTGAAGAAAAAAAACTATCCAAATTTGACGAAGACGACGAAAACGAATATTTTTCAAAAGATTTAGAAGAAAAAGTTAAAATTCCAGTAAAAAAAGTTAAACAAGAAGTTGAAAAATTTCAAAAAGAGGTTGTGGAAATGCCTCCAAAACCTATCGTTCAGCCTCAAAAACAAATTGAAACCCCTATTGCAACACCAGTTGTAACAAATATTAAAGTTGTTGTTGGAAGTTATTCTTCAATAGATCAGGCAAAAGTTGCACAATCAATTTTGCAAGAAGCAGATTTAGGCGTTACACCTTTTGTAAAAAACATTCAAGGTATGTACACCTTGCAAGTAGGTTCGTTTTCATCTGAACAAAAGGCTCAATCTTTAGCAAATGAACTTTTAAAAAATAATTTTCCAGCAAGAATTATTAAAAACTAAGGAGAAAAAATGTTTAATATAGTAACCATTGGTAGCGCGACCATTGACGTTTTCGTAAAATGTGATGACGCGAATATTGTTTCTGTGCAATCAACAGATAAAAAATCAGAATTTATGAGTTACAAATATGGTTCAAAAATAGACATTACAGATTTTGATACAAAAGTCGGCGGTGGCGGAGTTAATACTGCAATAAATTTCGCAAACTTAGGCTATAACACATCTGCAATATTCAAATGTGGTGAAGATTTTTATGCACATGGAGTTTTAAACTACTTAAAAGATAAAAATTTAGATTTATCAAATATTATTCAAACTCCAAAAACTTCAACAGGTTTTTCTGTAATTTTAGTAAGTTTTCAAGGCGATAGAACTGTTTTAGCACATCGTGGCGGAAACGGTGAAATTAAGAAAGACGATATTAACTGGGACGCAATAAAACAAGCCAAATTTTTATATTTAGCACCTTTAAACGGAAAATCAACTAAAATTTTAGAACCAATAGTTGAGTTTGCACATAAAAATGATGTTAAAATCTGTGTAAACGCAGGTTCTTCTAGTCTTAAAAAAGGATTTGACTACATGAAACATATCCTTGAAGATGCTCAAATTGTTGTTATGAACAAGGAAGAAGCTCAAATGTGTACAGGAATTGTAGTTCGACCTAATACAGCAGAAGAAGATTTTTCAAAAGAAAAAATTCACCCAGATATTATTAAAATGTTGAAAAAATTAAAAGTTCAAGACTATCAACTTATTGTTATAACAGATGGTGGAAAAGGCGCTTATGCTTATGCAAAAGACAAAATATATTTTGCACCAATATTTCCTAGCAAGGTTGTTTCAACACTTGGTGCGGGAGATGCTTTTGCGTCAACTCTTTGTGCAACTCTCCATGCCAAAAATACCGACATTTGCAAAGCCTTAACTTACGCATCTGTAAATTCAAGTTCTGTTGTTTCAAATTTTGGTGCAACAGAAGGACTTTTAAAATTTGAAGAAATTGAAGAAAAATTAAAAGAATATCCTGAATATAAGTGTGAAGTTTTTGAAAATATCTAATAAATTCAATAAAAAGGCGGTCGATGAAAATTTTCATCGACCGCCTTTTTAAATTCGTTAAAAATCTTAAAATTCTAAGTTAATTTGAGAGAATTGAACGATTTTATTTTTACCACGTTTTTTTGCATTATACAAAGCATGTTCTGCATATCTAATAATTGTATTTGCATCTTCATCAACATTTTTCAAGCAAGGGTACGTTGAAATACCACCTGAAACTGTAATAGGGTGTCTTTCTTCTTCACCTGCTGGAATAAATTCCATTTTTTCAATATCACGTCTGAAACGTTCTGCAAATAAAAACGCGTTATCTTCAGATGTATTTGGAAGAATTACGATAAATTCTTCATCGCCATAACGAGTTAAAACATCTTCTTTTCTAATCATTTGTTTCAATTTATCAGACATGTTTCTTAAAAGAACATCGCCCCATTCATAGCCATACATATCGTTTACAACTTTAAAGAAGTCGATATCAAATAATAAGCATGACAATGGAGTTTTGTAACGTCTTGCACGAGAAATTTCTGCATCTAAGCGTTCTTGTAAATATTTTCTGTTATGAAGTCCTGTTAATTCATCTGTTGTTGAAACTTCATTGATTTTGTCATGGTATTCTTTGATTTTCAATAAAGAATTAATTCTAACAACTAAAATATCCTTGTTAATTGGTTTTTGGATATAATCATAACTCATCGCTCTGATAGTAACATCATTAATAACATCGCCAACAAATAATACTGGCACTTTAAACTTTGTTGTCATCAAGATATCTTTTAGATTTGGAACATCTTCAATAATCAATAAAGAAGGATTTAAAAGTTCATATTCTTTCAAATCATTAGACAATTCAACTCTAATATCAATTTCTTCAATATTATCTAAGTGTTCAAGTGTATCCTTGATATCAGATTGTTTTTTAGTTGTATAGATAATTACGTTTCTCATAGTATCTCCTAATATTTAAGATAATTATATCAAAGTGATTTCAAAAAAGCAACAACCTATTTTGAAAGAACAAATATTGACTCTTCTGCAAATAGGGAACTTACATTTTTAACAAAAATTCCGCGTTTTTGTTTACCATTTGTAAAATACATTGCTTTTAAAATTTTTATATCATTTTTTTTAGCATATTCAAAGAAGTCGTTAATTGTAAGCAAGTGAATGTTTGGAGTATCATACCATTCAAAAGGTAATCTTTTGGATTTTGGCATTTTTCCTTTAAACAATAAATATAATCTTACTTTCCAATATGCAAAATTTGGAACACTTACGACAACTTTTTTACCGACTCTAAGCATTTCTTTTATAACAAAATCTGGTTTTTCGGTAGATTGAAGTGTGCTATTTAAAATCACATAATCATATTCTTTGTCGCTAAACTGCATTAAGCCTTCGTCAATATCGCCTTGAATTGTGCTTACACCCTGTTGAATACTTTCAATAACGCTGTTTTGGTTAATTTCAATACCTTTACCAGATACATTTTTTGTGTCCTTGAGCATTTTTAACAAAGTGCCATCACCACTACCCAAATCCAAGACCTTTGAATTTTCATCAACAAGACTTACTATCGTTGAGTAATTAACGTGTAAAGTCGATTTATTTTCCATTTGTAATCTCCAAACGATTATAAACCTGAGAGTTAATTTCAGCCCCAACAAGAATTAGTAATGACGTATAATACAGCCACACCATAAGTACAGCAAACGCACCAATAGTACCATACACAAAGTTATACGTATGTAAACTATTTACATAAATCGAAAAACCCCAAGAACCTAACAACCAAGAAATTGAAAAGAAAAATGTCCCTGGAACAGTACTTTTGAGTTTTAACAATTCTGGGCCTTTTAAATCTGGTAACAAATAATATTGTAAAAATGCCATTATGTATAATGCAATAAAGGCAATAGGCCAACGTAAGAACAACCACATTGAAGCAACATCTTCGCCTAAATTCAAATATGCGACACAGAAATTCAAGAAAACTTTTCCAAAGATGATTAAGTTTATTGTTATAAATAAAACGGCAGTATTTACACAAACCATTAAAAACGCCATTATTCTGGTATAAACAAAGGAACGCGTTTCACTAATTTTGTAAGCTCTGTTTAACCCTTTAGATATAATCGCCAACATATTTGTTGTTAAAAACAACGTAATAACAAAACCTAAAGCTGCCCAATAACCGCCTTTTGAATAGAAAATAACCTCTCTTAAAACAGTTTGAATTAACCCCATCGAATCCCCTGGCATAATTGAGGACATAAAAACAAAAATAGGTCTTAAAAATTCATGTTTTCCTGCCCAACCAAAAACGCCCGTTAAAAAAAGCATTAAAGGAAAAATTCCAAGGCAACTCATATAACTCATTTCCGAAGCCATTCCAAAAAAGTCGTTTCCGACCATTGATTTTATTAGTCTTTTTAAATAAACTATTGCCTTTTTCATTCCAAACCTTGTTTTTTAATTTGCTCAAGAAGTTTTTTCACACAAGAAGACGCAGAGCCTTTAAGTACGCAACCTGCGGCAAACTTATGTCCGCCACCGTTAAATTCAGAACAAACTTCTGCAACATCAAGAGTTTTACTTCTCATAGAAACTTTAAACATTTTATTGTCAATTTCCTTCAAAATAAACGCAATTTCTGTTGTATCAATTGCTCTAAGTTTTTCAACAAGACCTTCTGTAAAATCTTCTCCACCGCCAAATTTTTCAACATCTTTTTTATAAACTGTTATATAAGCAATTTTGTCCTTCGCACGAAATTCAGCTTTATTCACGCAATGAGCCTGAAACATTACAACATTTTTTGATTTCATTTCATAACAATGTTTATAGATTTTTTGAGGTTTTGCGCCTAGTTTAACCAATTTAGACGCTATTTTTAGAGCTAAGGCACTTGTATTATCAAATCTAAACCCACCAGTATCTGTTAAAATTGCCGTATATATAGCTTCTGCAATATTTTCGTCCATTTGCCAACCATGATTTTCCGCAATCTTAAACAAAACTTCGCCCGTTGAACTTGCATCACCTTCTACATATCTAATATTTGCATCATAATTGTTCGTTTTGTGATGGTCAATCGCAACTTTTATAATAGCTTTTTCATAAAAAACTTGTGCATCAAAAATTCGGTCTAACGCAGCTACATCAACTAATATTACCATGTCATATACGCGTGAATTATCAAATTCACTAACATGTTTTACATCTTTTACGCCTTTCAAATATTCATACATTTTAGGCACTTTTGAAATAACCATCATTTCTGGTTTTTTCTTATATTTGTTATAAATTAAATCCCTTAAAGCCAGCATTGAGCCTAATGTGTCGCCATCAGGATTTACGTGCGATATAATTAATATATTTTTTGAAATTTTTATGCTATTATCTAAATTCAAATGTTCCATTTCTTGATTATAACACAAAACAAAAAACGAGTTAAATATGGCTAAAAAGGTTTTATATACAAATTTTGAAGGTATTGATGAAACAATTTCAAAAATGCTTGAAGATAAAGATTTCAAAAAAGCTATAACAAAAACAAATCTGTTTAAGTTTTGGAAAAATGTTGTCGGGGAAAAATTCAAAACCAACTCAAAACCTTATTCTATGACAGCAAATTCGGTTATGGTCATCGCATGCAAAAATTCTGCAGTCGCACAAGAACTTATGCTTAGAAAAACCAAAATTTTAAAAGATTTTGAACCGTATTTAAAGTCCTTAAAAATGAACGTAAAAGATTTACGTTTCGACGTAAAACGCTGGGTTGAAGAAGAAGAATAACGCGATTAAGCGCCAAAATAATTTTTTAAACCAATTGTAAGATTTTCATTTTTACAAAGTTTTTTAAGTTTAGAAATAGCCCTATTTTCAATTTGGCGAATTCTTTCTCGCGAAACGCCATAATGAGAACCTATTTCATCTAATGTTTTCTTTTCACCATTGCTATCTAAGCCATAACGCATGATTAAAACATCACGTTCTTTTGGCATTAATTGGCTCAACATTTTTTGAATATCTTCAAGCATACTCTCTTGAGTTACTCGAGAATCAGGAGTTTCAGTTGATTCGTCAACAATGTAGTCTGCAATTTTTGTAGAATCTTCCTTCTTATTAGCTGGCGCTTCAATACTAATTGTAGATTGCGCAGATTTACAAATTTGCGTAAGTTTAGAAACAGAAATTCCTAAACGGTATGCTATTTCTTGTTTTGTAGGATTTCTGCCTAATTCAGTTGTTAAATCAAGAGTTGTTTTTTTAATTTTATTCAAAGATTCAATCATGTGAATAGGTAATCTTATAGCGCGCGCTTTATCAGCAATAGCACGAGTTATAGACTGTTGAACCCACCAGGTTGCATAAGTTGAAAACTTATATCCTTTTTCATAGTCAAATCTTTCTGCGGCCTTCATTAAACCAATATTACCTTCTTGAATTAAATCCAAGAAAGACAAGCCTCGCCCGATATATTTTTTTGCGATACTAACAACTAAACGTAAATTAGCATTTACCAAAATATTTTTCGAAAATTCACATTTTTCATTTTTAATTTTTTTAGCAACATCAAGTTCTTCTTCTGCTGAAAGCAAAGGAATTTTACCGATTTGTTGTAAATAAATTCTAACAGAATCATCTGTACTTACAGAATTTAAACTTTCTTGAACTTTGGGATCTTCCACATTGTCAAGAATATTTTCTTCGTCTTCATCTTCGGCCTGAAGACTATGAAAATCAACGCCTTCTTCCGAAATTTCATCTATTAATTCAAATTGTTCTGTTTTTTCACTCATAAAATCTACCTTTAATCATGTTATTCCACAAAAAAGAATTATTTAACATTCTTCTGTCTAACTGCTTCAAAAATAATTATACTCAAAGCGTTAGAAACATTTAAGGAGTTAAAATCATTCATCATTGGAATTTTAATCTGAAAATCTGATAATTTAATTATAGATTTTGAAACACCTGCATGCTCTGCACCCATTACAAGTACAAAATTCATGTCCGTATAATTTATATCATAATAATTATCTTTTGCATCTGCTTCTGCCGCAATTACCCACCAGTTTTTTTCTTGTAACCTTTGTAATGCACTAACTGGGCTATTGACTTTAATGATTGGGATATGATTAACCGCTCCAGCTGACGTTTTTTCAACAATTGAATTAATCTGCACACTACGTCTTGACGGAATCATGATTGCATCGACACCTGCACAAACGCAAGTTCTAATTATTGCACCTAAATTATGAGCATCTTCAACCCCATCAAGCATAACGATTGAAGCATTTGTATGTTCTTTTGCCAGAAAATCTTCTAATTCTGTGTACTTAATTGGAGATGTAAACGCAACCACACCCTGATGATTAAACTCTGCGTATTGAGAAAATTTTTCTTTTGCAACAAATTGAAAAACAATTCCGTTTTTCTGTGCTAATTCTTTAATTCTGGAAATTTTTCCGTCTGTATGAATACTGTTAGAAATTAAAATTTTATTAATTTCTCGGTTTGCTGACTCTAAAGCCTCAAGCACAGAGTTTTTGCCGTAAATTATATCTTCCATTACTTGCAAACCTCAAACATTTTATTTATACAGTTCAATGCCTTTTTCGAAATTTCTTCATCAACAAGAATTTCATTATTTTCATTTTTTAATACGCTGTAAATATCTTCCAAAGTATTATGCTTCATATTTGGACATATAATATTTTCCTTAATAAGAACAAACTCTTTTTCTGGAAAATCACGTTTTAGCCTGTCAACAACGCCTTTTTCAGTAGCAATAACAAAAGTTTTTTTATCTGAGTCTTTTGCATATTTCATAATAGCAGTTGTACTACCAACAAAATCCGCTAAATCACAAACACCTTTATGACATTCTGGGTGCGCTAAAATTTCTGCACCTGGATATTTTTTTCTGGCATCAAGCACATCTTCTGCCTTTATACGTAAATGTGTTGGGCAAAAACCGTTGTATGTATTAACTTTAACATTTCCTAATTGACTTTCAACCCATTTACCCAAATATGTATCAGGTACAAATAAAACCTCTGGAACACCTAGATTTTTTACCACTTTAAGAGCATTTGAACTTGTACAACAAACATCACATTCTGATTTAACCTCAGCAGTTGAATTTACATAACAAACAACAGGAACATCTTTGTTTTTTGCCTTAAATTCTCTCAATTGGTTTAAATCAATCATATCTGCCATTAAGCAACCTGACTGCATATTTGGCAATAAAACTTTTTTGTTTGGCGAAATTATTTTTGCAGTTTGCGCCATAAAATAAACTCCAGCAAAAACAATTATGTCCGCATCTGTTTTGCCAGCCATTTGACTTAAATATAAAGAATCACCAACAAAATCTGCGACCTCGTCAATTTCGAGGTTTTGATAACTATGACCCAATATTACTGCGTTTTTTTCTTTTTTTAGTTTTAATATTTCATCTTTTAGCATATAATTCGCCTTGTTTTAATAATATTTGACGTGCAATTATGTTTAAATTATAATATACCCAAGACAATTATATAATAAAAATAATAAAAAATACTGAACATATGTTAAATCAATTATTATCACAGCTGGGTGCAAATACCAAAATTACTGTCGGCGTTGCAATGTCGCCATCAGTTGGTCTTGAAATGATAGAGGTTAATTTAAAAACCAAAGTCATTGAAAAATATGCTTGCAAACAACTTGATTATGACTATTCAAAGAGAGAAATTGCTGATTATGACCGTTTTAGAGAGGTTTTAATTGAGTTATTTGACGAATTAAAAATCAGCAGAAAAAGTAACATCGTTTTAACATTACCTTCTGTTCATTATGGTTTAATTTCATTACCAACCATGCTCGGCGATGAAGCGGTAACAAGTGCTATTATTTCAGAAGTTGAACAAGCTTCTTACATTTTCAAACGCCAAGACCCTGTTATCAGCTGGGTTGACGCTTATCCAGCAGGGAATAAAGAAAACAGAGAAGTTCTTTATGGTGCAATTCAACAATCTGCACTTGATGAAATAAATGCAGCATGTGTTGAAATCGGTTGTACTTTGATTGCTATTGAAACAGCACCGAACTCTTTATTGAAAACTTTAAGCTATAACTTGCTTGCCGAAGAGCAAATGGCTCCAAATACAACCTGGAACTTAATGGTTATCAATCCAAATAGTTATTCAATGATTACTCTAACTGGAAAAAGTGTTATTGAATATAGAGAAGAACCTCTGGCTCTCCGTTCTTTCGTCGGTGATGAAATTTATGAAGCTATCATTTCTTCAGCTCAATTAACTTTACAAACAATTCCAGCAAATTATTTGTACATCGTTTCAGAAACAGATATTGTTTCTGCTGAAGTTTTATCAATGAAAATACCTTTTGACGGAAATATTAAATTTTTAGAAAGTAATAAATACGTTCAAAATCCGTTGATGCAAGCTTCATATAACATTTTACCAAATTTTGTTTTAAAAATAACACCTGAAGTTATTGGTTCTGGTATTTACAACATTTCTGATTATCCATTTAAATTCAATTTACTTGGACAAGGTATTGACGCAAATGCTTTTATCGCAGAAGAAGCCCCAAAAATCAGAATTAATAATACAGAAATTGAGTTAACCTCTGCATTCGTAAAAAAATCTGCGTTAATTATAGCTGCTATTGTTATTGTACCAGCTTTATTAATACTTTATCTTTTAAATGTTTTAAGTACAAATCAACAATCCACTTTAGATGATATCAATAGACAATTGGAAAGTGCAAAAACAGAACTTGCAAACTACGAAGGTATTGATAAAAAAAATGAATTTGACGATAAACTTGAAATCAACACTGTTCAGGCTATTAACCGAACAAAATTCATTTATTATACTGCTATTGGTGCAAGCTTACCTGCAAATACATGGTTAATTTATTTGAATATTAACGGCGACAAAAAAATAGATATCATTGGACGTGCAACCTCTGTTGAAAACGTTTATGCATTTTACAAAGGTTTAAAAATGTCCGTTATTGATTCAGATTTGAGATTAAGCCGTTTAGAGATGTCAGCAGATTCTGTTGGTAACTTAGTTATCGAAGACTTGAACAGCATAAAACCTTCATTCTATGAATTTGAAATAACAAACTTGACAGAAGAAGAATTACAAGAACAAGAAAATCAATTGAATAGTTCTTCTAATGACAAAAACAAAGACAACTCTGGTGCAAAACGTAGAAAAGGTTTCTTATTTGAAGATTTCTTGAGCACTGGTGAAGAAGAAGAAGAAACGACAGACAAAGACTCTGGTAACAGGGGACTTTCAGGTTTAAGCAAAAGTTTGCAACAAGGTAAAGGTCAACAACAACCACCTAAAAATTTACCTGCAAACTTAGAATCAATTGAACACTTCTAACAAGGATTTTAACTCATGCAGAATTTACAAAAATATAAAGAATGTTTAATGTATTTAGGACTAGTTATTCTAGTAGCCGTAATGCTTTTCAAACAAATTCAACCAAAATTTATTTCTACAATAAATTTATATAATCAAGTTAAAACTCAAACTGAGGTTAGCAAATCTATTAATAAACAACTTTCTATCGCAAAAGAAAAAGTTGAAAGAAAAAAGAAACTTCGTATGTTAGACACAATGACAAAAAAAATATACGAACCTAGCGGAAATGCAACAGACTCTGAATCAACTTTCGCAGTTTTGTTAGATGATGTTATTGAAATGGCAAGAAGAAATCACATTAAAACTCACTCTATTCAGTCTACAATTGACCCAGAAGATGATGTTTTTATCAAAGGTGATAAAACACATTATAGTGCTTGTAAATTAGACATGAAAATCATTTCTGACTACACAGATTTTGAAGGTTTTATTTCAGATTTATATAAATACAACTATTTAATAAACTTGAATAGTATTGAAATTTATCCTTATGAAAAAAATAAAAGAATATTATTAATTAATTTATCAATTACTTTATATACTTTTAAATCTGAAGAAGAAACTAGAGCTACTGAAAATACTGATAATGCAGATGAAGAAGAAGCTAATAATAGCAACGAGGATAATAACGAACCTAAAAAAGGTAAGTCAAAATCCTCTAAAGAATAATCAACTCTAGCATTCAAAATATTTGTAGTTAATTGAGAACATTTTTTCTTTATTTTTAGCACAAGTTGCGCAGTATGGTGTTTCTAAGCACATTTTTTTACCATAATCGGTAAAATCTGCACCCATTCTTCCTCTATGGTCATTCGCTAAAAACGGACAAACATACACGCCTTTTTCTGTTAAAATTCTCCCTGTTTGGCAATCTAAGTTTTTATATTCTTCAACAATCAAATCTTCTTTTGAATATTTATTATAAAATTCATTTATTTGAAAATTACAATCCTCAACGCGTACATCAATATTATCAAAAACTCGCTTAAAGTTTGTTAAAAGTTCTTTTTTATCAAGTTTATAGTAATTTGTAACGCTAAAAATCGGGTTAAAATCATATTTTACAAGAATTTTAGAAGCGTGCAAAATTTGTCTGTATGTTCCGCGACCTCTGATATCATCACTTTTTATTTCATCATAATGATCTATCGGCAACATAAATATAATTTCGTTAACTGATTCGTCTTCAACTTTTTTCAGAAATCTTACTTTCTTCTCATTCAAAAACGAACCATTAGTACAAATACAAACATTTGTAGTTTTTAAACATAGCCTTAAAATCGCGTTAAAATCAGGGTGCAACATTGGTTCTGCACCTGTTAAATAAATACAATAAAGGTTTTCACCTTTTGTATCATTTAGCGCATTTTTAATTTTATCAATATTTATAAAATCCTTAGGTGCTTTTGAAAATGGAAAATCTATATAGCAATGCTTACAATGCTGATTACAATTTTTTGCAGTTAATTCAATAAATAAATTGTTTAATTCTTTTAATTCACTTTTTTTAATACTGTATAATGTTTCTGTTGTCATAATCTCACCTACTTTTCATTTTATTTTAAGATTTCAACTTAAAAATAAAATTAGACAACAGGGTATTGTTTAGAATAATTCTCAGGTGAAAATAAAGTTACTATTACCTAAATTCAAAGGTTTAAGCATTTTTTCAACTTCTTTTGACGAAACAAGCCAATCAATTTTGCCTTCTTCAAACTTTAAAAAGTGATAAGTTGAAGCAATAGATGCGACTTTTGTTGCATCAATAATATTTAGCATTGAAATATCAAAAGTCATGTTTGCCGATTTACTTTTTTTAATTTCTTTTTTGATACTTTCAGTAATATTAGTTGAATTTTTACTAACTTGCGGGGTAATAAACTTGTTCTTAATTTGTGCGTTTAACATCTTTTCTACTCTCTTACATTGAGAATTTCGGACAAAACATTACGAAAATTTGAAAATTTATGTTAAATTACTACTTTTGTATGAGATGTTATTGTATAATATAAAAGACGGAGTGTAAAATGAAAACAATAAATTTAATAGATACAGCCAAAAACGTTTTAGATATTGAAGCTAACGCTATTTTAAGAATTAAAAATAACCTTGATGCTTCACAATATGAAAAGGCAATTGAATTAATTTATAACTGCAAAGGCAGAGTTATTGTAACAGGTATGGGCAAATCAGGTCATATCGGTAAAAAAATTGCTGCAACATTATCTTCTACGGGAACACCAGCTTATTTCTTACACCCAGCAGAAAGCACACATGGCGACTCTGGTATAATCACAAAAGATGACGTTATTATTGCAATTTCAAATAGTGGAGAATCTCAAGAATTATTAAATCTTTTACCACTTTTAAAAAGATTTGGTCTTTCAATAATTGGCATGACTGGCAATCCTAATTCAACACTTGGTCAAGCAAGCGACGTTATTCTCGATGTTTCTGTTGAAAAAGAAGCATGCCCTCTAGGCAAAGCCCCTACTGCATCAACAACCGTTACACTAGCAGTTGGCGACGCTTTAGCTATTTGTTTATTAGAAAAACGTGGATTTACAGAAGAAGATTTCTTAATCTTCCACCCATCTGGAGCGCTTGGTAAAGGCTTTACATACAGAGTTTCAGACTTAATGAAGACCAGCGATTTACCAATTGGAAAAGAAAATGACATGTTCACAGATGTAATTGAAACAATTTCTTCTCACAAATTAGGACTTGCTATTATCGTTGATAATACTGGCGTTATGACTGGTATTATTACTGACGGTGATATTAGAAGAAATTTAATAAAATATAAAAATGTACAAAACTTAAAGGCAATTGAAGCGATGACAAAATCGCCAAAAACAGTTAAATCAAACTCTTACGCAGCAAGCGCCTTGCATTTGATGGAAAAATATTCTATCACATCTTTACCAATTGTTAACGAAAATGGTAAACCTTTAGGAATTGTACACGTTCACGATTTATTAAGAGCAGGAGTAGTCTAATGAATGATGTTTTAAAAGAAAAAGCCTCAAAGATTAAATTATTAGCATTTGATGTTGACGGAGTTATGACAACCGGCGAAGTAACTTATGATGAAAACGGCGTTGAATATAAAAGTTTTAACGTAAAAGACGGTCATGGCTTGGTTAGGATTCAACATGCAGGCTTTATTACTGCAATAATTACCGCAAGAAATAACGGAACAGTTAAGCATAGAGCGGAAAACTTACATATTACAGAATTATATCAGGGTCAAAAATATAAACTTCCTGCGTTGGAAGAAATTATGAAAAAATATGACCTTACTTATGACCAAGTATCATATATGGGCGACGATTTACCAGATTTATGCATACTTGAAAAAGTTGGTTTAAAATGTTGCCCGAACGACGCAGTTGATGAAGTTAAAAGTGTTTGTAACTTTATTTCTTCAAAAGACGGCGGACGTGGAGCAGTAAGAGAATTAACAGACTTTATTCTTGATGCACAAGGCATTAAAAAAGAATATACAGTATCAGAGGGAAAATAAATAGGAGTTTAAAATGTACGAAATCAGAGCACAAGTAGAATTTTCAGCAGCACACCATTTATTAGATTACGAAGGTGGCAAATGCGAAAACCAACATGGACATAATTGGTTAGTTGAAGCCTTTGTCAGAGGTGAAATTTTAGATCAAAGTAATATTTTAGTTGACTTTAAAGCCTTAAAAAGAGATTTAAGACTTCTTTTAGCAGATTTAGATCATCAAGACCTAAACGAATTGCCTGATTTCAAAGATGAAAGTCCAAGTAGCGAATTTATTGCAAATTATGTTTATTACAAATTAAAAGAAAAATACGTAGAATTGTACAAAATTTCAGTTTGGGAAAGCAGAGAATCTTGCGCAAGCTACTTTGAGGTTGAATAATGACGATTTTACAAGCAATTATTCTTGGTATAGTTCAGGGGTTGAGTGAATTTTTACCAATTTCAAGCTCTGCTCACATTGTTTTTACGCAAAACATAACAGCAGTTCTTAACGGCTCAACTATTGATTTAGGCTCAGCTCAACAAATTTTCTTGAGCATGATGTTGCATGTTGGAACATTAATTGCAGTTTTAATTTACTTTAAAAAAGAAATTTGGGATATAACAAAAGACTTTTTTAAAGCACTTTGGACTAAAGATTTTTCTAACACAAATGCAAAAATGGGTGCTTATATACTAATTGGCACAGTCTTTACAGTTTTAGTTGCATATCCATTAAAAGATATCTCAGAAAAATTAATGGTATATCCTGAAATAGTCGCATTCTTGCTAATCTTGACAGGTTTTGTGTTATTTTTTAGTGAATTCAAATCAAAACACCAAAAAGAACATACAGACCAATTAAGTTTAAAACACGCAATCTTAATCGGCTTAGCTCAAGGTCTTGCTGCATTTCCAGGGTTTTCTCGCTCAGGTTGGACTATCGCAACAGGCTTATTTACTGGATTAGACAGGGTTACAAGTACAAAATTTTCTTTCTTGCTTGTAATACCAATTATTTTAGGCACAAGCATTGTTTACCCAATGCTCGAAATTAATCCACAAGAACTTGCAACTTTCAATTGGACCGCAATTCTTGTTGGAACTCTTGTTTCAGCAGTAGTAGGTTATGTTTGTATAAAATATTTCCTTAAATTTGTTGCAAAATTCTCAATGAATTTCTTCGCATATTACTGTATTATCGTAGGTCTTATGGTAATCAGCTTCTTTGCAGGTTTGGCTGTTGGGCATTAAAAATATTTTGTCATACCACACTTGTTGCGGTATCTTTTATAACAAAACGGCGACTGCTTCGCAGTCGCCGTTTTGATTTGTGTGTGAATGTGGGTGGGTTTTGGGGTAAATGAAATATTATGTGTGTGAAATGTTTTATTAAACTTTTTGGAATATGAAAATATATTCGTGTTGAAAGATTGAAAATCCGCCAGCAAGAGCTCTGTATCGCCATAAGTTAGCTGTTTTACCTTTTGCTCTTTCATTACCTTGAATATCTTTAACAATAATTGATTTCAAGATAAAACCAAGATTTTGCATTCTTTCCATACACTTGAAGCCTAAAGGTTGAACTTGAGAATTTTTGTAACTATCGCCAATAATTAATGCGGCAAATCTACCTTTTTCTAACAAGTCATAACCGTTTTGAGCTACTTTTTCAAATAAATCATAAAATTCTTCTGTTGATGAACAGTTTGACAAATCTTCTTTTTTATCAGAAAACTTAATGATGTCATCATAGGGTGGGTGCAAGATTAGAAGTTGTGCTTTTTCTTCGCCCATTACTTCTAATCTGGCTTGAATTTTTTCTTTTGCATCTTCTGTTGTAGAATCGGCACATATTATGTTCACGTCTGTAACCAACTGTTTTGGAGTGAATTTTTCACTAACGTGTTCAACTAATTCTTGTTTAAGCTCAACCCCAATACAACGGCGATTCATGTTTATAGCTTCAATGCCTGAAGTACCTGAACCAAAGAACAAATCTAAAACTACATCATTTTTCTTTGTATATCTTTCGTAAAGTTGTTGTGCAATTTGTGGGATATAATTTCCATGGTATTCGTTAGAATGACCGCCTGTTCTTAATCTTGTTGGAAATTGCCAAAAAGTATCTGTCTTAACTTCTGGATAATTTCTCCATTCCTTTAAGTTAATATCATTGTAAGCAGTCGTTTTAATCGGATTTGTTGTAACGACATTTAAGTTAGCACGTCCTTGTGCTTCTTTAAGATTTACTTTTGCCATCTCTTATTACTTATCCTCTGTCCCTCTTTGTGTCTTAATAATATAAAATTTTTTGAAATAATAAATCAAATAAAAGTATGAGATTTGAAAAAAACCTCTACACAAAATAGGGGATAAATTTGTAAATTGTAAATGGTGAGTAATGAATTGCTATGATTGAAAAGTCAACTCACGACTCACAAACTGCGACCCACTATTTTATAGTTTTCTTAGCTTCAATAAGGTCTTGTTCCGCTTCTTTTGAAAGTGCTTGCATATCAAATCCGTTTTCATCAACTTCTTCTTTAAATCCAAATCCATATTGAAAAGCAGAAGGAACTTGCGAAACTAATTGTTCATATTCACCAATAACAGAATTTACACAATGCACAACTCCAGGACTAATAATCGCAACTTCGCCTTGTTTAATAATTTTTACTGTTGGTTTGCCGTCTTTTAAAATATTCAAAGCCGCACAACCACTTGTTACTAAGTAAATTTCTGATTGCGCTCTGTCATCTCTTGCTGGGTGCTTATGTAATCTTTCGCTTTTATGCAATTTACGCATATCAACTGGTGTTTCAATGTCAGATTGTACAATTGATGTACCCATATTCATTGTTTTGCCATCTCTTGTTGACATTGCAGTTGAATTAGTAATCCAGCAACTCGGTTCTAACGACCAGTTATTTAATTTTTGATCAAATGAATACATTGAAACATTGTCGGACAAGAATTTCAAACCTGTTAAATCATATCCGGTTTTATTATCTTTTCTCCAAGCAGAAACGACCGTTTTTGTTTCATCTTCAGAAAGTTCGAGTGGTTTTAATCGACCTTTCAATTCATAAGAATTTTTGTAATTTCTTGTCCAATAAACAATTTCGTCGTTTTTAATATTTGATTTATGTATAATTTTCGCATCTTTTAGTTTTTGAAGAACTTCATCACTCATATCATGACGAAAACCTTTTTTGCTAATTTTACTTTCTATTTTTGCATCGCGAAGACCTTTATAAATAG
This sequence comes from uncultured Candidatus Melainabacteria bacterium, assembly GCA_934699705.1. Taxonomy (GTDB): domain Bacteria; phylum Cyanobacteriota; class Vampirovibrionia; order Gastranaerophilales; family Gastranaerophilaceae; genus UBA6984. Next base: position 102,048 of record CAKUXD010000002.1, read on the forward strand.
GCATTAAAGAATTAATTTCTTCTTCTGAAAAATCGTTCTTTTTAAGTTCATCAGCCATAAATTCAGGTACATAATAACGTTTAAACTTAATATAATTATCTTCTTTTTCAACGACAAAATCTTTTTCAATTAATTTGTTTACAACTTCATCATTAAATTTTTCGCGTTTAATTTCGCCATTGTAAAGATGAGCATTAATCTCACGTAATTCAGCATATTTGCCCTTAATTAAATCATCATCATAACGGTTTGAATATTTTGAATACCAATCAAAACTATTACCAGAGGTCATAACCATTGGATAACCTTTTGTAACCTCTATTTTTGCATCAGTACCTTTGTTAATAACAATTGCAGTATTTTCGTCAATCTTAGTTGTAACGCCGTCAATTGTAATTTTACCTTTTGCTTTTTTAGGAAAGATAACGTGAGTATCCTTATTAAATCTAACCTTGTTATCTAAATATTTTTTAGCATCATTACCATAAATTAATTCTGTTGAAGTCTTTGACTCAACAATAAAACCACCATTTTTAGTTTTTTCTAAAGCTGTCTCATGCCCATCTGGACTGATTACAGTAGCTTTTGTAATACTTGGAGCATTACCAGTAAAATTGATTAAGTGTTTAGGGTACGATAAATCAAAGTTTGCAGTAAAATAAGAAGCATTGTTTGTTATTTTTCCTTGCTTCCTTTTGGGTAAATATATATTATTAATGGTCTCAAATTTAGTGTTTTTTATTGGGGTAACGTTCACTTTAATTTCCTTACCTTTATAATACAACCTTGTTAATTAATTGTCAATTATACACTTTTTAAACATTTACATTTTGTTACATTTTTATTTAAAATCCTTGTACAATAAGCAAATTTACTGAATTTTAAAAATTGCACTTTTTCAACTTTTTACATTTACAATTGTTACAAATACAATTAAAATTTTTAATTATTTCTCTTTATTTTTAAGCTATAATTAAATTATGGCAAGAATACATCAACTATCAAAAAATCTTATAAATCAAATTGCAGCTGGAGAAGTTATTGAACGCCCTGTTTCGGTTGTCAAAGAGCTTGTAGAAAACTCTATTGACGCAGGTTCTAGCAAAGTTAGCATTGAAATTTCTAATGATTGCAGAAATATTCGAGTTGCTGATAACGGCTCTGGCATTCACCCTGATGATATTTTATTAGCTTTTTCAAAGCATGCCACAAGCAAAATTAAAAATGTTGACGATTTATATGCAATTGAAACCCTAGGATTTAGAGGTGAAGCACTTGCAAGTATAATTTCCATTGCAAAAGTAACTTGTACAACAAGAACAAAAGATTACGACTACGGATTCAAGGTAGAATGTCAAGATTCAGAAGTTAAACAAACTCAAACAGGTTGTGCCATTGGGACAATTATGAATGTAAACGACTTATTCTACAATATTCCAGCACGTTTAAAATTTTTAAAAAGTTCAAAAACTGAATTTTCTTATATTCAAGAGTTAATTCAACAATTAGCGTTAATCAATTCAAATGTAGCTTTTGAACTAAAAAATAATGATAAAACTGTTCTTAAAACGAGCGGTTTTGGTAATCAATTAAATACAATAAAAGAAATTTTTTCTCGAGAAACGGCTGAAAACTTGAAAGAAGTTTTAAAAACTGACGAAATTTCTCACCTTAAAATTTCGGGTTATGTATCAACACCTGATTTTACTCGCTCTAGCAAGAAATATAATATTTATATCAATTCCAGAACGGTAAAATGTCCAATTTTTCAAAAGGCAATTGATACTGCATACAAAAATTTAATTGCAAAAGGAAAATACCCATTTGTAGTTTTAAATCTTGAACTTCCGCCAACAGATGTTGATGTAAATGTTCACCCGACAAAAAAAGAGGTTCGATACAAAAATACAAACCAAATTTTCAGTTTTATTTATTCTGGCATAGACATGGCGCTTTCAAATTATTCTGAAAGACCCGTAACTAACACGATTAGCGTGGTAGAATTTCAAAAAACTGAAGAAAAGCCTTCTGATGACGTGTATATTAGCGACATAAAGCCGATAAAACCAATTCAGGAAGTATTTATGAAACCAATTCAAAATGTGCCGACAAAACCAACATATTCTGCGCCCGTTGAAGATAAGCCTTTTGAGCAACCTCGTCAACAACAAATGGTTTCGCAAATTACATCGCAAGAAGCTGAATTTGAAGAAAAAATTATTGGGCAATATAAAAAGACTTATATTTTAATTGAAAAAGATGAAGGGCTTGAAATTGTTGACCAACATATTGCTGATGAAAGATATATTTACGAAAAATTAAAAACACAAAAAGAAATTGCATCACAAATTTTATTTATTTCTGATATTATTGAGGTTTCACCGTCAGAGGCTCAATTATTAAGAGAAAACGCTGATAAATTCAATCATTTTGGCTTTGAAATTGAAGTTTTAAATGATACAGAAGTAACGTTTAAAAAAGTGCCTCAACTTCTTTCACGCGTTAATACGAAAGAAATTTTATCAGATATTTTAGAAAATATTAATGGTGATATTGCAGGACTTGAAGAAAAAATTCTTATAACCACCTCTTGCAAAGCCGCAGTAAAGGCTAATCAAGAATTATCTTTATTCCAAATGCAGGAGTTAATCAAAAAATGGCGCAAGTGTGAAAAGCCTTATACATGCCCGCATGGACGCCCAATTTCAAAAATAATTCCACACAAAGAACTAGCCAGCTTTTTTGATAGAAATAAATAACCTCGAAACAAGTACGGTATAACAAAAAATAAAATAAAGAACAAATAAAAGCATAAAAAAAGGAACTATTAAAAAGTTCCTTTTTTATTATTCTTCTGTTTTGTTTTCTTCTGTTTCTTCGTTTTCAGAAGTTTCGTTTTCTTCCGATTGTTCCTCAGATTGTTCTTCTTGCTTTTCTTCGCCTTCTGAACTTTCTTCTTCAGGTTTTTCTTCTGAATTTTCTTCTGAAGTTTCAACAACTTCTTCTACTTTTTTCTTTTTGTGTTTTTTCTTCTTTTTCTTTTTAGGTTTTTCTGTTTCTTCTTTGTTTTCAGAAATTTCTTTGTCGCCTAAATCTTCTGTTTCCGTTGATTCTTCAACTTCTTCAGACTCGTCATCGTCGTCATCGTCGTCAAATTCAACTTCTTCATCATCTTCATCAGAATTTTCATCGTCTTCATCTGCGTCTTTTGCCAATTTAGCAAGGCGTTCTTTTTCTGCATCTTCTGCTTTTAGAGCTTCTTCAATTTCGTCTTCATCTTTTGCTCTAATTACAGGAATAGAAAGCATCAAAGCCAATTGATCGTCTTCTGGAGTAAAATTCAATTCTAACAATTCTTTATCCATAACTACATATTTAGAAAGAAGGTCAATCATTTCGCCTCTTAATCTTTCTAAAAGTCTTGGATTAAGGTTTGTTCTGTCCTGCATCAAAACCAATTTTAAACGGTTTCTAGCAACGTCTTTTGTTTCTTCTTTTTCATCTGTTTTTGTGAAAAAATCTACAACTTTATTGTATAAATCTGCAAATATTTCTTTCATTGTTTACTGCTCCTTTTTTGCAAAAAGGTTTTGAAAGAAAGCCTTTATTTTTGATATTAAATCTTGAGGTTCATCAATATTTAAGAATTCAACCTCTTGTCCCATAATTCTTTTAGCAACATTTTGATATGCTTGACCTGCTAAAGATTTTTCATCATTAACAATAGGTTCGCCCTTGTTAGTTGAGGTAATAATACCTGTATCTTCAGGAATAATACCAATTAAACCGCAAGATAAGATTTCAACCACATCTTCAACACTCATCATATCGTTTGTTTTAATCAAATTTGGACGAACTCTGTTTAATAATAAGTGATATTTTTCAATGTGTTCTTTTGATTCTAAAAGACCAATAATTCTGTCCGCATCACGAACCGCTGACATTTCTGGAGTTGCAACAACTATTGCCTCTGTTGCACCAGCAGTCGCATTTTCAAACCCTTGTTCAAGACCAGCTGGACAGTCAACAATAATAAAATCATTATCCTCTTTTAATTCATCACAAATTGATTTCAATTGTTCACCAGTAATAGCTGTTTTATCTCTTGTTTGAGCTGCAGCTAACAAGCAAAGATTAGGATTTTTCTTATCTTTAACTAATGCTTGTTTTAGTTTGCATCTTTCTTCAACCACGTCAACAATTGTATAAACAATTCTGTTTTCTAAACCTAACAACAAATCTAAATTTCTTAAACCTAAATCTGTATCAATTAAAACAACCTTGTTACCTGCTTTAGCCAAAGCCGTACCAATATTTGCTGTGGTAGTTGTCTTACCTACACCGCCTTTACCAGACGTAATTACGAGTACTCTACCTGTCATTATTTCTCCTTACTTTCGTATGTTGTGTTTATAACTATTGATTTGCCATCAACTCTAGCTTCCTCTGGAGTGAAAGAAGTAGATTTTTGAACAAATGGAATATTTTCTGTATTAACGCGTCTTGCATATAGATTTGCTATTCTTAATTGAATTGCATTCATTTTCAATGCTCTAATAACAGCATTTTCATTACCTTTTGAGCCTGCATGAGCAATACCGCCCAAAACACCCCAAACTGTAACATCACCTCTTGCAATGATTTCACTTCCTGGGTTTGCATCACCAATTACAACAATATTTCCGTCAGATGTAACTGTTTGACCAGAACGCAAGGTTTGATTTAAGTACAAGGTTGGAAGTTTTTCAACATCTTCATCATCACCCTCTAAACCTAAATCTGGTGTTTCATCTTCGTCCATAGTTGCATAAGTTTTCATTTCTTCTTCTTTAAGAATACCTTCTTCTTGTGCAAGTTCCTGAAAAGCTAAATCATGTTCGCTTCCGCTGAATAAATCTGGTTTTGAAGTCAATTGTTGCAAATCTTCTTCGCTTGGCTCAATTTGTGGGATTTCCATTTCATTTTTTAATTCAGAAATTTTAATTTCTAAAGCCTGAGCTGCTGCAATTGTCGCTTCTGATGAGGAATTAACAAACTCTAAAGTAGAATCCATTGATTCAATCAAAGCCTTAATACTTAATAATTGAGATTGAGTTAAATCCACACCTTCTAATTTTAAACAAATTTTCTTATTTCTTGCTTCGGGCATTTCAAGTATAGAACTAAGTTCATAAATAACTTCTGCCGAATTTTTAGCGTTACTTAGGTTTACAATAAAACCGTTTTCAATAAATCCGTTATCCAAAATAATCTTCCTTTTACTATTCGTTTTCTACACAAAAAGCATACCCTAAATATAATATAAGTTCAAGAAGTTCCATGCCAAAAGCATGCCAAAAGCATGCCTGAAATCGTTAAAAACGGCATGGAAATTGAAATTTTTTACATTTCTTAATCAAAATACAAAACATGAAAACATGCGTCGCACATGGGTTTCCATGTTTTTTGTGGCGCTATTCATGTAATGACGCAACAGGTAAGGATATCGACATAGCTGAAACTCAGCGATTTAGCATGATACAGATATATGTTGCGAAATGTGAAAAAATTGCTGAAATGCACTTGCAAAAACACTTTGAAATTTTACAATGTATATAAAGCAAGCAATGATTGCTTTTAGGGTAGGAGTCAGGTTTAATATTCAATAAAGACCTGATAAAGAATAAAAAATATAATCTTGGAGGACATATAGTGTTTAGAAGTCGTGATATGGGGCGAGCTGTGGCAGTTAGAAGATGGACGCCAACTGCTTTAGATTGTTACAAAAGAGGTTGCAATTGCGAAGGTTGTTTTTACAAAGATTTCTTTTCTGGCTCATCTCAAAAATGCCAAATGAAAGCTTCTGTATTAGAATTAGTAAGAGTTTTAGGTACTCCTAACATTGAATTACAACAATTTATAGCTGATTAATTTCTTCATATTAATCAAATCGCTGATTGATTTATTTTTTTGTTTTTAGTATTCTATCAATAAAAACATTGGAGGATTAATAATGCGTATACTCGTAAACGGACGAAACATTGAAATCACAGACGCTATCAAGGCTTATGTAAAAGAAAAAATCGGTAAAGTTGCTACTCACTACGATCAAATTCAAGGTATTGAAGTAGTTTTATCAGTTATCAAAAACCCAGCTGCAGCTGAAAAACACATCGCTGAAGTTAGATGCAGTTTAGACAAAGTGAAATTACACTTGGAAGAAACAGCTGAATCTATGTATGCTAGTATTGATTTACTTTCTGATAAACTTTTAAGACAAGTTAAAAAAGTTAAAGATAAATCTTTATCTTCTAACAAAGCGTCTATCAGAACAGATTCTTTACCTGAAGAAAATGATGACGAAATCGTTGTTGTTGAGGCTATTTCTGAAGAATAATGCTTAACGGTAAAAAAATCGTTGTAATTATGCCTGCATATAATGCAGAATTAACGCTTAAACAAACTTATGATGAAATATATCGTGAATTTGTTGATGAAGTTATTTTAGTTGATGACAGTTCCTTGGATAATACTAAGGAGCTGTCTAAATCTTTGAATATAACTACAATTGTTCATAAAAAGAACAAAGGGTATGGAGCAAACCAAAAATCTTGCTACAAGGCGGCTTTAAAAGCTGGTGCTGATATTGTTATAATGCTTCACCCAGATTATCAATATACCCCTAAACTAATCCCAGCTATGGCATCTATGATGGCATTCGAACAATATGATGCAGTTTTAGCTTCAAGAATGTTAGGTCGTTCTGCCCTAAAAGGCGGAATGCCGTTTTATAAATACTGTGCAAACAAATTTTTAACAGGCTTTGAAAACTTCTTTTTACAAGAAAAACTTTCTGAATACCACACAGGTTTTAGAGGGTTTACAAGAGAAGTTTTGGAAACTTTACCTTTAGAAACTTGCAATGACGATTTTATTTTCGATAACGAAATTTTAGCTTTGCTATTTTTCAAAAACTTTAAAATTGGTGAAATTTCATGCCCGACAAAATATTTCAAGGAAGCATCTTCTATAAACTTTATCCGCTCTTGCAAATACGGTTTTGGCGTATTGGGCGTAAGTTTATTATACAGGATTGCAAAATTCGGATTAAAATTCGGCATATTTAAAAATGAAGGCAAAACATTAGATTTAGATGCCGAGTTAAATTATTACTACAAAGAAATTTAACTTCTATTAATTTTTTTATTAATCGCCCAAATTGCTAATTTAAAATATAGAACACACAAGAAAATAAGCCATAAGAAGTCATATTTTACCTGCCAAAAAGTTGCGTTCATTTGATTAACCTTGATTATTCCATCAACACCACAAGTTGCAGGAATAAAGAAAGAAAATATATTCACAAGCGTAGGAATTGCCTCTCTTGGCCAAATTAACCCTGGTAAAAATATAAATATTAAAGAAGTTACGACCAATACTAAAAGCGAAGATTCTCTTTTTCTAAAGAAATATGATATTGTATGTGAGAAAAATGCCGCACCATAAAATAATGGAATTAAGAGCAATAACAAGGGCAATAAATTATAAGACATCGGATACACAACTATTGCCGGATAAATTATAAAATAAAATATTGAATAGAATAAATATAGCAAAACATAGGCTGTACTTCTGCCAAACAAAGTTATTGCGGTATCTTCTTTTTTAAGGCAGTACCTTTCTTTCAATTCTCGCCTTGTACCTTGCATTAAACCAATACCCACGAGCAAAGTTTGATGAAGAATAAGTATTAAAATTACTGGATAAACGTAAGTTGCATATCCGCCAGCAGGGTTGTATAGAGGGACAGAAACAAATTCAAATGGCTGATTTAAGGTCATCGCTATTTGTTTTGGCACACCTTGTTTTAACAGTTTACCAATCTCTATTTTTGCACCAAAATAGCCTGCTGTTTGCAAAATACCAGTATAAACAGTTTTATAAATTATTAAATAACTTGAATCTGCATACATTGAAACAGTTGCTTGTTTCCCGCGTTTAATATCTTTTTCAAAGTCTTTTGGAATTACAACATAACCTTTTATTTTACCCTGATAAAAATGCATTTTTGCATCATTTATACTAAGTGGAGCTATTGTAACCTCGCAGGAATCTGTCGCATTCAGATTTCTGACAAACTCTTGCGACATTGACGAACCGTCAAAATCAATAACTCCAATAGGAACATCTTTTATTACCTCTGTTGAATATGGAAACATATAAAATATTGAATACGCAACTACACCAATAATCATTATCAGCATTGCGCCTGATTCATGAAAAAAGTGAGCATATTCATCTTTTATGATACCCAATAATTTTTTCATCATAATTGATACCACCTGCTTTCGTCTAATGCAAGTTTTTTCAATCGAATTAATGCTAACAAACCGATTATTGATATTACAGACAACGAAATTAAATGTTTTATATCGTAAATCATCGGAATATCTCTTAAAGATTGGTCAATCATCACCTGAACCCAATAACTTAAAGGTAAAGTCGAGCTATAAGCCTTTGCTATCCATGGCATTGCCATTACTGGAAAAGTTACACCTGCAAAAGCAAAACCCATTGCCACATAAAACGCTGCATTACTTAATCCATATCTAAAATTACCGTTTATTGAAATAAAAATTATAGCAACACAAGAACAAGCAAAAATAAACAACAATGTCGAAAGTATTCCCATAAATACATCTCCTGAATACGGTATTCCCATAAATCCAAAATATATTCCGTACAAAGTCGCAAACAAAGTTATAAAAATTATCAAATATGGAATTAATTTACCAAAATATGCCTTAATTATTGAATTATCACTAACCCTTAACCACTCTTTTGTTGTACCATACTTAAATTCTGTTCCTAAGGCCCATAAAATCGTCAAAATCAAATGAATTTGCAATATATGACCAAAGGCAACTATTGATAAAAAATATTGATAATTGAAATAAGGATTTGAACGAACATGTTCATTAACCCGTATCAAATTTGTTTGTTTTAAAGCAACGTCCATTGGCAAACCTCGTTTTGAACGCATTGTCGCGTCCATTCCGACTATCATCGTCTGAACAAGAGTTGTAACATCTTTGGAGATAATCCCGCCTATTAAAATTCTTTGATTGTTATAATAAAATAATAATTTTGGTTGTTTTAATCTATAAATATCCCGCTGAAAATTCTTCGGAATAGCGACAAATCCATAAACCTTGCCTTCTGTAAGCAAGTTTTTCCCTTCATCAAAACTTGTTACAAGATATTTCACATTACACGACGGAAGCGACTCCAAATCCCGAACAAACATTCTTGAAAAAGCCGAATTATCCTCATTTAAAACCGCTATCGGTAAATTTACTGGTGAACCTTTTGAAAAAATTAAACAAATCAAAAGACACATCACCAAAGGCATTACAAAAGAAATCGTCCAAAATAACGGTTCTTTATAAATTCTATGGATTTCTCTTTTTATTATTTTTGCAATTGCCATTATTTAATTTTCTTCCAATCGAATAAAGCACTCATGCCTGCTCTTAAATCGTTAATAGGCTCAACTGGAACTGCTCGAACCTCGAAAGTTTTCATATCAAAATCGCCTTTTGCTTTCGTTGCTCTCCAAGTTGCAAAATTACCCATTACAGAAATGTAATTTACTCTAAATTTTATAGTATCTTTGCCTACTGCAGGAATTTTTACGTTTAACTCTGTACCATTTTTGATTTTTGTCAATAAATCCTCTCTTAAATTGAAAGTAACCCAACAATCGTTGTTATCAACAACAGTTACAATCGGATAACCTGCACCGACTAATTCACCTTCTTCAACCGTAATCTCTGTAATTACACCATCAATTGGTGAAACAATTTTATTTTCTTTTAAATATGAATTAACTTCTGCATTTGCACCTTGAGCACGTTTAACATTTGCCATAGCTGAAGCCTTATCTTCTACTCTGCTACCTGTTACAAGCATATTATAATTATCTTTTGCAGCTTGATATTTTGCTTGCGCCTCATCAAGTTTTTGAGTAGGTATAACACCTTCTTTATGTAATCTGTTTAATCTGTCATAAGTCTTTTTAGCCAAATCATAAGAAGCCTTTGCCATTGCAATCTGTTCACTTCTTGCACCATTATTAACTTTATCTTGCTGTGCCAAAGCAAGCGCTAATGTTGCATTAACCTGTTCTGCTTTAGCGTCAATTTCAGGTGTATCTAATTCAATTAAAACATCTCCCTTTTTAACATTATCACCTTTTTTAACATTTATTTTTAACACCCGACCTGTAAGTTTTGAAGATAAATCCACAGTTTTAACTTCAACTTCACCCTGTAAAAGCATTGTATTTGCGTGCATATAAGCATATACACAACCAATTAATGCCGAAATACCTGCAAATACTAATGTTAATATGATTATTGCTTTTCTTTTCATTTTATCCTCGCTTAATATCTTTCTTCTTTTGATGTTGTTATAAATTTCAATATAGAATTTGTATCCCCATTAGTCTTTAATAAATCTGCTAATGTAACGTCATAATTATAAATTGAATTTAATCTTTCTATCTTAACCTTTGAAAGCATCATCTGCGCATCTGTTACCTGCAAAGATGTTCCAAAACCCTCTTTAAATGCTAAAGTTGCAGTCCTTAACGCCTCTTGTGCATTTTCTATTGATTTTGAAGAACTGTCATATTTTTCTTTATTCTTCATTAATTCTTGATATTGTTTTATAACAAGACTTTCAAGGTTAAATTTTGCATCTGCAATCTCAAAATCTACCATTTTTCTTTCACAATTTGCAGCTTTAACATTGTTATATCTTGATAACCCATCAAACAACAACCAGTTTGCACTTCCGCCAATACCTGCCCTCGGTGCAGCTTCCGATAAATGACTTGCCGCTGCGATATCAAACGCAAATAAACTTATTGTCGGAGAATAATTCGCAACTTCTGCATGATATTTCGCATTCATTGCCTTCTTTTTTGCCTCTAACTGCTTTAACTGCGGATTGTTTTGCAAAACATTTTCCTTCATCGCAGACAAATCAATTGTACTATCGTTATAAACAAACAAGAACGAAATTGGCTCAATATAAATATTTTTTAAATTCGCATTATCTGCCTTAATTAATGTCTTTAAACCTTCTTCAATTACATTTGCGTCCCTTAATGATGCCTTATAATCACGCATTGCATCTTCGTAAGCAACCTCAGCATGTAATCTTTCTGATTTTGAAATAATACCTTCTTTTTCTAATAATCTCGCGTCTTTTAAATGTTGTGCAATTCCATCTGCAACTTGTTTTCTAACACTTACAACATCTCTTGCAAGTCTTAAACCATAATATCTTTTAACCAGTTCCAAGGTTAAATTATCTTTAATTTCTCTATATTTTTCGTTTGAAGCCTCTAACTTCGCCCTAGACGCAGCATGATTTGATAATAGCTTACCGCCAGTAAAGATATTCCAAACTGCTACTCCACCTGCTGTAAATAAATTTTGATCCTGAATTAAAGTTTGCGCCCCAAAAGAAATTGGACCAAGCGGAGTTACCATCGAACCACTTGAATTTAATGTTAAATTATCATTAAAATGAATGTACGTAGCATTTAAACCTACCGTTGGAAAAAATTTCCCTATCGCTGCTCTTTTTTCATATTTACTTTTATTTATAGCCTCATTATAAGCCTTTAAAGCATTATTGTTTTCAAGCATTAATTCATACGCCTGATTAAACGTCAATTCAATATGCTCAATTCCGCCCTTTTTAACTTCTGACCCTGTCGCTGTGCCTGATATTAAAAACATAAGTAAAAGTATGCTAAAAACCTTTTTCATTTATACCCCTACCAATCGTAAAAATCTTTCAACTATTTCATCAATTTTATCTATCAAATTATCTTCTTCAAAAGAATATTCAATATAATTGTTTATAATCCCATCGAAAATACTCGCTAATAAATATGCTTCATTGTCATCTACCGATTTAATCTGTTTAATAATCTCAGCACAATATTCATAAACCTTCGCCATAGGGTGTTCTTTCCTGCGAGAAATCCCTCGCAAAAACAATTGATTGTTCTCCATATAGCCTTTGATTGTTGTTTTGTTTTTTTCAAAATATTTTATTTTGTATTCAACAATCATTTTTAACTTACCCACAGGCTCATTTGGAACTTCACAATGATTTTTAATATCTGAATATGCCTTATCAATAATTGATTGCAACCAAGCCAAAAATAAACCCTCTTTTGACTTGAAATACCCATAAATAGTACCAACTCCTATACTTAAATCTTTTGAAATTTTATCAATTTGCGTTTTTTCATAACCCAAAGTTTTAAAATATTCATTTGCAGTATCAAGAATAAGTTTTTTCTTTAATTCATCTACTTTTTCATTTAGTTTAGCCATATCAGAATTTTATTCCAATTCAGAATGAAATTCTATATTAAAAATTTAATTCTTTACATTTGTAAACAATAGAATATTAAAAGCAAGTAAAGCGGGCGGATTTCGTAACCGAAATCCGCCCGCTTTATTATTTATATAAATTACATACCCTTAATAATTTCAAGTAATAATGATTTAAACTTACTTTTTGCAGCATTTGCAGCTTCAATAACTTCTTGGTGAGAAAGAACTTCACCAGTAATACCTGCAGCCGCATTTGAGATACAGCTAATACCAAGAACCTTAATACCGCAATAATTTGCAACCATAGCTTCTGGAACAGTTGACATACCAACTGCATCAGCACCTAACAATTTAACCATTTTTGTTTCAGATGGAGTTTCGTAGTTAGGGCCTGTAAGCGCCATATAAACACCTTTTTTCAAATTGATGTCTAACTTTTTAGCCGCAGACATTGCAATTTCCTGCAAATCTTTTTTATAAACTTCTGTCATATCAGGAAATCTTGGTCCTAAATCTTCATCATTTGGTCCGATTAATGGATTTACATGCATAAAGTTGATATGATCTGTAATTAACATCAAGTCTGATGCATCAAATTCTCTATTAATGCCACCTGCAGCGTTTGTTACGATTAAGTTTTTAACCCCTAATTTTTTGAATACTTTAACAGGATATACAACTTTTTGAATTGGGTGTCCTTCGTAATAATGGAAACGTCCTTGCATCAT
>CAKUXD010000003.1 GCA_934699705.1 uncultured Candidatus Melainabacteria bacterium
AAACTCCTCTTAGCTCTCGTACTTATATAAAGAAAAATTTCCTGAAAAAATTGCTTTTTTTGAAGGATAATACTTAATAAAACTTAATAAAACTTGAAAGAGGTTATGTCTACTGGATTATAAATAATAACTGCAAATTTTTCGTTCGTTGTTTACTGTTTATTAAAATATAAACTTTTTTAACAACTACTTGAAAAATGTAATTAAATAATATATACTGGTAAAAAATAAGGAGAATGACATGAAAAACGTTATGAATACTGGCTTTAGACCTTCGGGGGGGGGGGCAAACTTAGTAGTAATGCCCATTTATGCGATTTTGTAAAAAATTTTTTTGAGAGCATAAAAAGATACCGCAACAAGTGTGGTATGACGCAATCACGTGAATTGACAATTGTGAATAGTGAACTGACAAATAATAAACAATTAAATGACAATAAAGTCAATTCACCACTGTCTTGGATTATTGCTTCACTCGGACAAGTTGCTCATTTCACTAGCGTTGTCATTCGCAATAACAATAATGCCAATTCACAACACACTACTCACAACTCACTAGTAAAAGCTATCGCTTTTACGTTAGCTGAAACCCTTGTTGTAATGGGCATTATTGGCGTGGTTGCAGCGTTGACTATTCCGAACTTGAACCAATCCACAGGCGATAGAGAAAAAATTGCAAAAGTAAAGAAAATTTATTCAAATTTAGAAGATGCTTTTGGTCGAGCAACAGCAGTTTATGGACCTTATGATACGTGGTTTACTGGGCTAAGTAGTGAAGCCGATAAACTAAAACGAATGGGACAACGTCTGACTGAATTTATGAAGGTATCAAAAGATTGTGGTGTAGTTGCTAATAGTACTTGTTATAAAACCCCAACCCAAAATGGTTATTCAATAATAACAGCAGATGGTACAGCAATGTCAATAAATCGCTTCATTATATGGGTTGATATTGATGGAATAAATAAAGGTAAAAATAGGGTTGGTTATGATAATTTTATGTTTGATGTTACCAATGATGGAATTGTTCCAAAGGGATGTAATTCTGGTGTAGATGAATCTGAGTTATTTCTTTTTTCTACACCTAATGCAGCTACTTGTTGGGTAATCAGAAATGGTAATATGGATTATTGGAAAGTAAATACAAAAGAAATTGGTGGCAAGTGTCCAAATGGTACAACACTTGACTGGACAACAAATACATCTTGCAAGTAGTAACTTTTGCTATTTTTAATAAACTTTTGATTTTATGTGATTTTTCTATTTTATAACTTGTATATTTTTTTTAAATTGTTTATAATTATAGAAGAATAATTAAGAGGTTTAAATTATGATTAAAAATAGAGCGTTTACTTTAGCTGAAGTTTTGTTAGTTGTTGCGATAATTGGGGTTGTTGCAGCCTTAACTATTCCTAATTTGAACAAATCTTATGATGCAAAAGTTGTTTCTGCACAAGCAAAAAAAGAGTATTCTGCTATAGATGCGGCTATTCAAAACATGGATATAGATTTGCTTGTTACTGGTTTAAGCACTGATAAAGCAAAATCTGAAGCTATTGTTAGAGGTAATATTAGCGGACCTGATCCAAGTGCAGTTGCTTTAAACGAATTTTTGCCTATTGTAAGTTATTGTGGTACTGTTGTAAAAAATTGTTTTCATGAGTCTTTAACTACTCCAAGTGGAAGCACTTTTTTATTTCCACCAAATGGAAATTGCTATTACTTTACTCTAAAAGATAATGCTGATATTGGGGTATGTTATTACTCAAAAGGTAAAGATCATAACGCTTATACTAAGCTTATAAACACTACGTATCAAAAAGAACCTGCTGGAATTATTTATATGGACGTAAACGGCAAAGCTGCATCACCAAATTTTTTAGGTGATGATATTTCATTGATACATCTATTTAAAGATGGATCTACTGAATTTGTATATTTAAAAGATTACAATAATCCAAGTTTTTATGATTAATTATTAAAGGCAACTTTTAAATTCTAAGATAAACTCTTCGAAATCATTTTCAATTTCGCGTTTTGTAATATCATTTAAATTTAATGTATATACTTTATTTTCCGGACTATCTAATCCATTGTGCATTGAATTAATCGTAATAGTTTTTCCTTCTTGAAGTACTGTAAATTCGCTTTCTTGGCGTTTATTTACAAATTTTACTGAATAGCTATTATCTGTTTCAATTATAGGTGTATCTGTATTTACAAGAATTTCATCGTATTCTTTTAAAAGTTCATCAATTGTTGGTTTGATGATATTTTCTAACTTTTTATTGAAAATTTGTCTAAATAATTTAAAATCTTTACCGTTGCCTACTGAATGAATTGAAGTATCTTCAAGCCAATTATCGCTTTTGTTATGCTCAACGTCGATTAAGTATAATAAATCAGGTGCTTTTTGAGCTTTTTCTAAGCCTTCTTTTAATAATGGTTCAATATCTTCATATTTATTATCTGAAGAAACTGTTATAATGCTTGAACAAAGCGCTTCATCAGCTCCAATATTTTTATTAATTCTTGTCCAAACGACCATAGCACCTTCAAGATTAGTGTTTTCTAATAATAAATAGAAGGTATCTTGTGATTTAGCTTGGCAAACGATGTCTGAAGAACGAACGTTGCTTTTAATTGTTTCAATAATATTATCTGTGCTTGGGTGAAGACGAGAGTTTTTGTTTGGTTCTATTGCTACAAAAACGCCATCAATACCTATTGATTTGATGTATTCAAGTTCATTATTGAATATTTTTGAACTAATTTTATGTGTATAAAATCCAGTTTTTTTATCAATTGCGTTCAATTGCATCAACAACTTTTCATATTTTTTATGTTGTTGTTTTAATTCACTTTTTTGTAAACTCCAAATTGTTCTCATAAGAATTTCAGAATTACCATACATAATTGATAAAACATCGCTAATGCCAGCTTTGTTTGCAATTCTTATAAATCTTGCGTTGTAGTTTTCAACAATTAGAATTATCGGAATAGAAGATATTTGTTTTATTCTTTTGATTAAATCCAAGCAAAGCGCTTCTTCCATTGAGTTTTGGCAGTTAATAATAACTGCTTGAGGTTTTTCGCTTTCAATAGTTTCGAGGGTATTTGAGTAGTTACGAATCAAAATACTGTCGATGTTTCTTAATTGAACAAGTTCTGAACTTAAAAGTTCAATCATAGTTTCATTGTTTGTTGTTAAAATAATATTTGTGCCTGAATACATATATTTTCCTTTACGATGCTAATTCATTTAATAATATTTGTGCTTTATTAATTATACTTTCTCTTAAAATCTTTGGATGGTCAAGTTTTATATTTAAAATCTTAACATAATCTGTGTTTAATTGTTCTTCCTGGAAGTCTGGTTGAACAAGTTTGTCCACAACATAAACCAGGGAACATTCGGTTGGAATGGTTGAAGCTGTTGGGTTGTGGTGATATTTTATGGTATTTGTTAACAGAACGGGAAGTTGCCATTTTTTTGACAATTCTGCGCCGACTTCTGCGTGATTTGTTCCGAAAAATGCATTTTCCGCGTCAATAATATTAGAGCCTTCGCTAGTTAATTCTTTAATTTTAGCTAGCAATTCGGTATTTTGCATATTTAGTATAATTTTACCGATATCATGCATAAAACCAATCATAAAAGCTTCGTCAGAATCCATTATTTTTAAATAATTAGCTACATATTCACAACCAACTGCAGTTGTAATTGCGTGTTCCCAAAGTTCCTTATTTTTTTCTGATGAAAACATTGGTTTCATTGCTGATGCGACAATAATATTTTTTGCTTTATTCATTCCTAAAAGTGCTAAGGCTCTAGTTATTGAAGAAATTTGTTGAGCAAATCCGTAATATGCGGAGTTTACAAGGTTTAATACTTTAATGCTTAAAGACTGGTCATAGCTAATTATATCGCCTAAATCTTTAATGCTTGAATCAGGATCTCTTACTAGATTTAGTGCTTTGATAACGACATTTGGCATTGCTGGAATGTCGTGTAAATTGTCTATAAGCCTTTGAATTGCATCATCCATTTAAAAATTATACCTGTAAATGTTTCTTAATAGATAAGAAGCTTCCGCTAGCGCCAAATGATATGCCTAGAACTAACATTGAGATAATTACAATGTTGCCAGCAAACACTGGTGATGGAACGATAAAGAATTTATGAATATTATTTAATAAGTTTTGAACGATATCAACTGGAATTAACGCTATCAATGCCCCAACAAAGCCGTATAGCGCACCTTGTAGAATTAATGGAATTCTGATATACCAGTTGCTAACACCCATTAAACGCATAATTTCAATTTCTTCTTTTCTGGATTGAATAACAAGTTGAATAGTGTTATTGATAATTGTAATGGTTAATATCGCTACAATAATTACTACAAAGACGGTTGTTGTGTTGACTACTTTGTTTAATACCTGAATTTTTTTTGCTAATTCCTGCGCATAACTCATGTCTTCAACAACCGATAGAGCTTTAATTTTGCCAAATACAGCATTGGTATTTTCTGGTTTATCAATTTTTACGTGCAACGTATCTGGTAATGGGTTTTCGATATCAGAAATATCTAATTCACGCTTTAAATCAGCCCAAGATTTTTCTTTTGTAATTATTTTTACTTTTTCAACGTGGTCAAATTCTTTTATTCTTTCTGCAACGATGTTTGCGTCTGCATTAGATTTTAAATATACAGAAATTTCAAGAACGTTACCTAATTCGTGCGCAAAAGAAGAAACAGAAAGAGTTGTTCTTAAAAGTGCGCCAAAGAGGGTTAAAATAGCTGCCATTGTTGTGATAATAGCAAGATTAATCCAGCCTGTACGCTTAATGTCGTTAAAAATTTCAACTGACATTCTGTAAACAATTCTTATTTCTGTTAACCAATCTTTTGGAATATGGTTTTTAACTTTCTTTTTTATTTTTTGAGCTTTTGAATTATTCATAAGTTCCGTCCTGAATATCGCGGATAATTTCACCATTGTCAAGTGTAATTACGCGTTTTCTAAAATAATTAACCATGTTTTGGTCGTGAGTAGATACAATTACTGTAATTCCGCGTTGGTTAATTTGATCCAAAATTTGCATAACTTCAAGTGAGTTTTTAGGGTCTAAGTTACCAGTCGGTTCGTCTGCGATTAAAAGTGGTGGGCCGTTTACAATAGCTCTTGCGATACTTACACGTTGTTGTTCCCCACCTGAAAGTTCAGAAGGTTTAGCCTTCATTTTGTTTTGTAAACCAACGACTTTCAATGCACCTGTAACGCGGGCATGAACTTCTTTTGAACTTATTCCTAAAGTTCTGATAACATAAGCTACATTATCATATACAGTTTGGTTTTGAAGTAATTTGTAATCCTGAAATACAATACCCATACATCTTCTAAGATTTGGAACTTTGTCTGATGTAAGATTTGCGATATTAACTCCACCGATAATTACTGTACCAGAGGAAGGTGTTTCTTCCTTGTATAAAATTTTCATCAAGGTTGATTTACCTGCGCCAGATTTACCGATGATAAATACAAATTCACCTGAAAGAATGTCTAAATTTACATTTTTTAGTGCGTATTTATTTTTATATTTTTTTGTTACCGAGCGTAACTGTATCATTATTTTCTTTCCATTATTTTTGTAATGTCTTCTGCTAATTCAGTTGAATTTAATCTGTAATGTTTCATTAAATTGTCGAAGTCGCCAGATTGTCCGAAAGTATCTTGAACACCTAATCTGTGAACAGGTACTGGATAGTTTTCTGATAGAACTTCGCAAATTGCTGAACCTACACCACCGATAACTGAGTGGTTTTCAACTGTGATAACAAAACCAGTTTTCTTAGCTGAATTGATAACTGTTTCAGCATCAAGTGGTTTAACCATTGGTAAATGAACGATTTCAACGTCAATACCGTTTTTAGCTAAAATTTCTGATGCTTCAATAACTTCCGCTGTTGTTTCACCGTTAGTAATAATTGTTACATCTTTTCCTTCTTTTAAAACTACTGCTTTTGTTAAATCAAATTGATGACCTTCTTCAAATACGTCTGGAACGTTTGTTCTTGGAACACGAATATAAACAGGTCCAAAGTGTTTTACTGCATATTTTACTGCTGCATTCATTTCTGCGCAATCAGAAGGAACTAAAACTTGCATTCCTGGAATACCACGCATTAAAGAAACGTCTTCCAAAGATTGGTGAGTAGCACCATCTTCGCCAACTGTAATACCGCCGTGAGTACCTACAACTTTTACGTTAAATCCAGCGTAGCAAATGCCATTTCTAACTTGGTCATAATTTCTGCCAGTTGCAAAAACTGCAAAGCTTGAAATAAACGGAATTTTGCCAACTGTTGCTAAACCAACGGCAGTTGTTGTCATATCTGCTTCTGCAATACCGCAATCAAACCATCTTTCTGGAAATTCTTTTGCAAAAATTGCAGTTTGAGTTGAACCTGCTAGGTCTGAGTCAAGTACAACTACATCTTTATTTTCTCTTCCAACTTCTGCTAATGCTTTACCATAAGCTGAACGAATTGATTTTCTTTCTTTTTTGTTAATTGTTAACATTATTTTCTCCTTTAAATCTTCCTTAATTTAATTGTAGCACAAACATATAAAATTTTCTTAACAAAGGTTAACTAATTTAACAAAACATGGCAATTTCAATGAAAAATAATACTTTAATATTTTATAGGTTAAAATAATACAGGTATTTCATGACAAGTATCAACAATTTTTTTAAGCCACAAGTAGCAAATGCAAAGGCTGGCGAAGCGCAATTAAGCGTATTTTACACGAACGATATGCACGGTGATATTAACCGTTTGGCTAAGTTAAAAACGGCGAAAGATACATTTGAAAAATCAAATGGAAATAACTCAACACTAGCTTTAACTGCGGGTGATTGTTTCTATGGTAAGGACAAACAAAGAATTGGTCTTATTTCTAAAGTTATGAATTTAATGAAATTTGACGCTTTTACTTTAGGCAACCATGAGTTTACTCCAGGCTCTAAAGGTTTGGCTGAAAATTTAAAAAATATTGATGCAAAAGCTGTTTCTGCAAATTTAGAAATTGGCGAAGATTGTCCTTTAAAAGATAGAATTGCTGATAAAAAATTAGTTAAATCTGCAGTATTCATGAAGGGTGGACACAAATTTGCAGTAATCGGTGCTTCTCCATTTGATGCAGAAGTTGGTATTACAGAAGATGCTAAATCTGGCGTTAGAGTTAAAGATATCGACAAAACTATCAAGGCTATTAACGAAGAAGCTAAAATGTTAGAAAAACAAGGTATCAATAAAATCATCTTGTTATCTCACTTAGGTTATGGCGAACATGCTGACCTTAAAGTTGCAAGAGAAACAGAAGGTATTGACATTATTGTAGGTGGTCATTCTCATGCAACTATTGAGGGTGCAAATTCAGAAGATAAAGGTGGAACTCATAAATTAAATTTAGTTAAATCAAAAAGAGGTGAACCAGTTCTTATCACTCAAGCTGGAAAATTGAATGAAAAAGTTGGTTTCTTAGATGTTGTATTTGACAAAAATGGTGTTTTAAAAACTGATTCAATAAAAAATAATTTAGCAAATGTTGCGGATTTTGCTGAAGATAAAGCGGTTAATAACTTAATGGTTGATACGTTAGGCGAAAGAAAGCACTTAGCAAACGTTACTAACGGTTACGACCCAGAGTGTGAATTTGAAGAAAGATACAGAGAAAATCCTGTTCATAATATGTTAGCTGATGCTATCTTAGAAAAAGGTAAAGTTCAAGGCGTACAAGGTGTTTTATTTGCAACAAATACTGTAAAAGGTGGCGCTAATAACGAAATTTCAAACTATAATTTAAAATATGAAATGTTACCATACAATAGTTCTTATCAAGCAGTAGAAATGACTGAAAAAGATGTTGTTGAGTTATTAAACGCAACTTCTGCAAAAATGTTTGGCGAAATTGATCCGCCATTATTAAGATGTGCAGGCATGAAATATACTGTTGACCAAGCAAACGCAAAAGCTCCTTTAACAAAATTAGAATTAACTGATGAAAAGGGTAATGTTACAGCTACAATTGATACAAAAAATCCAAGTGCTGATAAAAAAGTAAAAATTGCGTTAGATTCATACTTATTCTGTGCTGATTACTCAAAACCAATTTTAGAAAAATACAAAGCTTCAGCTGAAAAAGTTGGCGAACAACAAGAAATTTTCTCAAATTATTTATCTAAAAAAGGTACAGTTGATTTTTCAATGCCAAAAGAAAACAGAATTACAGTAAAATACAACGATTTAGCTTCATACTGCCCTCAATACTCTATGGACGATAAAGTAAAAACAATGAAAAAAGAAGCTTAATTAAATATTTAGAAGAAGTCGGCGACGCTAATGCGTCGCCGACTTCTTTTTATGATTGACTGAAAAAAAAATAAATGCTAAAATACCGATAAATTACTGAGGTGAAATATGAAAAAAAATTCAATATTTAATAAAAGTCTAGCGTTTACATTGGCAGAAGTGTTGATAGTCGTAGCAATTTTAGGTGTTACGGCGGTTTTAACAATTCCTAACTTGTCTACTGGTATTGAAGAAGACAAAATAGTTACGAAGATTAAAAGTACGGTTGGTATGTTAGATGCTGCTATTGCGCAGGTTATGTATGAACATCCTAATGATTTTGATGATTGGGGCAATATTAATAGTTCAAGCAACTTTTGTTCTCATATTTCTGAACATTTAAAAATTGGTAAAAATTGTGGAAAAGATGGGGGGTGCTTTAATGAAGCCGCTCCATCTAGTGCTTCTGGAATTAGTGGTGAATGTGATGAGATAGAAGGAAGAGATGATTTTCTATGTTCTTTTATTTTAGATAATGGAGTTTCAGTTGCAATTACAGAGTTTAGTATGGTGTTTTTAAATATTAATGGTCTAAGTGGAGGAAATGTTATGGGTCAAGATCTTTTTAGAGGACATATAGATAAGAATGGTTCTATTACTTTTTATCGTGGTTTTGAAGTTGGTATGGATTCTTCAATGTCTTTTGATATTGAGTATCAGCCATTAATGTGGATTATCAAAAATGGAAATATGGATTATTTAAAATGTTCAAGTAGTTTAAATTGGAGAACTCAAACTACTTGTCCATAATTTTTGTGAAAATCGGTTAAGATAACTATATTTTTTAGCAATTTTTCTCTTGTTATGTACTTAATATAAGTATAAGTGTGTAGGTAGTATTTTGACGTCAATTAATTCAAATATTTCGATTAATCCATTTAAGCCACAGGGCAAAAAAGATGTGAAAGAAACTGAATTGGGTTTGTTTTACGCTAATGATATGCATGGCGACGTTAATCGTTTAGCAAAATTTAAAACTGCACATGATATTTTCAAAAAAACAAATGCAAATACTCCAAACATGACTTTAGCTGCTGGTGATTGCCTTTTTGGCGCAGACAAACAACGTAATTCATTAATGGTTAAATTATTTAACTTAATGGGTTTAGATGCTTTAGCTTTAGGTAATCATGAGTTTGCGGGCGGTTCAAAAAATTTGTCTAATTCTTTAGAAAAAGCTGAGTTTAAATCTGTTTCAGCCAATTTGGAAATTGATGACTCAAATCCTTTAAAAGATAGAATTAAAGATAAAAAACTTGTAAAATCCGCAGTATTTATGAAAGGTGGACATAAATTTGCTGTAATTGGAGCTTCTCCATTTGATTCTTATATAAATAGTATTGATAAAACAGTTAAACCTATGGAAATTGATAAAACTATCAAAGCTATTAATGAGGAAGCTAAAAACTTAGAAAAACAAGGCGTAAACAAGATTATTCTATGCTCTCACTTAGGTTATGGTGAAGACGCAGACCTAAAGGTTGCGAGAGAAACAGAAGGTATTGATATTATTGTTGGCGGTCATACACACACTACAATTGACGGCGTAAATACTCAAAATAAAGATAAAACACACAAATTAAATCTGTTAATGTCTAGGCGTAACGAACCTGTTGTTATTACTCAGGCTGGCGGTATGAATGAAAAAGTCGGATATTTAAACGTGTTATTTGACGAAAATGGTGTTATTAAAGTTGAGTCTTTGAAAAATAATTTAATTGACCTTAAACAATTTGAAAATTCTAAAGTTGCAGAAAATTTGATGAATAAAGAACTTGGTAAAAAAATAGAACTTGCTACCGTAAACGGTACTTATACTCCAAAGAGTTCTCATCAAGAGCGTTATCAAGAAAACCCATTACACAATATTTTTGCAGATGCAATGCTTGATTGTGGTAAAAAATATGGCGCAGAAATTTCTTTATTCCAAGCGTCTTCAATGAGGGGTGGAGCGAAGAATAATATTTCAAATTATGACGTTAAATACACAATGTTACCTTTTAATAATGACCTAAAAATAGTTGATATTACTGAAAAAGATTTGGTTCAATTGTTGAAAAATACTTCTGGTTCAATCTTAACATCAGATAAAGATACTCAACTTGTCAGATGTGCTGGCATGAATTATTCTGTAAGGAGTGATAAAGACTATTTCTTAAATGGTGGAAAAAATCCAATTGAAGCGTTAAATATTCAAGGTAGAAATATAAACGTATTAAATCCAAGTGAAACAAAAACAGTAAGAGCAGTTCTGACAAATTTCTTATTCTCAATGCCAACAACAAAAGATATTATGGCTAAATATGAGGATAAGGCTATCAAAATTGGAAATGAACAAGGGGCTTTTTCTGATTATTTAACAAAACTAGATTCTGTTGATTTGAGTAAAAATGAACAAAGAATAACACTTTCAACTACATACGCAAATCGTGATGAGTTGCTTTCAACGCGAAAAGAAGTTATGACTGCGTTAATGTAGTAATTTTTGGTATGGTAGCATATGACAAAGTGAGCGTGCCTAAATAATTAAAATTTCTGAAATGTAAGTTATTTTATCAGATTATAAACATCTAAGGTCTTAAAGTGCTGTTATTACTGTAAAGGCAATTTTTTATTGAAAAAATACTTTAATATAATATAGAAAAATAAAAGTGAATTTTGTGCCGACATTTTCGACTCATATTTCACCGCTCACAAATATCTTAACATATCTTGGAACGCTAATAATGACGAGCCAATATGCTATTGTGTTAAGATTTGTTAAGTAATATGTGTTAAAAAAAGCAATTTTTTCTAAAAATTTGTCTTTATATATATGTAAGGCAAACGGAGAGAGAAAATGCAAAACACACAATTCGGAACTTTAATCGCACAAAACAAAGATACATTCGTTTACCTTAACAAAAATGATAGAAGAATGAGATTTAACAACGCTCAAGATCCAATTTACTTCTGCTTTGATTACGTAGAAAACAGACCAGTTGCTGAATTAGCAAAAGAATTTGTTAAAGATTCTATCTATGAAATCACAAACTTCGTTTCTAAAATCGTTAAATAAGTTGTGATAAACAAGTTTATATCAATTTAGGATAAAGGAAAAGGTAAGGAAATCCCAAATAGGGAAATAGTGTAGTTTTATTTTAACAGACATGGTGGAACAGAGATTTCACCTTTTTTTTTGCTATCTTTTATTTTTTTGAGCTTTCGCTAATTTTTCTTGATATTCGTTGAATAATCTTTCGTGTTCAGCTTTTGCCTTTTCCATATCTAAGAAGGAGCGCATACGCAAGTATCTGTCTAATTCAAATTTTAAACCATTATAACTGCCGACATCTGCAAGTGAAATGTGAATTTTGTTTCCGATTGATGGGTCAAAGATGTATAAATTTGGAACAGAAGAACCATGAGTTATAGAAATAGGGTAGTTTGCTGAATCTTGAATATCTAATTCTGCAAAGTTATATTTTCCTTTGTAATCTTTTTTTAATTGGTTAAAATGAGGGCGAAAGCTTATGCACGCACTACACATTTTTGTATGAAAAAATACGACAGTTGGCAAGTTTTCGTCTAATTTATCCTCGTCTGCTAGGGTTGTAATTGAATGTTCTGTTGTGTAGCTGAACATTGGAAATAAGTCTTCTCTTTTGTTAATTGCAAAAATAATTGCAACTAGCAAAACAAGGACTGCAACAACACTTGATTTAACTATAATTTTCTTTTTCATACTAAAAACCTCTTTGTATAAAGTTTAACACAAAGAGGTTTTTTTAAATATTATATTTTAAAAAATTTAAAGAACTTAAAGGATTGCACCTTTTGGAACTACTGTAATTCCGTTTGGAGATACGTAAAATCCTTTTTGTTCATCGATTTCTCTATCGAAACCTATTTTTGTATATGGTGGAACTTGAACGTTTTTATCAATAATTGCGCGTCTAATTTCGCAATGTCTACCGATATTAACGTTTTCCATTAAAATACTTTCTGTTACTGATGAATAAGAATTAATTCTTACTTTTGGAGAAAGAATGCATCTTGAAAGTCCACCACCTGAAATGATACAACCTTCTGAAACCATTGAGTTTGTAGCCATACCAACTCTGTCGCCTTCTTGCCAAATAAATTTAGCAGGTGGGTAGTTGTAGTTGAAGGTTCTTAAAGGCCATTCTTTAGCATATAAGTTCAACTCTGGACAAGAATCTAATAAGTCCATATTAGCTTGCCAGTATGCATCAACATTTCCTACGTCTTTCCAATAACCGCGTTCTGCATCTGTAATTCCAGGGAAAGAATTTTCCTTAAAGTTGTAAACATAAACTGGTTTACCTTCTTTTAATAACATTGGGATAACATTTTTACCAAAGTCGTGGCTTGATTCTTCAATTTTGTTATCACGATATAAAGCGTCAAGTAAAACATTTTTATCAAAAATATAGTTACCCATTGAAGCTAAACACATATTAGGGTTTCCAGGAAGTGGTCTTGGAGGAGTTTTTGGTTTTTCAACGAAATTCGTTAATTTCCAGTTTTCATCTACTTCCATAATACCAAATTCAGAAGCTTCTTCAATAGGAATAGGTATAGCTGCGATTGTTAAAGCTGCGTTTCTTTCCTTGTGAAAGTCAAGCATTTGAGATACGTCCATTTTGTAAACGTGGTCGCCACCGAATACGCAAACGTAAGTTGGGTCTGCGTCAATGATGTGTAATACGTTTTGGAATACAGCATCAGCTGTTCCTCTATACCAATCACCACCTGTTCTCATTTGAGCAGGTACTAAATCAACATATTGATCCAAAAATGGAGATAACGCATAACCTCTTGAAATGTGTTGGTTCAAGGAGTCTGATTTGTATTGTGTTAAAACTTTAATTTTGTAAAAACCAGAGTTTATAAAATTGTTCAATACAAAATCAATGATTCTGTATCTTCCTCCAAATGGAACTGCTGGTTTAGCACGGTCTTTTGTTAGAGGGTGTAATCGCTTACCTTCACCACCAGCTAAAATCATTACTAATGCGTCATCAATCGACATTTTCTACCTCACTAAATACTATCTACATTTACTATTATAATATGAATACAGATTAAACAATCATACAAAACGATGAAAAATCTTTTTTTTGTTAGTTTGTAACAAAATATTTACAAATCGTGCAAAAATACTCAAATAGTATTTGACTTAATTTCTGGTTCGTGTTACAAATGTTGTGGGGTAAATGTATATTTTTTTAAGTCTTGCATTCGTGTAAGGCTTTTTATTTTTTTTATAGGTAAATTCTCTGTTTCGTAAAGATATTTAACAATTTTGTACTTTATAAAGAAAATGATTATTATATTGTTGATGACGTGTAACTTGAGGTTTTTAACGAAACATGAATAATAATTATATAAAATTGTTTTTGGAAGATATAAGAAATCTTTGGAATGGGCTAGAAATCCCTCAAAAATTCGGTTTGCTTGCTTTAACAGTAGTTACAATTATTGCCGCAACTTATTTTTTAGTTAAATCTTTTGAGCCAGAATGGACTGTTTTGTATAGTGATTTACCTGAATCTGATATTGCAAATATCGTTGAATCCTTCAAAAAATCAGGTCAGGCTTACAAAGTATCCATGGATAAAAAGGCTATTTTAGTACCGTCTAAGGACAAAGATGATTTAAGAATTTTTGTTGCTGAGAATAGTTTGATTGAAAATCAAGCTCCAGGGTTTGAGTTGCTTGATAATATGCAATTAGGCTCTACTGATTTTAAAAATAAACTTACTAAACAAAGAATTTTTCAGGGAGAATTAACTCGTTCTATTGAAAAAATGAATGGAGTTAAAAGTTGCAGAGTTCAATTAGCAGATCCAGAGCGTTCTATTTTTGAAGACAAAGACGAAGCTCCAACTGCGTCTGTTATGTTGATTTTAGACCCGGGTTATCGCTTAAAAGCCTCTCAGGTTAAGGCAATAAAAAATTTAGTTGCATATTCAGTTCCGAGAATGACACCAGATAGAGTGTTTATTACAGACCAAAACGGTGCAAGTCTTTCAGACGAAACAGGTAAAAATTCAAATGATATGGAAACTTTTAAGGCAAATGCTGAAAAGCAAACTGCTGAAAAAATCAGTCAAGTTTTAGAAAAAATTATGGGTAAAGGTAACGTTTCTGTACAGGTTAATGCCGATATAGATTTTAACTCAACTAAAGCAACAATTGAAACTTATGTACCAGTTGGAGAAGGTGAAGACGCAAGAAAAGGTGTTTTAACAAGTTCTCAAACAGAGGTTGAAACTTACGAAAATCCAAACCAAGCACCTGTTAACGCAAATGTTCAGGCTCGTAATTTGAATTATGCAAAAGAAAAAAATTCAGTTAATTACAGTGTTTCAAAGGAAATTAAGCACGTTGTTTATGCTCCAGGAACAATAAAAAGAATGACAATTGCCGTTGCTGTTAATAAAATTCTGACAGACAAAGAAAAAGAAGAAATTCAAAATCTTGTATTATCTGCATCAGGCGCAAATTACGAACGAGGCGATGTTATTACTGTTTCAAGTCTTCAATTTGAATCAATTGCAGAAGAACAAGCAAAACAAGAAGCGATTAACAAAGAAATCAAAACAAAATCAACTGTTGATTACTTAACAAAAGATTTAGGGCCATTGTTGGTTGTATTAATTTTAGGTTTGGCGGCTTTATTTATAATCAAAGGTCTTATGGGTAAAATGGGCAGAATTATTGATGTTCCAGATAAAAAGACATTTGAACCTCAATTGCCTCAGATTACAGAAGATATTCCAGATGTGTTATTTTCTGATACCTTGCCTAAGATTGAGGCGAATATTGACCCAGAATTAGAACGAGCACGTATGGAATTGAATGACACAATTATGGCTGATCCAGCAGAAGCTGCAAGGCTTTTAGTATCATTTATTAAGGAATAAAAAATGGATAATGCACTTCTTTCACAACAACAAATTTTAGCAATGAATTCAACACAAAAAGTTGCGGCTTTACTGATTTTACTAGGGCCAACGACTGCGTCTGAGGTGTTGAAAAATATTACAGACAACGACTTGTTAGAGCAAATTGCTTTGGAAATTGCAAGTTTAAATAAAGTGCCAATGGAATCTTTAATTGGTATTTTGGAAGAATTTAGAGCCTTGTTTCAAGCTAGTAATTATTTGGCTCAAGGCGGTAAAAATTATGCAAAACAAGTTTTAGAATTGACTTATGGTCCAGAACAGGCAAAAAGAATTATGGATAGATTAGAAACATTAATGAATGCAAATCCGTTCCAATTCTTTAATGAGGCAGACCCTGTACAATTGGCAACTTCGTTCCAAAATGAAAACCCTCAATTGATTGCTTTGATTTTGGCATACTTACAACCAAGCCAATCCGCTAAGGTTTTGAACTGTTTGCCACCAGAGGTTCAAGCGCAAGTTGCGATGAAGATTGCAGATATGGATACAACAAATCCTGAAATTTTGGCTGATATTGAAAAAATTGTAGAATCGAAATTCTCATCAGTAATGGTTCAAGACTTCTCTCAAGCTGGTGGTATTGACACATTAGCAAATATCTTGAACAGAACTGATAGAGCAACAGAAAGAAATGTTCTTGAATTACTTGAAATTGAAAATCCTGCACTTGCAGATGAAGTTCGCGAATTGATGTTCGTATTTGAAGACATTGTTCAACTTGATAACAGAACAGTTCAACGTATTTTACGCGAAGTTAATACAAAAGACTTGGCACTTGCACTTAAAGGTACAAAAGAAGAAGTTAGAGAAAAAATCTTTAATAATATGTCAGAACGTGCTCAACAAATGTTACGTGATGATATGGAATACTTAGGACCAGTAAGGGCAAAAGACGTACAAGAAGTTCAATCCTCAATTTGTGCTACAATTAAGGCTCTTGAGGCTTCTGGTGATATCGTAATAGAACGCGATGAAAATGAGGAAGAATTCATTGACTAGGATTAAAGGTAGTAATGTTCAAATAGGTTCTAGCTTTGTTTTGCCTTTAGAAACTAATCAGCTAAAGGATATAGAAATTCGTATAAAAAAAATGTTAGCTGATGCAAATGCGCAAAAAGAACTCTTGATTAATGAAGGTGCGCAAAAGGCTAAAGAATTGGTTGAAGAAGCAAAACAGATTATTGAACAAGCTCAGATTGAATCCGAAAAACTTATTGAAACTGCAAAAAATCAGGCACAAGAAGAATCCGACGCAATACGCGAACAGGCTCGCCAAGAAGGTTATGACGCTGGTAACAAACAAGGTTATGAAGACGGCACTCGTTCTTTAGAAGAAAAAGTAAAGGCAGTGGATATTTTTTCTAAAAGTCAATTTGACATTAAGCACAATATAATTAAGTCTGCAGAATTAGATATTGTAGATTTGGTTATTGCAATTGCTAAAAAAGTTTGTAAAAAGACCTTAGATGATGATATTAACGTTTTAAAAACTATTACAGAAGATGCAATTAAACAATTGAAAGACAAAGAATCAATAACTATAACAATTCACCCTGATTTAGCTGAAAAAATTTATTCTATTTCAGAGGAATTGAAGGTTGATATACCAAAACTTGAACATATAAAAGTTATTGAAGACATAAATGTTTCTCCAGACGGAACAATTGTAGAAACTCCTCTTTCGCGTGTGGATTGCAGGTTACAAACTCAATTAAATCAAATAGCGGAAAAACTAATGGAAACACATTATTCTGCGATTGAGGAAAATGAAGAAGAATCTATTGATGAGGCGATAGAAGAAATTCAAGCAACAGAAGATGAAATTCAAGATAAACAAGATGAAATCGAACTTTTGCAAGATGAAAATTTAGATAATACAAAATCTGAAATGGTAGATAATGTTGTTGTTGAGGATTTAGAACATGACGATAACATTTAATAAAGAAAAATTTTTAGACGCAGTAAATGAAGTTCAAACAATAAAAGAAATAGGGCGCGTTGTAGAGATTACAGGCTTAATAATTGAATCAGACGGTCCTCAATCAAGTATTGGTGATTTGTGTTATATTTACAAAAAAAACACTGAAAAACCAATATGGGCTGAGGTTGTGGGGTTTAAAGAAGGTAAAATTTTATTAATGCCTTTAGGTTCAATGGACGGAGTTCAACCTGGGGCGATTGTGTTGAATACAGGTGGCGCGATGAAAATAAAAGTTGGAAACCAGCTTTTAGGTCGAGTTTTAGACGGATTAGGTAACCCGATTGATTCTTTGGGCGAAGTTACATCGCAATCGTTTGTTTCGACTTCAGCAAAACCAATTAACCCTTTAAAACGTGCAAGAATTGAAGAACCTTTATCTTTAGGAATAAAATCTATTGATGGGTTTATTACAGTTGGTAAAGGTCAAAGATTAGGTATTTTTGCAGGTTCTGGTGTTGGTAAAAGTACAACTCTTTCTATGATGGCAAAAAATACTACCGCAGATATTAATGTTATTGCGTTGATTGGGGAACGTGGTCGTGAGGTTCGCGAATTTATTGAAAAAAATATGGGTCCTGAAGGTATGAAACGCACTGTTGTTGTTGCTGCGACTTCTGAGCAACCTGATTTGGTAAAAATTAAAGCTGCGTTTGTTGCGACTTCAATTGCAGAATATTTCAGAGATCAAGGTAAAGATGTATTGTTTATGCTTGATTCGGTAACTCGTATTGCTATGGCACAGCGTGTAGTTGGTTTAAACGCTGGAGAACCGCCAGCAATGAGAGGTTATACACCGAGTGTATTTGCAATTATGCCTCAGTTAATGGAAAGGGCTGGTTGTAACGATAAAGGCTCAATTACTGCACTTTATACGGTATTAGTAGAAGGGGACGATTTCAACGAACCGATTTCCGATACTGCAAGAAGTATTTTAGACGGTCATATAATGCTTTCTCGTGATTTGGCGCATAGAAATCATTATCCAGCAGTTGATGTTTTACAGTCAATAAGCAGGGTTATGGGTGATGTTACGACAAAAGAACATCGAGATGCTGCGGCACAGGTTAGAAATTGGCTTGCCGTTTATAAAAAGAACGAAGATTTGATTAATATCGGTGCATACGTAAAAGGTTCTGATCCTGTTTGTGATGAGGCAATTAGAAGAATGAATCAAATAAATGCTTTTTTATGCCAAAGTACAGATGATAAATTTGAATATGCAAAAACAGTTGAGGATTTGATTAATCTATCCAAGTAAGTTATTTTTTAATCATATCAGCCATCATTCTTTTAGCTACAATAAGTTGTGTATCATTGCTTTTTTTAATGTCTTCCGTTGTTATTTCAACAGGAACATCTGGAGTGATACCTTTTTTGTTAATATCTGTACCGTTTGGGGTTAGATATTTTGCTATTGTTAGATTTAACCCTGTTTCGTTCGGCATAGGTAAAACTTCTTGAACCATACCTTTGCCGTAAGTTGTTGTACCGACAAGTTTTGCCTTTTTGTAATCTTTTAATGCGCCCGATAAAATTTCACTTGCACTTGCGCTTGAATGGTCGATAAGTACAATCAACGGCTTATTAACGTTGTAATTTGCTTTTTGTGCTGATAAATCTTGTTTTAAGCCGTTACGTCCAACAACACTTACAATTTTTCCCTCAGGAATAAATAAATTTGCGATGAATACGGCATTTGGAAGTAATCCTCCAGGGTTTCCGCGTAAATCAATAATCAAACCTTCTGTTTTTTCTGTTTTTTCTAAAGCTTCTAAAAATTCATTAGAAGTTGTTAAACCAATAAAACTTAAAATTTGAATATAGCCGATATTTTTATCAACAGAGCTTTTTACTGTTTTTATTTTAATTTCTTTTCTTTTAATATTTTTGGTAATTTTTTTGTTATTGCGAAGCAAAGTTAAATCTACCATACTGTTTTCAGGGCCTCTAACAAGACCTGCAACATCAGAAATACTCATTCCGCTAACTTCTTTTTTATCTACGGCAAAAACAATATCTCCGCTTTTTATTCCAGAATTACTGGCAGGAGTACCTTCAATAACATTAAAAACAGTAATTTTACCTGCGTTTGAGAAGATATTAACGCCAATACCAGTAATTTTAGAGTCGATTGACGTGTTTAATTCTGCATACTCTTTTTTAGATAAGAATTTAGAGTATGGGTCATTTAAACTTTCAAGCATTGTGTTAATAGCAACATAAGCGTCTTCGTCGGTTTTAATTTTGCCTTGGTAGTGTAATTTCCAGCGATACCAGTCTTGCTCGTTCATGCTTGAATCAAAATAAGATTTTTTAATGATTTTCCAACTTCTATCAAAAAGTTTTTGCGCAGAAATTTCTTCTGTATTAACTTTTGTTTGTAATACCTTTGGCGAAGTTGACAATTTAACATACATATTGTGTAAAATGTTGTTAAATATGAGTAACCCAGTTATTAAAATAAAAAAAATAATTACGTGTTTTTTGTTCATAGTTTAATTTAACATCAAGGGATAATTTTTATCAATAGGCGATTTGGTGAATGGTGAATAGTGATTTGTGAATAGTGAGTTGTCTTTTGTGAGTCGTGAGTTGAGTTTTGTTTGTCGATAAGTTAATAAGTAATTAAGGCAATAAGTCTACCTATTATTAAAATGACAATTTTAATATAAATGAACTTAACGCCTTAACGTCTTATTGCCTTATAGTCTAAAAATCAACTCACTATTCACAATTCACTATTTACTATATTACAATCTTTCAAACCCAGGAGAAGTTTGTGGAAGGTTTTGGTAGCCTTTGTTCATGTGAACCGTTTTCTTTATGTATTTATCTGTGTAACCACCTTTAATAAACAATTGTTTAAGAGTGTTTTCTCTTTGCAATAAAGGGTGTTGGTGGTCGTTTGAGTCTGGATAAATTTCAAGCATTTCGCACCAAACTGCAGCTTCCATAGTCCACGCGTAAGTTTCTTCTGCAAGAGAATTATATTCGTCTTGGTGAAGTGCCTCATGTGATAACAACGCTGCAAGCGCTGCTGGTGGAGCGTCTGCGTGTCTTGGGTTAATAAATATGTAAAGAGTTTTGTTCTTTTTCCAACCTAATGCGTCAAAGTTTGCGTATTCTTCGTTTATTGCGCTAAGGTCTTTGAATTGAATTTTTACAGGCTTTTCTGTCAAATTATAACCTGTGATTGCGCGTCTTGAAAAGTCTGCCGTCGTATTTTTCATCATATCAAGTGCTACAAGAATAACTTCATCTTTGCTAATGCTTCTATACTCTTTTTTTAACTGTTCTAGGTAGATATCGTCATATTTTGGGGGATAATTAGAGCGTGGTTGTTGTACGCTCACGTCTTCTTTTTTATTCCAAATTGCTGACTGTGATGCTTGCGGAATAAAAATTAATATAGCTAATGTTAAAAATATAATCTTTTTCAAATTCATAAAACCTCTTTATTTGCTTATTATATATTATAATGCTTTTTTTGTTAATTTCAAATCTTAAAAAAATATTTACTTAATTTTGTTTGTATTATAATAATAAGTGGAGGAAAAAGTATGATTACAGATGGATTAATTATAACAATCGTTGGAATGGGTGTAGTATTTACATTCTTAGCTTTGTTGGTTGTTTGTATGAATTTAATGGCAAAAGTAATTAATTTTGTTAACAAATTATGCCCTGAAGTTCAAGCAGAACCAGTAAAAGTTCATCGTTCAAACGATGATGATGATGCGGTTGCAGTAGCAATTGCAATGGTAAAAATGAACTAGTAATAATATAAGGAATTAGGAAATGTCAAAAAAATTAATTAACGTAATGGACACCTCGTTCAGAGATGGTTTCCAGTCAGTATTTGGGGCAAGAGTTTTAGTTGACGACTTTTTGCCAGCATTGAAATCAGCTGTTGACGCTGGTATTAAGCATTTTGAGGTTGCAGGCGGTGCAAGATTTCAAGCTCCAATTTTTTTCTGTAACGAAAATGCTTTTGAAACAATGGATAAAATCAGAGAAACAGTAGGTCCTGATATTAAATTACAATCTTTAGCTCGTGGGGTTAATGTTGTTGGTTTGAACTCTCAATCTCGCGACGTTATTGACTTACACGCAAAAATGTTTGCAAAGCATGGTGTTAATGTAATTAGAAACTTTGATGCGTTAAATGATGTTAACAACTTAATTGATTCCGCAAATAGTATTAAAAAACATGGACTTCAACACGAAGTTACAATCACAATGATGGAACTTCCTTATGGTTGCGAAGGCGCTCATGATGTTGAATTTTATGTTCAAGTTTTAAGAAATATTTTAGATGCAGGAATTCCGTTTGATTCTTTAGCATTTAAAGATGCTTCAGGTACTTCTCACCCAAGAAAAGTATTTGAAACAGTAAAAAGAGTTCGTGAAATGTTAGGTTCTGATATGCCAATCAGATTTCACTCGCACGAAACAGCAGGTACAGGTTTAGCTTGTTATTTAGCTGCATTAGACGCTGGTGCTGACGGAATTGACTTATCTATGAAACCTGTTTCTGGTGGTACTGCTCAACCTGATATCATTTCAATGTGGCATGCTTTACGCGGTACTGAATATGATTTAGGTTTGGATATTAAAAAGATTATGGAAACAGAAGAAATTTTCAAAGAATGTATGAAAGATTACACAATTTCACCTGTTTCTTTAGCAGTAAATCCAATTCTTATCCAAGCTCCACTTCCAGGTGGTGCAACTGCTACAACAATTGACCAATTAAAAGATATGGGTATGTTAGACAAATTCCCTAAATTAATAGAAAATATGAAAGAAGTTGTTTCTCGCGGTGGTTTTGGAACTTCAGTTACTCCTGTTTCACAATTCTACGCTCAACAATCTTTCTTAAATGCAATTTCTGAACATCCTTGGGAAAAAGCAAATCCAGGATATGCAAAAATGATTTTAGGTTATTTTGGAAAAACTCCTTGTGAACCTGATCCTGAATTGGTTAAATGGGCAGAAGAAAAAACAGGGTTAAAACCAACAACTGAAAAGGTTGTAGATATTAATGACAGAGATCCAGAAAAGGGCTTAAAATCAGCAGAAGAAAGATTAAAAGCTGCAGGTTTGCCTGTTACTGATGAAAACTTATTTATCGCAGCTGCTTGCAAAGACGGAAATGCAGATAAAGGTATTGATTTCTTGTTAGGCAAAGGTCATGTTGCAGTAAATAAAGGTCAAAAATCAGCTTCAAAATCAAATTATGAAAACGGAGCAACTGTTACAGTTAATGGAAAAGATTATGCTGTTAAAATTGAAGGTGATAAAGCGATTGTAAATGGCAAATCTTATGATGTTTCAATTGCAGAAGGAATGAAAGAGGTTTCTTCAAAACCATCTTCAAATGGTGCAGGTACAGAAGTTAAAGCACCATTACCAGGGGCAATTTTAAAAGTTATTGCACGAGAAGGCGATGTGGTTGAAGAAGGCGATGTTTTAATCTTAATGGAAGCTATGAAAATGGAAACAGAAATCAAAGCTCCATGTGCAGGTAAAGTTGATTCAGTTAGAGTTGACGTAGGTGCAACTGTTACTCCTGGTCAATTGTTGGTAACTTTAGGCTAATAGGAGTATAGAAAATGCAATTATTAGAAAGTTTAAAAAGTTTAAACAATATTACAGGCTATGCAAATATGGTGAAAGAACCATTACAAGGTGTAAACGGAGTTGAAAACTTCTTACACATGTACGGTAGCATAATTATGTTTGCAGTTTGCTTGTTGTTATTATTCTTAGCAATAAAAAAGAATTACGAACCATTATTACTATTGCCAATTGGTTTTGGTGGTATTTTAGCGAATATTCCAGTAGCTGGAATTGCAGAACCAGGTGGATTTTTGTACACTGTTTATCATATTGGTATTGACGGTGGCTTATTCCCATTATTTATATTCATGGGTGTAGGTGCAATGACAGACTTCGGTCCTTTAATCGCTA
Organism: uncultured Candidatus Melainabacteria bacterium; assembly: GCA_934699705.1. GTDB lineage: Bacteria > Cyanobacteriota > Vampirovibrionia > Gastranaerophilales > Gastranaerophilaceae > UBA6984. The sequence goes on from CAKUXD010000003.1 coordinate 23,349, forward strand.
ACCCTAAAACAGCTTTGTTAGGTGGTGCAGCTCAGTTTGGTATATTTGGTGCTTTATTGGGTGCATTATTACTTGCAAAATATGCAGGATTTAATTTCGGTTTGGCAGAGGCTGCTTCTATTGGTATTATTGGTGGTGCTGATGGTCCGACTTCAATCTTTGTAACCTCAAGATTAGCTCCTGATTTGTTAGGTGCTATCGCAGTTGCAGCTTATTCATATATGGCGTTAGTTCCAATTATTCAACCGCCAATTATGAAGGCTTTAACTACTGAGGCTGAAAGAAAGATTGAAATGGTTCAGTTACGACACGTTTCAACTCGTGAAAAAATTATATTCCCAATCGTAGTTTTGGGCTTATGTATAATCTTTTTGCCAGACGCTACGCCATTATTAGGCGCGTTGACATTTGGTAACTTAGTAATGCAATGCGGTGTTACAGAAAGATTATCGAAAACATTACAAAATGAATTTATCAATATCGTAACAATTTTGTTAGGTTTGTCAGTTGGTTCAAAACTTTCTGCGGATAAATTCTTAACTTTAGAAACTTTAGGTATTTTGTTCTTAGGCTTGTGTGCATTTTCAATTGCGACAGCTTCAGGTGTTTTATTTGCGAAATTAATGAACGTATTCTCACCAAAGAACAAAGTAAATCCATTAATTGGTGCGGCTGGTGTTTCAGCAGTTCCAATGGCAGCACGTGTTGTTAATAAAGTAGGTTTAGAGTCTAATCCTCAAAACTTCTTGTTAATGCACGCAATGGGACCAAACGTAGCTGGTGTAATTGGCTCGGCGGTTGCTGCAGGTATATTATTGGCTCTTTGCGGTTAATAAATAATTTTTGTATAGGATAATAAAAGGAGAAAAAGATGACAACTCAAGAATTTTTTACAACTTCTGAAAATTTGAAGAAAATGATGTCAGCAGCTCGTGCAACAATTACAGCTCCATTTTTCGGCAATAATGTTGAAAAAATCGAAAATGTAACTGAGGCTTATGAATTAGCACAAGAAAGCTGTGGAACTATTGAATTAACAGGTATGCCTGTTTATGAACCTGAAAAATTAGGCTTGCCAGAAGGTGCAAATCAATTGTTATTCAATGATGGTACAGTTGTTGGTCGTTGTGCAGCAGCTAGAAAAATTGTTGGTGAACCAAATTGTGATTTAAAAGTATTATTACCAGTTATCAGAGAAGCTGTTTATGGTACTCGTGATAGATTAATGTATAATTGCGAAACAGTTGTAGGTTTAGACAAAGACTTTATGATTAAAGCTCATTTGTTAATTCCAGAAGGCTTTGAAAATATTATGTATTCTTGGATGTTAAACTTCCAATACATAAATGATGAATACAAAAAAATGTATGCAGATTCAAGAGAAATTCCTGAAGGCGATATTTATGTATTCTCAGATCCAGATTGGTCGCACCCTGATTTCCCTTATGGCTTAACTTTCTTTGATCCTGAACATAACTGTGCAGCTATTTTAGGTATGAGATACTTCGGTGAACATAAAAAAGGTACTTTAACATTAGCTTGGGGTGCTGCTGCTCGTAACGGTTATGCATCTTGCCATGGTGGTATGAAAAGATATAACTTAGACGGTGATAAATCGTTCCAAGTTGCAGTATTTGGTCTTTCTGGTTCAGGTAAATCAACAATTACTCACGCAAAACATGATGGTAAATACAATATTACCGTTTTACACGATGATGCATTTATTATTAACACAAAAGATAAATACACTATCGCTTTAGAACCAGCATATTTTGATAAAACAGCTGATTACCCAATGGAAAGTGAAGATAATAAATATATCTTAACTCAACAAAACGCTGGTGCTATTATGAAGGAAGACGGTTTAGTTTATTCTGTAACTGAAGATATCAGAAATGGTAATGGTCGTGCAGTTAAATCTAAATTATGGTCGCCAAACAGAGTTGATAGAATTGACCAACCAATCAATGCTATTTTCTGGTTAATGAAAGATCCTACAATTCCACCTGTTGTTAAATTGTCAGGCGCTTCATTAGGTGCTGCAATGGGTGCAACATTAGCTACAAAACGTACATCAGCAGAAAGACTTGCTGCGGGTGTTGATCCAAACGCTTTAGTTGTTGAACCTTATGCTAACCCATTCAGAGTTTATCCTCTATCAATGGATTACGAAAGATTTAAACACTTAATCGAAGACGGTGTTGATTGCTACATCTTGAATACAGGCGAATTTATGGGTACAAAAGTTAAAAAAGAACATACTTTAGGTATTATTGAAGCTATCGTTGAAGGTTCTGCTAAATTCCATAAATGGGGCAACTTAACAGATATCGAAATTATGGATATCGAAGGTTTTGATGCTTCATTTGATAATAAAGAATATGCTGAACAATTCAAAGCTCGTATGCAAGATAGAATTGCTTTCGTAAAATCAAGAGAAACAGAAAAGAATGGTATTGATAAATTACCAGCTGATGCTCTTGAAGCATTAGAAAATGTTGTTAAACAAGCATAGTTTGTTATAGCAAATAATTTTTATGGCGGGGGTCGTTTCACGACCCCCGCCATTAATTTTTTTATTTTATAATAAAAAAGTTACCAAGTTAGGTGATAAAAAAATAGAATATTTCAGTTAATATTTTATAAAAGTTTGGTAAATGTTAAAAAACGAAAAGGAGAAAAAAATGAAATCAGTTGCGACATTAGAATTACAGTATGCACATAGATTTTATGGATTTAAGGGTGAAGCTCAATATCTTCATGGGCATAGTGGAATTTTGACTATCGAAGTTGAAGATACTATAAACAAGGGTGTTAATATGGTTTTTCCTTGTAATGAAATTAAAAAAATTGCTTGGGAAGTTCTTCAAAATTTTGATCATGCGTTAATTTTGCGAGAAGATGACCCATTATTACCAGTAATACTTGATGTTTATGAAAAACAAGGTATCAAAAACGGAGCACCTACAAATCAAATGAAGGGTCCTGCTTTCAAAACTGAACTAGCTACGGCTTATCCTGACAGTCGTTTAGTTGTTACAAAAGAAACCATGACTGCAGAGGGAATGATTGATATAGTATATGAATTATTGAAGGATAAATTAAATATTTCAAAAATCACCTTTGTAAGTGGTGTAAATACAGCAACAGAAGAATATACGGTATATCAAGATTCAATGGACAGATGCCCATTATGCGGAATTTTGTTAAACAGAGAAGAAGTTTGTCCAAAATGCGGATATAGAAAAGAGTAAATTCGTGAGTTGTGAATAGTGAATGGTGAGTAGATATGTCATTCCGAATTTATTTAGCAAAGCGAACAAACGAAGAATGAGTTTTGTGAACCTGTCTTCTGTGTGGCGGAATCTTCTACAAGTCTTAAACCTCAACAAGTTTATGAATAGCGTTCGTTGAATAATAATGTGTTCAATGAACGCTTCATAATGACAGATTTGAGTTATGTTACATTTTGTAAAACAAATTTCATTATAGCTGAAATTCAGCTATAATGCCTAATAGAATAGAATAGAATAGAATAGAATAGAATAGAATAGCCGTATTGTGAGTGCTTAAATAAATTGTTATAATATATATAATGAGGAGAAGCATTATGAGAAAGTTGTTTGATAAAAGTGAATTGTCGCTTGTGAATAGTGAATCGACAAATAATAAACAAGTCAATGGCAATAAAGTCGACTCACCATTGTCTTGGATTATTGCTTCACTCGGACAAGTTGCTCATTTCACTAGCGTTGTCATTCGCAATGTCCTCGCTACTTCGGGCTGGGTTCGCTCTGCTCACACGGCGCCCTACGCAAAATCCGCTCATAACTCACAACTCACAAAATTCGCTTTCACGTTAGCTGAAACCCTTGTCGTAATGGGCATTATTGGTGTGGTTGCAGCGCTTACTATTCCAAATTTAAACCAATCCACAGGTGATAGAGAAAAAGTTACAAAATTAAAGAAAGTGTATGCAAATTTAACAGACGCTTTTGGTCGTGCAACTGCGGTTTATGGTCCAATAGACGAATGGTTTATAAATCTTCCAGAAGGCGTAACAGCAAATCAACGTCTTGCAGACAGAATGACTGAATTTATGAAAATATCAAAAAGTTGTGGTGGTGATGGTTCAGGGTGTTTTCCTGATGATGATTATAAAACACTTGATGATGATACTGATGAATCGCCTATGAATTGGAGTGAAGAACCGATGTACTTGTTGGCAGACGGTACCGCTATAGATTTTTACATTTATGATGAAAATTGTAGTAATTCAACTGGACAATTACAAAATGTTTGTGGTTTTCTTTACGTAGATATAGATGGAGTGAAAGGCTCAAATACTTTAGGTAAAGATTACTTTTTATTTCGCGTAGCAAAATCAGGTATTTATCCTTATGGGGCGCAAATAACACTGCCTAATGGTTCCAATTACGGCGGGAGTTGTTTTATAGGGGGTTCAGGTTGTGCAGATTGGATAATAGAAATGGGTAATATGGACTATCTAAAAGCAAATAAAGGCGTTTGTCCAAATGGAACTACGTTGTCTGTTGATAATCCAACTTGTAAATAATATTTACCTTTATAAATTTTAATAATAACTGAAAATGGCATACCACCATGATAAACTAGTCATGTTATGTCAATTCCATACGTTCCATTACACTTACACACCGAATATTCATTATTAGATGGCGCTATCAGAATAAACGATTTGTGCAAATTTTCGGTTGAGAATGGTTTTCCTGCTGTTGCAATTACAGACCATGGAGTTATGTATGGAGATATGGAGCTTTATGAAACGGCGGTTACAAAATATAGCGGACAAAATGATGGTCCAAAATTAAAACCGTTATTAGGTTGTGAATTTTATGTTCATAATGGTGAAATTTCAGAACGTGATAAAATGAATAACCCTTGTTATCACTTGGTTTTAATTGCAAAAAATAACGTAGGTTATCAAAATATTATCCGATTAACTTCTGTTGCCTGGTGCGACGGTTTTTATATGCACCCTCGTATAAATTGGGAATTATTAAAAAAGCATCATGAAGGTTTAATTTGTCTTTCTGCTTGTTTAGGTGGTGAAGTTTTACAAAATATTTTACATAAAGAGCCTGAAAAAGCTCGAGAAGTTGCAAAACAATATAAGGATTTATTTGGTGAAGATTATTATATAGAGCTTCAAGACCATGGTTTGGAAGACCAAAAGCGTACAAATCCTGAACTTATTTCAATTGCACAAGAGCTTGGAATTGAAATGGTTATTACGAATGACTCGCATTATTTAAGAAAAGAAGATGCGGATATGCACGATACTTTATTGTGTATGAATACAAATTCTGATAAAGATGATCCAAATCGTTTTCATTTTGAGGGTAATGAATTTTATGTTAAAACTCCTGAACAGTTGCGTCAATCCTTTAATTGGCTAGATGAAGATATTTTTAATAAATGTATTGAAAATACGGTGAAAATTGCAGAAAAATGTCATGTTACAATTACGAAAACAGACGCTTTACCTGCTTATGAAGTTCCTAAAAACCATACAACAGAAAGTTATTTTGAATATCTTGTAATTGAGGGTTTGAAAAAGCGTTATGGTGGAATTTCAAAGGAATTAAAAGAACGTGTTGATTACGAAATGAAAGTAATTGAGGATATGGGCTTTACGGCATATTTCTTGATTACTTGGGACTTTATTCACTATGCAAAGACGCATGGTATTCCAGTTGGTCCTGGACGTGGTTCAGCAGCAGGTTCAGTTGTAGCTTATGCCTTAGAAATTACTGACCTTGACCCGATTGAACACAAACTTTTATTTGAAAGATTTTTAAATCCTGAACGATTTACAATGCCCGATATTGATATTGACTTTTGTATCGAGCGTCGTGGCGAAGTTATTGATTATGTAACAAAAAAATATGGCGAAGATAAAGTTTGTCAAATTATTACGTTTGGTACGTATGCCGCAAAAGCAGCATTTAAAGGTGTTGCAAGAATTTTAAGAATACCATTTTCTGACAGTAATAAAATGGCAGGTTTAATTGACCCTTGTATTGAATATGCACTTACGCAAGATGACAAAGCGAAAACTTTAGGTGCAGCGATTAAGTTTGAAGGTTCAGAGCTTCGTCAACTTTATGATGAAGATGTTCAATTTGTAGTTGATGTTGAAACAGGCAAAAGTGTTGGATTAAAAAAATGGATTGATTTAGCGGTTGGGATTGAAGGGATTAAAAACAATACTGGTACACACGCTGCTGGTGTAATTATTGCGCCAAAACCGTTAGACCAAATTCTGCCAGTAAGACCTTCAAAAGACGGTATTGTTCAAACAGGTTATCCGCCTCATGCGGTAACAGAGTTTTTAAGTCTTTTGAAAATGGACTTTTTGGGCTTACGCAACTTAACTACCATTTATAAAACCCTTGATGCAATTAAAAAACGTCAGGGAATAGATGTGGATATTAACCATATTCCGCTTGATGATAAACCAACGTATCAAATGCTTATGGCAGGTGATACAGACGGAGTATTCCAATTAGAATCTTCTGGCATGAAAAATCTTGTAAAACGTTTAAGACCAGACGTGTTTGAAGATTTAGGTGCGCTTGTTGCTTTATTCCGCCCTGGTCCATTGGATTCGGGCATGGTTGACGAGTTTGTAGATAGAAAACATGGCAGAAAAGCGATTACTTATGCTCACCCGTCTTTAGAACCTGTATTAAAAGATACTTACGGTACGATTGTATATCAAGAACAGATTATGCAGGTGTTCCAAGTCCTTGCTGACTATTCACTAGGTCAAGCCGATATGGTTCGACGAATGATGGGTAAGAAAAAAGTTGATGAAATGCAGAAACAAAAAGGTAAATTCATTGAAGGTTCTGCTCGTCATGGTATGTCTGCACAAGATGCTACCACTTTATTTGAACAAATCGAAAAATTCGCGTCATATTGTTTTAACCGAAGCCACTCTGCAGCTTATGCTTTTGTAGCTTACCAAACAGCATATTTGAAATGTCATTATCCTGTTGAATATATGGCTTGTTTGCTTTCAAGTGTTTCAAACGACCAAGAAAAAACACAGTTATACATTGAAGACTGTAATAAAAAAGGTATAAAAGTTTTACCGCCAGACATAAACAAATCCTTTGCAGAATTTGCGCCTGACGGCGATAATATTCGTTTTGGGCTTGCGTCAGTTAAACAAGTTGGCGAAGTTGTTGTTGAAATGATTATTAAAGAGCGCGAGGAAAATGGTGAATACGCTTCAATTTATGATTTTTGTAAACGAATTGATCCAAAAGCAACAAACAAACGTGTTTTAGAAGGTTTAATTAAATCTGGAGCGTTTTCAAATTTAGAAAAATCAAGAAAACAATTATTAGAAAATCTTGAATATATTGTTAATACTGCAAATAAAGAGGCAAAAGCAAAAGAATTAGGTCAAACAAGTTTGTTCGCAGGACTTGAAGATAACGAAGATTTTGCAGGAACACAATTCCATTTATCAGGTAGTGATGAAGAATTTTCAAACAAAGAACTTCAGGCATTTGAAAAAGAATTTTTAGGTTTTTATGTATCTTCACACCCATTATCCTCAATTATGGACAAAATGCAATTTTTGGAAACACATAAAACTTCAGAAATTAAGGAATTACCAAATGAAAAGCATGTTATATTATGTGGTTTGATTAATGCGGTTAAACAAATTCCATACAAAAAAGACCCATCAAAATTCTTAAAATCTATTACAATAGAGGATTTATCAGGAAAAGTTGATGCGATATGTTTTAATCAGCATTTAGGACAATTTGGCGACTTTTTGCAAGCTGATAATAAAGTTATTATTGCAGGAAAAGTTAATTATCGCTCAGAAGAAGATCCGCCAACTATCATCATTGATGATGTTAAACCAGTAGATAACGCAAATATTTTTATGATTTCAATAAATGATAAAGTTCCTTATGAAGAATTGGTTGCAATGAAGGATATTTTGGCAAAATTCCCAGGTTCTGACCCTGTTGTAATAAAACTTGAAGAAGATGGAGTTGAAACAAAAATTGCCTCTGCTCCTACATTTTGGGTTAATGCAACGTATGATTTAGAACATACTCTTAAAAAATTTATTCCAAGTAAAATCAGCGTAGAAATTAAATCAATCGAAGAAGAAATATAGCGTTGTGAGTAGGGTTAATTTTTTTTTTAATATATAAAAATATTAGCCGTTGTCGATAAATTTATTTATCGAGTAATTTATATAGATATATTGGGTATGCTTTATCTTGTAGAGGTGGAAATTCTTTTAGGAAAAGCAATTTTGAATTTTTTGTTTGCGTTATTATCTTTGAGCTAATTAAATATTCAACACCCATTTCTCTCATAACATTAGTATCAAAGGAGTTTTCATCTGGAAGAATAATTTGTTGATGCCCCCAAATAGTTAAATATATCGAATTTCTAAGGTGTTGTTTTATTAGTTTTTGATTAAGTTTATTTAATTTTTGTTTAGTTTCCCAAGGGTACAAGTTCAGGTATCCATTTATTGAGTGAAAACCGTTATATGCAGCTACGTTGAAAGGTATGCTTTCAATAGTGGCTATTTTATATGAATTTTGGGGTTTTCCAATATAATCTTTTACTAGTTTGAAATTTTCTTCAGATAAATATTCCTTGTATGATAGTGTGTAATTTTCAGAACTAATTTTTTCATGTGTAACGTATCTTCTTATATTGCTTGTGATATAAGGATTTTGGGCAAAAAGATATATTATTTGAGATAGTATAAAAATTAACACGAAAATTTTTCCGAATTTTCGAAAATTTTCTTTTAGAAATTCTAAAGATATAGCAAACGTTAATACGCCAATCATAGGCAACATAAAGTAATATCTTGTAAGTTGAAATTGTTTTAATCCTTCATATTTATCAATAAATGCTTGTAGAGGTTCGTAATGAAAACCAAGTCCGTAGATTATTGAAACGATTATATAAAATATCAAAAGTCCAAATAATGGTAAAAAGAATTTTTTTGATTTTTTATAAGCGCTATATATCAAAGAAAATAAGAAGACAGGAGTTATTACAAGTTTTGTGGCAGTAAAAGCGCAATTTTCTCCGTTATTTAAAAATTGCGTATTAATACCTTTTAAAATACTACTTAGAAAGGAATATTGTGAAAAATGTTGAATTAGTGAAATAGACCAATCTTTTCGATGCGGTACGAAGTTTTTGTCGAAGAAGGATATGTAAATAAATCTGTAAATTGTAATAAAAGATATAAATGCACAATAAAATATTGACAGTAAAAATATTGGATTAAATTTTTTCTTTGTTATTAGGTCGAATAGCCAAATCCCGCTGATGACACTTAAAAAGAATGGCGTAATTAGTTCAAAATTTACGCAGAACGGAATTAGAGTGATTACAAGCCAGTTATAATATTTGTAATTCCCTTTTCGAATATTTAAAAAAGCCCATAACCAAAGTGGTTGACCTAATATAGTTAAAAATGTAAGAGTAAGTAAATTTGGAATAAAAGCAAAACAAAGAGAAATTCCGCTTAATAACAGAGGGTTGTCTTGTTCATGTTTTAAAATGAAGTCTTTTAATAATAAATATGTACCTAAAAATCCGACAAATCTACTTAATAAATCAACTGTAATGTACGCTTTTAGTGGAGTTAAAAAGTTGAAAATTGCTACCTGAAAAATAAGTTCAGAGTGAAACACATTTCTTGGAACGCCATTCATTAGTTCTGAAATTTCAAAGTTTAATGGTAAAAACCAACCATATTTTGCAAGGATTTTATACCAAATAAAATAGCTATCAAGATTATCCCATGCCGAAATTATGCAATTTTGTCTTAAAAATAAATATGGTAGCGCATAAATAAAAAATACGATAAAAACTAAAATTATTGATAAGACTTGTTTTTTATTCATATATTTAGTATAACAAAAATATGAGTAAAATATATTTTGTAATTCCTTTATTTAATGAAGAAGACGTTCTTGAAAATAGCACAAAAGATATTTTAGAAAAATTTGAACAGTTGATAATTTCTAATAAAATATCTTCAGACAGTAGAATTTTGTTTGTAGATGACGGTTCTATTGATAATTCGTGGAATATTATAAAAGACCTAAACAGTAAATATTCTTCAGTTAAAGGTATAAGATTAGCTAAAAATTCAGGACAGCAAAATGCTTTATATGCAGGGTATAAATATGCATATAACAAATGTGATGCGGTTATTTCTTTTGATGTAGATTTGCAAGATGATATTGCGATTTTAGATGAAATGATTAACCGATATATTGAAACTGAGTGTGAGTTAGTTCTAATTACTCACAATGACAGACAAAAAGATACTTTCTTTAAAAAATTTATGGCTAATTCTTTTTACAATGTTATGAAATTTTTAGGTGTAGGTATTTTAAAAAATCATTCAGAGTTTAGATTGATAGATAATGTTGTGATTGGTAGATTATTGCAGTATAACGAAGATAATTTATTTTTAAGAGGTATAATTCCTTCGTTAACAAATAAAATTTGTACAATAGAAGTTAAGCGAAAAGAGCGCACTTTAGGCACGCCAAAGTATAATTTTTTCTCATCTTTAAATTTGGCATTGAATGGAATAACATCATTGACAATAAAACCAATAAGATTAATATTTTTAACAGGTTTAATAATTTCTTTTTTGTCAATATTTGCACGTACCTTGGAATTATTTATGATATGTATAATTGGCGGACTTCAAATAATCTGTATTGGTGTTGTTGGTGAATATATTGCAAAAATAAATCTTCAAACAAAAAACAGACCAAAATATTTTATTGAAGAAGAGATATAGCATTTTGTGCGTAATTAAAGAAATATAAACTTTTTTAATAAACTACTTGTTGGGTAATCAGAAATGGTAATATGGATTATTGGAAAGTAAATACAAAAGACATTGGTGGCAAATGCCCAAATGGTACTATACTTGACTGGACAACAAATACATCTTGTAAGTAGTCAATTGTATTTATTATTTATATTTAAAAAAGGTTCGGATTTACTTATTGTAAATCCGAACCTTTTTTTTGAATATTTTAAGTTTATTCTTCAATATCTTCGGCTTCTAAACTGTGGTGTCCTGTTTTGTGTGATTTTAGCAGAACTCCGCGTTTTGAGTCTTGAATAAATTTAATCATATTTTCTATATATTTGTTCATTGGAATTGTTTCTTTAATTTTTTCAATTGCCTGAGTTGTATTATATTCAGGTGAAACTAAAAGTTTGAAGGCTTCATTTGTATTTATTCTATCCTCTTTAGAAACTCCGCGTCTGCGCATTGCAACTACGTTTAAACCTGATGGAACAGGTGGTCTGCCTTCACCTTTTGAGTAAGGTAAAATATCTTGTCTTGAAGCAGAAAAACCGCTAATAATAGCCATATCACCAATTCTTACATTTTGGTGGAAAACTGTCATTCCGCCTAACCAAGCGCCAAATCCTACGTGGCAATGTCCACCAAGAGTTGCAAGGTTTGCCATAATTACTTGATCAGCTAAAACGCAATTGTGAGCTACGTGAGTACCTGCCATTAATAGACATTTGTTACCGATACGAGTTGTGAAATCTCCGCAAGCTGCACCTCTGTGAACTGTTGCATTTTCTTTTATAATTACATCATCACCAATTATAACCTTTGTAGGTTCGCCCTTGTATCCTAAATCTTGAGGTTCTGAACCGATTGTTGCAAATGGGCTGATTGTACAATTTTTACCAATTTCTGCAAATTCTATAAATGCGTTTGCAATAACTCTTGTTCCGCTACCAATTACTACGTTTTCGCCGATTACAACGTTTGGTCCGATGTAAGCGTCTTCTGCAATTTTCGCAGACTCGTGGATTATCGCTGATGAATGTATCATTTTATCTCCTGTTTCCTTTTTCTAATTCCTATATTATAAATATATACTAAAAATATTCGTTTTCTTTAATTTTTATATAATTTTAATATCGTTATAAAATAAAAAAAATCGCGGGCGACATTGAAAATGTCGCCCGCCAAAAATATTTGTATCTAAAATTATTTTATGCAAACTGTCATATCTGCTTCAACCACAACGTGTCCATCAACAGTACCAACGCCATGAGATTTGCCGATAGGGCCTTTTAATTTAACAAGTTCAATTCTCATATCTAACCTGTCCCCAGGGCGAACAATTCCTTTAAATCTGGCATTTTCGATACCTGCAAACAACGCTAAATTACCTTGAAATTTTTCCATAGATAAAAGAATTGGTGCAGAACATTGAGCCATTGCTTCAATCTGCAAAACCCCAGGCATAATCGGATTGTTCGGGAAATGTCCTTGAAAGAAAGGTTCGTTCCACGTTAAATTTTTATATCCAACTGCATATTCACCAGCTACACATTCCGTAATTCTGTCAACTAACAAAAACGGATAGCGATGTGGGATTAAGTCAAGTATTTGTTGTGAGTCATAAGTTAAGATAGTTTTTTCTTCTGTCATAATTTCTCCTTATTCGCATTTAATTAATTTGCTTTTTAATTTTAATGCGGTTTTTACATGGACTGCATGTCCAGCTTCTTTTGCAATTATCTGAGCTTTTAAATATAGTGGATTTACACCTGTTAAGTATAAATCACCGATTATATCCAAAATTTTATGTTTAATAGGTTCTCTATCACTGCGTAATTTTGTAGTGTAACCTCCGTCATCAGTAAAGCCAACTGTGTTTTCTTGAGTAACACCTTTTGCGTAGCCGAAGAATTGAAATTTTTTCAAATCGTGTAAGAACCCAAAAGTACGTGCTTCAATAATTTCGTTGTTATTCTTTGTATCATAACTTGCCCAGCGTTGTCTATAATCCGGGTGGTCATAATTTACGCCATAAGAAATTCTAAGTTCTTCATCAGGTACGATAACAACGTGAGTTTTGCCATTTAAGTAAGAAACCGGTTCAAGAAGTGTGTAATAAACTGGTTTGTTACGTTCAACTCCAGCTTTTTTAAACGCTTTCACCCATTCATAAGAACTACCGTCAAGAATTGGTAATTCGGGTTTATCAAGGTAAACATCAATTGAATCAATATTACAAAATGCACAAGCTGCCATAAAATGTTCTATCAGCATAACTTGGCGATTACCTTGTCCTATGCAAACGCAATGACTTGTTGATGAAACGTTTTCAACTTCGGCAGTTATTGGTTGGTCATCATAATTATTCAGGTAGAATTTGATTTTACCTGAAGTAGATGGCTTGATTAACACGTTACACTCATGATTTTTCATTAAAGTGTTGCCTTTTATTGAAATTTCTTTTTTTATTGTTGTCATCGTGTGTACTCTTAGTTTTCTTCTGTATCTTCTAGGAATGTTTTTAACATTGGTTCGTATTTTTTGAACTTAGCAATTAATTCACCAGCGTCTTTTAGAGTTTTTAATTGTTTGATAAATTCTTTTCTAGGAACAGCAGGCGTACCTACAACGATTGATTTTTCAGGGAAAGATTTGCTAACACCAGCTGCTGCTGCGATAATACTGTCGCTACCAATGTTGATATGGTCTGCTAAACCAGCTTGACCTGCGATTACAACTCTATCGCCAATTACACAACTACCTGCAATACCAACTTGTGATACAATCATACAACCTTTACCAATACGGCAATTATGTCCAATCATTACAAGGTCGTCGATTTTTGTATCATCTCCAATAATTGTATTCTCTATTGTTCCTCTGTCAATTGTTGTGTTTGCTCCAATTTCAACATTGTTACCTATTACAACTGAACCAAGTGATGGAATTTTAAAGATTTTTTGTTCTTTATTTTCTGTTTTAATTTCGCCATCTTTTCTTGCTTGTTCAATATTATCAGGATTTTCTGTTACAAAACTGAAACCGTCTGCACCAAGAGAAACACCATGATGTAAAATACAATCATTTCCAACTACAACTCTGTCGCCAATGTTTACACCAGCGTGGAAGAAGCAGTTATCACCAATTTTTGCGTTATTTCCAATGTATGAATTAGGAAGAATTCTTGTGTGTTCACCAACAACTGCACCTTTTGAAATTACAACATTTGCACCTATCTGAGCTGTTTCTGCAACTTTTGCTTCTGGGTGAATTACTGCTGTTGGGTGATATCCGTCATTAACTCTAGGTTCTTCGTAGAATACAGTAAGTAATTTCATCATAGCTAATCTTGGTCTTTCAACTTCGATAGTCGTAATACCTTCAAAATTTACGCCAAGTGGAACTAATGCTGCTTTTGCTTTTGTTTTTGCTAAATTTGCAATTTCTTCCTCACTTAAAGCCAGAGCAAGCATGTTTTCATCACAAAGTAGAGGTGGTGCAATCATGTGAATTTCTGCATCTTCTACTTTTGTTAAAATTCCGCCTACGATTTGTGAAATTTCTTCTACTGAAAATTTCTTCATACATTTCTCCTTATGTTATATTTGTTTCATTTTTTCAATTGTATTCGTTGTTGATTTTCCTTGTACAAATTCAATAAATTTGACATCAATCTTATTTTTAATTATTACGTCTTTTTCTTCTTTTGGAAGTGTATCTAACGAATAATCCGCACCTTTTGTATGAAAATTAGGTTTTATTTTATCTAATAGTTCACAAGGTGATTTCTCATCAAATATTACCACATAATCGACACAAGATAAAGCACATAAAATTTCAGCTCTGTCAGATTGTGTATTTATCGGGCGATTGTCGCCTTTATTTTTCTTAACAGAAATGTCAGAATTTAACATAATTACAGAATAATCTGCAAATTCTTTTGTTTTTTGCAAATATCTTACGTGTCCAACGTGCAAAATGTCGTAGCAACCGTTTGTTGTTACAACTGTTTTACCTTCTTGTTGCAAATCTCTAACAATTTTTATTATTTCATCTTGAGTTACAAGTTTGCCCATTTGCTAAAATAACCCCATTTCAATTACGCGTTTACAAATTCTAACAGTGTTTAAAGCCGCGCCAATTCTAAGATTATCTCCTACACACCAGAAGGAAATACCGTTTTCAAAGGCAATGTTTTTTCTTATTCTTCCAATGTAAACAGGGTCTTTACCTTCTGCTTGAATTGCAGTCGGGAAGATTTTTTTGCTAATGTCATCAACAACTTCAATTCCATAAGCGTTTTCCAAAGCTTTTCTGGCTTCTTCTGCAGTAATTGGTTTTTCAAATTCTAAATCAATAGCTTCTGAATGACCAACAAAAACGGGCACTCTAACAGCTGTACAAGAAATTGGTAAATCGTTTGAAAAATGCATGATTTTTCTTGTTTCGTTTGTAACCTTCATTTCTTCTTTTGTATATCCATTTTCAC
Source organism: uncultured Candidatus Melainabacteria bacterium (assembly GCA_934699705.1). Classification (GTDB taxonomy): domain Bacteria; phylum Cyanobacteriota; class Vampirovibrionia; order Gastranaerophilales; family Gastranaerophilaceae; genus UBA6984. The sequence goes on from CAKUXD010000003.1 coordinate 38,726, forward strand.
AAAAATCGTCAATCTGTGGAATACAGTTAAACGCAATTTCTTGAGTGAATTTTACAGGCTTGAACGATTTTTCTTCAAGTCTTGCCCTTGTGTTTTCTTTTAATTCATTAATTGCTGCAAGTCCAGCACCACTTACTGATTGGTATGTTGAAACAATCATTCGTTTTATTGTCGCAAGTTCGTGTAAAGGTTTTAACGCTAAAATTAATTGAGAAGTCGAACAATTAGGATTAGCAACAATTCCGGCATGTTCTTTTAAGTCGTCGTCATTAACTCCAGCGATAACTAGAGGTACTTTTTCTTCCATTCTAAAAGCGCTTGAATTGTCAATTATAAGTCCACCACGTTTTACAATTTCTGGTGCAAATTTTTTGCTTGTAGAAGCTCCTGCTGAAGCTAATACGATGTCAACATTGTTGAAAGAGTCTGGTTTTGCTTCTTCTACAATGTGTTCAACTCCGTCAAAATTAAGTCTTGAGCCAGCACTTTTAGCACTTGAAAGTAGTTTGATACTTTCATAAGGAACTTTTAATTCTTCCAAAATTTCTAAAATATGTCTGCCTACTACTCCTGTTGCGCCTAAAACTGCGATATGTGGTTTTTTCATTGTTATTTCCTTTATAAAATGTTGTCTAATCCGTAAGTAAAGTTTTTATGCTCATAAGCGTATTTTATAGCCATCATAACTCCAGACATGTAACAAGTTCTGTTTGTTGAATCGTGGCGGATTGAAAGAATTTGTCCGTCAGAGCCAAAAAGAACTTCCTGTGAAGCCATATAACCAGGCATTCTTACGGAGTGTATGTGGATATTGTTATAAGAATTTGCACCTCTTGCGCCTTCAATTGTCTCAATTTCAGGGCAATTTCCTGTTGTAAAAGATTTATTTGCTTCAGCCATTAATTGAGCGGTTTTAACTGCCGTACCAGATGGGGCATCTTTCTTTTGGTTATGATGAAGCTCAATAATTTCAGCATTATCAAAATATTTTGCAGCTAATTTAGCAAATTTCATCATTAAAACAGCACCTGTTGAAAAGTTAGGAGCGATGAAGCATGCAAGTTTATTTTTTTCTGAAAGTCGTTTTAATTCTTCGATTTGTTCATCTTTTAACCCTGTTGTGCCAATTACAATACTTATATTATTGTTTAAACAATATAGCGCATTTTCGTAAATTGATTTTGGCTGAGTAAAATCAACTAAGATATCAATTTCTTTGTTTTTGTGTGCTTGTTCGATTGTTTCAAATTCTCCATTAAGGATATCAATTTGAGCAACAAGCTCTGTTTCAGAATTGTTGTTAACTGTGTTTACAACTTCTTTACCCATTTTTCCGTTTGCACCGCAAACTGCAACTTTTATCATAAATCTACCTCTTTTCTTAATTTTACTTAAAATATACCAAATTTTCAAATATATGTTAAAATTTTAATATGGAAGAAAAATTTGTTACACATATAGGCACAGATGAATCAGGAAAGGGCGATTTTTTTGGTCCTTTGGTTATAGCAGGAGTTTTGGTTGACGAAGATTGTGCAAAATTGTTTACAGAATTAAAGATAAGAGATTCAAAAACAATTACCGATAAAAGAATTTTAGAAATGTCAGAACAGATAAAAAAGCATGCCAAATTTTCGGTTATAGCGATTGGCAATGCCCGCTATAATGAATTGTATAAGAATTTTGGAAACTTGAACAAATTGCTGGCATGGGGTCATGCTAAGGTTATAGAAAATATATTAGAAAAAGACGTGTGCGAGTATGCGCTTTCGGACAAATTTGGAGATGAGAGTTTGATAAAAAATGCGCTTCAAAAGAGAGGACAAGCCATAAGATTAGAACAAATGGTAAGGGCAGAAAGTGATATAGCGGTGGCGTCAGCGAGTGTTTTAGCGCGGGCAACATTTGTTCAGAAGATGAAACAAATGGAATTAGCGTTTGGTTGTGATTTTCCGAAGGGTTGTAATTCAATAGTAAAAGATGCGGCAGCTAAATTTATCGAAAAACATGGAAAAGAGCGTTTGACAGAGGTTTGTAAAACACATTTTAAAACGTATAAAGAAGTTTTGATTTAAAAAGTTGACAAGAAGAAATTTTTTTGATAAATTAAGTTTACGGAGTTATTAATTTCGTATAGTGCGATTGCACTAGATAAAAAAGATGTTTTAGTGGCACTCTGCCGAGTGAAACGATTAGTAATCGTTTTGTGAGAGGTAAGGTAGACAAGTCTACCGAGTCCGCTGAAAGTAAATTGAAAATTAAATAAAACCATGCTCCAGTGGCACTCTGCCGAGCAAAACGATTGATAATCGTTTTGTGAGAGGTAAGGTAGACAAGTCTACCGAGTCCGCTGAAAGTAAATTGAAAATTAAATAAAACCATGCTCCAGTGGCGGAATCGGTAGACGCGTCGGACTTAAAATCCGATTGGGCGAATAACTCAGTGCCAGTTCAAGTCTGGCCTGGAGCAATTCTAAGACAAGGCGAAAGCCTTGTCTTTTGTTGTTGTAAATTATTTTTTGTAGATGGGGTTTATTAGTCCAAACGGACGTGGAAAGAAATAGTTTTCAATAGTAAAGTAACTTTATTTTCAGCTTTTACCAACGATTTTCATAATCCTTTTTAATCACTCTATTAATATATTCATTTAAGCCTTCTCCGCGTTCTGCAAGCTTTTTCATAATTTCTACTTTTTCTCTTCCTGGTTTTATGTAAGAATATTTATAATGTTTATATTTGCCAGTTAAAAAATGAATTATAATATAATCTGCTCCAATATCATACTCATTAATTCCAGAATCTCCACCTTTGTTTAAATATTTTGTCATGACAATTTTCCTATAAAGTTTATTAAAATTATTATAGTTGTCAAATATCACTTAACAATTAGGCAAATAGATACTTTTAAAAATTGTCAATTTATAGTATTTGTTGAAAAAATCCGTATACATTTTTATCAAAACGCGCGTCAAATATGAGTTTTAGAAATGACGATTTCATTATTTTTTAAAATTATAAATTGTATGTATGTCAAAAACGGGTATATTCTTAATTTTTTATCTGATTATGCAATTTGATAATATTTTTACAAAATATTTGTTTGGCAGAAGTCCTTGTATGCACAATATTTACAAGAGTTTTTGTTGTTTGTTGGTTCAAATTCCATTTGATAAATTAAATCAATGACGTTTTTATATTTTGCGACAACTGCTTCGATTTCATCTTCTGTATAATTTACTTCTAAATTTTTTTCAAAATCTTCTGGAAATACCAAAACTGTTCTAGCTACTTTGTTACCGCTTGTTTTTTCGTAAATATATTTATATAACGCCATTTGATTGTAATAATCTTCTTTTTCGCCATCTGGACAGACTTGTTTCAAGGTCTTTGCATTACCTGTTTTATAGTCATACAAAGTATATGAGCCATCTTTATTTTTATCAATTCTATCAAATTTTCCATAGAACTTATAACCGTTATCTTCAAAATCAATTCCTTCTTCTAAAGAATTAAATTCGTTTATAGGAGTTGAAATCATAAACGCATAGAACTTATCTAAAGCCTTTTCGCCTCTGCCTTCTATATTTTTTCTGTTTTCAAAATTAGACAACGGCAAGTTTGAAAGTTTTTTTCTAAATTCATCTATGAAAAACTCTTTTGACGGATATTCTTTATTTTTTATCGCATATTCTACAAATTTTTCGCAAGCATCGTGAACAGCTGTACCATAACTTAAATTATCTGAATTTCCGTCTTTTACTTCAAATTCAAAAACTTTTTCATATAAATATTGTCTTGGACAATTCAAATATTTGTTCATTAATGTTGGTGAAAAGTGTTTTATACCATTTAAGTATGATTTTACTAGTTCTGTAAAATCTTTTTTATAATCGTATTCTCGTTTTATTAAAAGCTCATTTACCTGTTGCCAATAAGAATTTTCATCATACTCAAATGGTTTAGGTTCTTTTTCAAGCATATCTTGAATCTTTACGATGTATTTTGTTGGTTTTCGAGATTTGCCCTCAATTGTTTCAGGGTAGGACATTCTTAATGTATGTTTTGCTCTTGTCATAGCAACATACATTAATTTTGTCAAATCTGAAGGTTTTATTTCGTTTTTTATTTCTTCATCTGTTTTATATTCAGAAATATCAAGAGGAATTTTCGATTTTAAAGATTTACTGCTACTTTCCCATTTATAAGTGTCAAGTGTCGGCATATAGACATATTCAAATTCTCGACCTTTAGAACTATGATAGGTGCATAATTGTATGGCGTTTAATGTTACAGGTGCTTTATCTGTACAAATTTTATCTTCATCATCAACAATAGACTTTAAGTATGTATAAAATTCTTCTAAAAAGCTCGTTTTATAAACTTCAGAAAAACCCACAGCTTCATCTACAAACTTTTTAAGTCCTGCGATACTTTCTGTTTGATTAATTTCTGTATTCAAGTAATAATCAAAAATACCAGTTTTTGCACCTATTTCAAGCACAGTATTTTTAATATTTTCTTTTGTCATGTATTCTCTTAGATAATCATAAGTTTTTAAGAAATTTTCAAATTTTTCCCCGTCAACGAAATTTTCTTTAGGAATACTTCTCAACGCTTCGACAAAAGTTTTTTTCTTTGAAACTTCTTTATATAAAATTTGGTAGTCTTTTGGATTAATACTGAACGGCTTCATCATAAGTAGTTCAAATATTCTGGCGGAATGCATTTCGGGATCAATTAAAAATTGAATGTAGAAAAACAAAAGATTTACTGCAGGAATTGTGAAAATATCTTTTCCTTCTTTCAATTCAAACGGAATATTTCTTGCTTTAAGCATTTCGCCAAAAGTTTGAGCCTCTGCATTTGAACGAGTAAGAATTGCAATTTCTGAATACTTATTTTTGCCAGTTTTATTGTCTATTGGACACTCAGGAGAGTTAATCAACGCTTCAATTTCTTTTACAATTTCAATATATTCTTGCATCACATCAGCGTATTTATAAAATCTTACAGACTTATCTTTTAATATAATTTCTTCATTTTTAGCAATCAAATTTTTATTTATTGGATTTCCGTCTGAATCTTTAAAGTTATTAGAGTTCTGCAAACTTAACGGATCTTGTGCAATAACCGCTCTTGCCGTATCAAGAATGCTTTGTGTTGAACGCATATTTTCTGTTAAGCAAATTATTTTTGTATCAGGAAAATTTTTCAAATAATTCTCAATAGTATCAAGTTTTGCCCCCTGAAAACGATAAATAATTTGGTCGTCATCACCCACAACAAAGACGTTTTGAGTTTCAAGTTCACGAGAAAGAGCAAAAACTATTTCATTTTGAGATTTATTTGTGTCTTGATATTCATCAACCATAATATATTCATATCTGTTTGCAATCTGGTTTAAAAATGAAGGAGTAAATTCAAATTTTTCAAGTACCATGTTAATCATATCGTTAAAATCGATATATCTTTGTTTGGCCATTTTGTTTTGATAAAGTTCATAAAATTGCCAAAGTTCTTTTGCTTGTTCAACTTTTTTTACTGCGCTTTCTTTTTTGTCATAAGGAGGTTTTTTATATCTTTTATTTCGACCTTGTTCAACATCTTCGATTAAAGTCTGAAATTTTTCAATTTCAGGTTCCCAATCAGGATTTTCTTTTAGATTTTTAAAGAATTGTTCCTTTGTTAAACGATTTTGTTTTATAGCATCAATTCCTTTTTTTATTTCACTAATATAAGCATAAGGATCATTTTTTTCTGTTCTGAAGTAAACTGGTTGAATTTCATCAATACATTCTTTTATCAAGGCTTTAGATATGGTATTCGTAATTACTTTATAATTTGCAGGAATTTCAAAATCTTCAGCAAATTCATCAATAATACTGCCACAAAAACTGTGATAAGTAAAAATTTGAACCCCTGAAGATATCACACCTAAATCATCTTCAATACGCTTTTTCATTTCATTTGCTGCTGCATCAGTAAAAGTTAGACAAAGAATTTTTTCCGGAGTTATATTTTTTGCTAACATATTTTTAATACGTTCGATAATTGTAAAAGTTTTACCAGTTCCAGGTCCAGCGAGGACAAGGTATTTTCCATTAATACTGTCAATACATTTTTGTTGAGATTTGTTTGGTGTAATCTTTTTTTGCTCTGCTTTTGTAGTCATATTTTTCTCCTTAACTTTATGTATTGACTATATTGTTACATGCGATAATGTCAAATTCGGACGTATTATTTTTCATAAATTTTAGATACCAATTTTAAATTATCCATGTACTCTTTGCGTAATTCTTTTGGTGCTAAAATTTCAACTTTATTTCCCCATTTGAAAACGTGCCACATGATTGATTTATCACCACTTGCTTTAAACTTTACAATCACAGATCCGTCTTTTTGTTGTTCAAATTTTTGTGTTGGGTGAAAATTGTAATTAATAACGTCTTGGGCAATTTCTTTATCAAATTTAAGTTTTACGTTAAGGATTTTTCCAAAATATGCACTAAATGAGCGTTTTGAAAATTCATCAAGGTTGAAATCTTGTCTGTCAAAATTGGTCATTGTAACTTCTAAATCGCTAAATTTATTTAAAAGATATGTGTAAATGTCGTTTCCTTTTGCTTTTTCTCTTGCTATGAGGTAAATTTTTTCACCATAAATAAGTCCTAAAGGTTCAATATAACGTTTTTTATCGTGGTATGTCCCTGTAACGATTAAACATTCTTTCATTGCTTTTCGAATTTTAATAAGTGTTTCATCATCAATGTGATATTGAATTGTTTGTCGAACGGCATAACCTTCTGTTTGTAAAATTAAATCAATGTTATTTGTAACAGATGACAAACTTTTTTTACTTAAATTTTTAATTTTTTCAGCGACTTGTTCTAATGTTTTTTTCATTTCTTTATTAGTCGTACGTTTTTGAAATTGTTCAATTGATGCAATTTCTTCAGGTGTAAACCAAATAAATTCTTTTATTGAATAATCAACAAACCCCCAGTGTTTTTTGTTATCTGTTGTTTCAATTTCTTGAACATTAGGTAAAATATTTATTAAGCTATCACGCATTCTTTCTGCGGTGCGCCTTGAAACATTGTAACGCTCAATTATATCATCAAGCGTTATTCCTAAAGGTTTTGACGCCATAAAAATAGCCAATTCAATAATGTCTGAAACTCTTGAATATCTTGGTTTATCTTGTGCCATAAAATCTCCTGTTCTTATACAACCGAATGTGTCTTATTTATCATGATACTATAAAAAATTTAAATATTATTTTGGGCAGTCCATTTTTAAATTTTTCTCAAACTCATCGAAAAAGCTAACTCAAGCATAATTCTTATAGTATCAATTTATGTTTATTGTTTGATTATAAAATAGTTTAATAAAAAATACATTTACCCTTTGTCAAAAGTTGATAAAAATACATTATATCAAAATCTTACATAGAAGAATTGGATTAAAACACGAAAAAGGTTTTAAAGAGTTATATAACGATTTAATTGATATTATAAATGACCAAAAGAGATTACTTGTAAGTTTTACAAGTAATCTCTTTTAAATTTTTATAAATCTAATTTATTAAAACAAAATATGATATAAATAATACAAACTTGCAGAGATAATCATACACATAGGAATAGTCATAACCCACGCAAATATAATATTTTTAACAATTCCCCATTTAACTTGATTTGCATGCATAGTCGAGCCAACACCCATTATTGACGTTGAAATAACGTGTGTTGTAGATAATGGAATACCAAAATGCGAAGCTGCTATAATTATTGATGCTGCTGATGTTTCAGCTGCAAAGCCGTGGATAGGTTTTAGACGAATAATTTTACTTCCAATTGTTTTAATAATCTTCCAACCTCCAGACATTGTCCCCGCAGCCATTGTAATAGCACACGCAATTACAACGTATTTTGGAATTTCTAAATCGCCAGAGGAAGTGCCAACTACTCCACAACTAAACAATGCCAACGATATTATCCCCATTGTTTTTTGAGCATCATTTGTACCATGGCTTAAAGCCATTAAACCAGCAGAGATTAATTGATACTTTCTAAAATGTTTATTTACCCAATCCGGAGAACTTTTGTAGAATAACCACAATAAAAGTAACATAAATAAAAAACCTGCAATAAATCCAAAAACAGGAGATGTAAACATTGGAATAATAACTTTATCTACCAATGACATAACTTTTACACAGCCAAAACCAGCATGTATTATTGCAGCTCCAATTAAGCCACCTATTAATGCGTGCGAAGAACTTGAAGGTAAAGCAAAATACCAAGTTATCAAATTCCAAATAATTGCCCCTAAAAGAGCAAAGAATAAAACTTTTAAGGTTACAACTGAAGAATCAACAATTCCAGAACCTATTGTTTTTGCAACATGTGTTCCTAATAAAGCACCCACCATGTTAAGCACTGCACTTATGATTACTGCTTGTTTTGGTGTTAAAACCTTTGTAGAAACTATTGTTGCTATTGCATTTGCACAGTCATGAAATCCGTTTATATATTCAAAAGCAAGTGCTGCAATAATTACTAAAAATAATACTAATATTATATGAATGTCCATTTTTACCCCTGTCTTAAAATAATATTCATAACCTCATCAGAAACTGCATAACAACTGTCCAGTGCAACTTCCATGTCTTTGTAAATATCTTTTAATTTTATAACATCAATCGTTTCAAAATCTCCTGAGAATAAATCTTTTATCGCAGAGTTTATAATTTCATCGCCTCTCATTTCAATTTTTTTCATTTGTAGATTACTTGCGGTAATTTTTTTGATTTGAGGAACTTTTTTGACTGTTTTTATCATAGAATGTAACTCGTCAGTTGCTTTTAAAAGTTCCACCCCATGTTTTTTCATATCATCATTAAAAACTTCTATATTATAGAGGTTTAAATTTAAACAAACTCTAACTATTCTTTTTGTAATTTTGTTTATCAAGGAAATTATTTTTTGAATATCCTCAGGCTCCATTGGAGTTACAAAAGTGCTATTTAATTTTTTAAATGTTTCTCTTAGTATTGTTGCACTTTCCTTCTTTAATTCTTTTGCCTGCAAAATTGATTTATCAGAAACATTTGTTGCAAGAATATCATTTAATAATTTTGCCGATTGCATACTTACTTCTGTACATTTTTCAAATAAATCATAAAATACTTCATTTTTTGGTGGTAGTAAGTAGTTCATTAAGTTAAATTTACCCATTTTTTATCCTTTCTTTTTTTTACTAAAAAAATAATCTTAGTTAATAGTTATTAACTAAGATTATTTTCAAATCGTACTAAATTTTATTTTGTTATATTTAATTGTACTTGCCAGTACAAATTTTAACTGTTGTTTTATAAAAATATATTTGTTATACAGAGATTTCAGACTTTTTATTATAAGTCGTTTTTCATAAAGTTTCAGTCTTTTTTTATATTTCTTCAACATGACCAATTTATTAATATCTCCACTTAGATACTATCAAATAAAAATAGAAAATCAACAAATAAATTATTTATTTTATTATAAATTTTTCATTCAAAATACTAAAAAAATTATATTCTTCAAATTTAGTAAAATAAGTAATTTGTGTTACTAGCAAATTTTGCAGTTGCTTCTTCAATTGACACTTTGTGTGATTTTGCATATAACATCTTCCCCTTGATTAAATTTTTCTTTACACTGTACAAGGATGCTTTATGAACATATAGAATACATTCCTGATGGTCTTCACCCAAATTGCAGATGTTATATTCTTAAATGCTTGGGGTTTATTTGGGACATTTGAATTGTAATTAATTAGCCTTTGTTCCCTAACATGTTTGGAACACAGCGGTTTTATCCAGATTGACTGAAAGTGGACGAAAGGTAACTTTTTGTCCACTTTCTGTCACAAAAAAGTCTGGTATAAATCCGAGCAAATCGCTAAAACTCAAACACACCATATATTTTAGCGATGACACATTCAGGACAAAAAAGTTTCATTTGAAATTGTAATTTTTTAAGTCGGAAGAAAGTCGGAAGTATTTATTACATTTGAATATCAGTAAATTTTCCCACTATAATGTATTACAAAATAACTAAAATTAACTTTAAAATATATCGATTTCAGTCAAGAATAATGATATTTACAAACAAATTCTATTAGCAAAATTCTTTGAGAAATTCATCTAAATTCATTATTTTTTTGTCCTTTGTATTAGCATATATGTGTTTAAAACAAGCTTTCATGAAAGTATCGTGAGTTTTTCCATCATCTGTGAGTAATATATCAAAATTATTCATATGTGCAATGTACGTAGTATCATTTGGTGTATCTTTATCAACTTTTTTACCTTGAATTAGGCAATAGTCAATTAAAAAATCATCTGCCTTAAATTTACGAAAAGCAAAACTATTTTTAGGGATTTCGTAGTTTACAATTTTACGAAAGTTTCTTAGTGATGTTTCTCCAAGATTAAAACGATGTAATACACTTGCAACATTACTACATCTCCACCAAAATCTTAGTAAAGATATAAAGGTATTTTGGTCAAATTCTTTTTGTTTATGTAGAAATATATTCATTTCATTTACCGCAAAATTATATTTATATATAAAATTGTAGCAATATTTCTTCCACATTATTACATTGTACACTTTAATATCATCTTTTAACTCATCAAAAAATATTTGAAGATTATTTGTTGTATTTATTTTAAATATATGAGATTGTTCTACATCATATTCATAAATTTTGTTATCTTTATCATTGTAATAGTATATATCTTTAACTTTTGCTGCACTATATATTTGCGTCCACTTAAAGCCACTTTTTAATTCCTTTTCAATTACCTCTGAAGCTGCATCAATTATATCATTTTCGCAATATTCTTTTATAAAATCTACATAATAATTATAATCTTCATAAAGATTATTCTTATACAAAAACGGTAATCTCTGTTTTAATAATGTTTCAGTAGCATAAAACTTTAGAGTCTTTCCTATTTTTGGTTTTATGTTACTCTTTTTTATTAATTCAATTTTTTCTCGTTTTAATATGTTAACGTCAACAATTATTTTTTTTACCATATACTCACACATTTTAGTTATAAAATATCAATCTTTCGTATACCAAGCTCCACGGGTTTTTCCGTGTTTTGTAAGGTAATTATTTTCAACCAAACTTGATAAATGTTTTTTGATTGTATTTATATTTGTTCCTGTTAATTCAGACAATTCAGATATTGTTGCCCTGTCTTTTGTTTCAAAAACTTCCATGATTTTTGCTGATATTTCCGGCAAATCTAAATTAGATTTAACGGAAGTATTTGCGTGTTCAATCTTATATTCAAGTCTTATTTTTTGCTTTTGCAAGGTTTTCAAGAAAAACATCAACCATGGTTCGTAATCAGGTTCTTTATTTAAAGTCGTTTGAGTTTGTCTTAAAGCCCTATAATAACCCTCTTTATTATCTTCAATTATTGATTCTGTTGAACTATAAGGCACATACGCATAGCCAGATTTTAGCAATAAAAGGTTCGTCAACGCTCTTGATAATCTACCATTTCCGTCTTGAAATGGGTGAATAGCAAGAAAATTTACTACAAAAACCCCAATAACTATCAATGGGTGATAATATCTCTCCGACAAATTTTTATTAGTCCATTCAACAAGTTCTTGCATTTTTAAAGGAGTTTCAAATGGCGTTGCTGTTTCAAATACCACTCCAAGTTCTTTACCTTCGCTATCATATGCTGCTACTGCATTTGAAATCTTTTTGTATTCGCCTTTGTGTTTTTCATCTTTTGATGAATATTCAAGCAAAATTTTGTGTAATTGTTTTATATAATTTTCTGATAATGGGATAACTTCCCAATCTTCAAAAATTGTGTCAGCAAGTTTTGCATAACCAGCAACTTCTTCTTCATCACGATTTGCAAAAGATTGTTTGTTGATTCTTGATAAAAGTTCTTCTACTTGCTTATCGTTTAGTTTGTTGCCCTCAATACGGTTTGAAGAACCAACACTTTCAATAGTTGCAACCTTTTTTAATGCTCTTAATTTTTCAGGAGCCATTTTGCCCAATAACTTCCAAGAACCTTTAAACTCATCAATTTCAGAGATAATTGAAAGCATTTGATTTGATATTTTTATATCTAAATTTTCTAACATATCGTACCCAATTAGACCTAATACGACCTAATAGTATATTATTTTTATCTAATTGTCAATAATGTTGCTAAACCTTAAATCGTCAAACATATAATTTGTTAAACCGAGTTCTTGTTTTATTTTATAAAAATCTTTTCTTATTTTTTGCCTTAAGGATTTCTTTTGTTGTTCATCACCCGTCAAAACGGTGTTCAAAGGCTGTTTTAATATAATTAAATTTTCAACAATCGGAAGCAAGTATGGATATTTCTTTTTAAGAACCTTAAAAAGCTGTGCCAATTGCTCCGATGTTAAAATCTGGATTTGTCTTTTAGGAATATTGGCAACTCTTTTTACTTCATAAACACATGTTTTATCAATATATCCTTCATTTTGGAAATGTTTTATTATTTGATTTAAAAGAGTAAGAATATTTTTAACTCTGCGTTCTGACACCTTGTTTTCTTGCAAATATTTTTTAAAGTTTTGAATATCATGAATAGATATATTTTTGAGTTTGAATGTCTTAAAATACGGAATAATTTTTGAATAAACAAAAGTTTTATATGCCTGATAAGACTGCTCTGTGAGTATTTGTTGTTTTATTTTCAAAAATATTTCACAAGCTTGAACAACTGTAATATCAGAATTTTTACTTTGGATATTTTTATCAACAATTCTGAATTTATCATCAGTTTTTATCACTTCTACGTATTCAAACTTACTTCCAACCTGCTTTATATTTTCAGACTCTTGCAAAAATTTTCCGGCTACATCAGGGTCAATCTCGCAAAACATAACAACATCGTCTAGCGTGAATGATTTTAGTCTTTTTGCGACCTTGAGTATTTTATCCATTTAGAATCTCCTGAGTTATATTTTCATCAATTTGCATTAAGCCGTTTGCCTGTGCAACTTTTTCAAAAGCATCAATTGTATTCACAATTTGCCTGAAACTTTTGGCTCTATTATGAATCAAATGTACCGCCTCTTTTGTTATGTCTATCTCTGAGATTTCTTCTGTAATTTGCTTAATATCTAAATATTCAAATTCGGTAAAATTATAAATCTCTGAAATTCTGTCAAACAAATGCGTATGTTTTTTGAGTTTGTGTTTAGCTAGCTGCATTCCGACCAGGATTATTGGCACTCCAGTTTCATCGTGTAAATCCCGGAGTGTTTCAATTGTCCTAAAATCTTTTAGCAGATAATCAATTTCATCAGCTATAATCATCTGTGGATGTGTTTTCAAAGCATTGACACATTGTCTGAAAATATCCGCGGTATAAAATCTTGGAATTTCATCAAGTTCTTTTGCAATTTCTTCCAACATCCACTTTGGACTCATAGAATTTGTTGCTCTAATATAAACAGCATCATATTGTATTGACAGATATAAAGCAGTTTTTGTTTTACCAAGTCCTGCGTTGCCATAAACCAAGCCGATTTTAGATATATTATCCGGCTTGTTTTTCAGGTTATGAATCAGATTAATAAATCCTTTGACATTCTTAGTCAGTACGAATTTTGGTTTCATATTCTTTGAACTCCTTTGATTTTTTATATTCTGTAAGCCAAATTCTATCGTCATTACATGTGCAGCCGTACTCCATTAGGTATTCATATCTTTCCCTACTTGTTTTGAACAACGGCTTAACCGCAGGATTATATTTCTCCGGCTTTTCTTTTTTGTTTTCTATTTTTGGAATAATCGGCGGAGGTAAAAATTCTTCTTCTTTAGCTATCTCACATTTCAAGATTTCCAAATCTTCAATATTCAAAAATTTTTTACAAGCTTTTATTGTCTTGTTTTTAAGTTGTTTTTGTTTTTGAATTTTCTGCTTGTAATCTTCAATATCATTAATCTCTCCGGTATAGTGAGCAAGCGGATGTGTAAGTGTAATCCTTTCCGCTCTGCATAAAAATTTACCGGATATTGTATAAACATTGATATAACTTAAATCAAACAAACTATATTTTATTATGACTTTTTGCCTCAAACCATAAAGAGCATCATTGTAATAATCAGATTTCAAGAACCTTATTCCCTGACTTGTGATAGTTTTGATTTCTTGAGCCAGCATCAAGTCATCAAGTTCTCTTGGATTAATTCCCTGCCTTTCAATACTATCAAGCATTTCTTTTATGCTTTTTGTCTTATCATTTGGGCACGGCAGAGAATTTTTATATTCAAGCCAGCTATTTATCATTTGTATTGTCTGTTGAATTGTGGGGATAAATTTAGTATGGATTTTCGAGTGGAATTTTTCGTTTCTTTTTAATCTTGCGGGTTTATTTTCAATATTTGTTCCGATATAACTCGGAAGTAATTTTTCAAAACTTTCCTGCATTTCTAAGAAGAATCTTTCGATAACTTTAGCTCTGGCATTATATGGATTAGCAAAAACTGTTGTTATACCGAGTTTCTCGTAAATGCCTTTTAGACCAATTTCATCGAAATTAGCACTTCCTAAAAAGTACTTACCCCTGAAAGCTCTGCCATTATCAAGATAAACAAAATTCGGAATTTTACCCAGATTCAATATTGCATTACGGAGAGCTGATGCAATATTCTGCGTGTTTTCTTCTATCATTATTTCATACCCGATAAGTGCAGTTGATTTCCAATCCAAGAATCCTATTAATGTTGCTCTGCAGGGTTTACCGGTAAACGGATTTATTACCTGAAAATTTAATCTTTTCCCATCAGCAACCAAAACTTCTCCGACTTCAATCTTTGAGATATCCCTTTTTATATGCGGAATAACTTCTTCTTTTAAGGCTTTTTCTCCATCACGAAGGAGAGTCCACTTGTCAAAATAATTTGCTTTATACCAATTCGCAAATTTTCTGAAAGTTGGCGGAGCAGGAATATATTCCGCACCCTGAGTTTTTAAAACATATTGCGTTAAAGATATAGCTTTCCCGATACTGAATTTATTCGGGTACAGAAGCAGTTTCAAAAATATCTGTTTTTCGTACTCCGTAAGACAAGTTCTTGAATAATCTTCATAATGATAATTTGGGATTAAAAGTTCATAGTTATTACTGTTTCCTAAAATCCTTTTCCACCTTTGAAGTGTGCCTATTGAAACATTCCCAAGTTTTGCATAAATCTCAGGATACAAAACTTGTGCATTATACGCACTCAAAAAATCCTTATCAAATTGTGTTTTATTCTGCTGATTTTTTCGTTCTTGTTTCCAGAGGTTCAATAAATCCAATCTTGCAAGTGCAATAACTTTTGCTTTATCGGGTTTGTGAAAATTTGTTGGTGTAGGAAGTTGTTTAACTTCATAAGTCGGAATAATTTTTGAATAATATTTTTCCTGAAGCACCGGCTCAATGCTTGATAACAAAATCTCAAAACTTCTTCCGCCTTTGATAGTTATTTCTCGAGTAATATATTTACCTTTTGACAGCCTGATCGCACGTGTACTTACTCCTTTTAGTTCTGCTAATTCCTTGATTGTAATGTATTTTTCGTCTGTCATAACACTAATATTCATCGCTCCGAACGCGGAAGATTGGAACTGTTTCCGACTAACTTTGTATCAATCGGACACACTTGCTTTATCGCAAAACAGAGTTAAAATGTGTGTACCCAAATACTCACCCCCCCCAATTAATTTTAAGGAGTTTTTATGCGTAAAGAATTGAGAAAACAAATTGAATTACTTGAACAAAAAATGTCAAAAAGTCCTAATAATATGAAAGGTGGCGGAAGTCATTTTTTGTATCGTAGAGAAAGAATGATACGTTTTAAAATGCTGCAAAAAAATATGCCGCAAAAAATGCTTGCTAAAAGATTGAACCTAACCGAAAGCTATATCTCTAAACTTATCACCGGCCAACGGTACAACCAAGATTTTGAAAGATACATTATTCATATTTTGGATGTGAATTATTGTTGTATTTGAACATCCAGAAGTATTTTGTGCTTAATAACTGTATATATTTTATCATATTGAATGATAAAATAGCCCTTGTATTTATCGTTATAATTATTTTCAGTTTCTATTATTTTAGGTAATATATAATCTTTAAGGTCGAATTTTTCTATAGTATGACCGTGGTCAATAATACAAAGGAATTTTTCTTTAAAATTTTTAAAATGTTGTAATTTATCCAATTTAACATTAATACACTTTATTATTTCATCAAAATAAATATTTGTATTCACCATTCCTTTGGTGGGCGATGAATAAAATTCATCGGATGTTGGAGTTATTCTGCCAATTTGCCCTTTGAATTTGCCTTTTTTATCATATTTATTTAAG
Source organism: uncultured Candidatus Melainabacteria bacterium (assembly GCA_934699705.1). Taxonomy (GTDB): domain Bacteria; phylum Cyanobacteriota; class Vampirovibrionia; order Gastranaerophilales; family Gastranaerophilaceae; genus UBA6984. The sequence goes on from CAKUXD010000003.1 coordinate 55,157, forward strand.
ACTTCAATCGCTTCTTCATATGTATAATTTTTCCCATGAATTTGTTGAAGAATTTTTGTTTGTTCTCCGTCAAAATTTGATTGTGTAATTTCCAACCCAATATCATCTGTTTCATTCCAAAAATCCGGTTCTTCATGTTTTGCAAAATTATTTAATTTATTCCCAAAATAAAATTCTAACTTTTGAAGTGCAGTATATTCTTCTATGTATTTTTGATTAGTACTCATGTCCTTATTTTATAATAAAAAATCTCTGTCCGTTTTTGACATACACCCATGATTTAATGTAATTATGTTAAATCATTACAACACAAGCAAGTTACTCATTTTTGTGATAGAGTATTTGTGTAGTATTAAAAAGAGGGTTGTATGAAGAAATTATCGCTTTCAAAGTTGGAGACTTTTCTAAAAAGTCAGTGTGATGCATTAAGAGGAAGCATGGATGCATCAGAATACAAAGATTATCTTATTGCTATGATTTTCCTGAAACGTGTAAATGATCAGTTTGCTGTTGCGCAGGAACATTTTAAAAAGGAATTGAAACATCAATATCCAAATATTACAGATGAAGAAATAGCTGAAGAAATCGAACTTGATTCATACAAAAATAAATACGAATTTTTTGTACCTCCGCTTGCACGTTGGAAAATGGACACACTTCCTAAAAACTTTGAAGATGAACAACACCAAACAATCCTGAATGCAAAAGAAATTCTTGCAAACCCAAATAGTACAAGCCAAGAAAAAGCCGGAGCGGAACACGATAAAGACTGTGCCGAAAAGAATTTATCTTTCCGCGGACTTTTGTATGAAAACGAAGATGTCGGGAATTCAATCAATATTGCATTAAAAGAGTTAGAAAAATCAAACGGTGCAATCTTGCAGGGTGTTTTGACCGGTAAAGAAGGTAATAGCACAAACTTCAATGAAACTAATACCAACGGCGAAAGAAAATTATCAGATGAAGTTTTATCTGAAATGATAAATGACTTTAATAACTATCCGCTTATTGATGAAAACTTTGAATTTCCTGATTTGATGGGTGCTGCGTATGAATTTTTGATTAAGTATTTTGCAGAAAGTGCCGGCAAAAAAGGCGGTGAATTCTATACCCCACACCAAGTAGTCGAATTAATGGGAAGAATATTAAAACCTGCACAAGATGCTAAAATTTGCGACCCGACAGTTGGTTCAGGCGGTTTGCTTATCAACATGAAAAACTATGTTGAAATGGTTTATGGTTCAGCAAAAGACTTGTATTTATTCGGTCAGGAAAGCAAAGAAGGCACATACAAAATGTGCAAAATGAATATGATTTTCCATGGCATCAAAAATGCTAATATTCACCACTGCGATACTTTATTAAACCCGACATTGATTGAAAACGGCGAACTTATAAAATACGATATAGTGGTTGCAAATCCTCCGTTTTCACAGAATTACACAACAAAAGATATGAAATTCCAAAACAGATTTTCATTCTGGATGAGCAAGAAAAAACAAGCGGATTTTATGTTTGTTCAGCATATGATTTCAACATTGAAAGCTGATGGCAGAATGGCTGTAATTATGCCACACGGCGTTTTATTCCGTGGCGGAGAAGAACAAAAGATGCGCAAATGGTTGATTACCGGAATCCAAGGAGAATCAACTATTGCAGAAAATACAAATACTCCTTGTATATTGGAAGCCGTAATTGGTTTGCCGCCAAGTTTGTTCTATGGAACAGGTATTCCGGCGTCTATCCTTGTAATCAATAAAAAAGGTGCAGCTGAAAGAGATGGCGTTCTCTTTATAAATGCAGACAGAGAATATAAAGAAGGCAAAAATCAAAACATTTTAAGACCAGAAGATATTGATAAAATCTCTTATGTTTACGAACAAAAAGACACAACGGATAAAAAATATTCAAGACTTGTAACTAAAGAAGAACTTGAAGCGGAAGAATTTAATTGCAATATCAGACGTTGGGTTGATAATGCTCCGGAACCTGATAACCAGGATGTTGAAGCACACTTGAATGGCGGTATGCCAAAATGCGAAGTCGATGCTCTTGATGACAGATTTAATTCGTACTATGACCTCAAAAACAATATGTTTGAACTTTTAAGAGATGGATATTATAAATTTTCTGATAAAGTTCCAAATAAAGAAGCAATTAAGGATTTAATTGTAGGTTCTAACGGTTACAAACAAGTGAAAGAATCTTATCAAGAAAGACTTGAAGGAGTTTGGGAAAAATGTTTGGAAACAATCAAAGATTTACCAAATCAAAATAGCATTCAAGCTTTTGTTGATTGTATAAGATCTGTCTATGTAAATGATATGTATAATGACGATTATCCCGTAATCAATTTATATCAAGGCCGTGGTGCAATAGCACAGTTCTTTACTGATTTAAAATATGATTTTATGTCAGTTGTTTCAAGCGGTTGGAATGCTGAGCTTATTCCGGAAGATGAAATTTTAGAAAGCCAATTCCCTGAAGTATTGAAAGAATTGAGAGATGCTGAGGCACGCAGAGATGAAATCCAAGCGCAGTTTGATTCTGTTAATGAAATGGAAAAAGAAGAAGGCTGGAATCCTGAGGAATTCGATTTAGAAAATGCTGATGTTATACCGAAATCGGTTATTAAACTTATAAAAGATGATATTAAGAAAAATAATGGTGAAAAACGCTCTTTAGAAAAAGAATATAAAAATCTTGAAAAAAGGGTAAAAGCTTACGAAAAAGACTTAGCAAAAGTTCATGGACCAAAAAATATTGGGGATATAAAGGTTCAAATTGCTGCGTTAGAACAAAATAAACTGGTTATAAATAACCAAATTCAGGAATATTCTGAATATATTGAAGAACAGGAATCTAAAATCAAAACTCATACTGATTTAGAAGAAGAACTGAAAGAATGCAGAAAGATAATCAAAGCGATCGCTCAAAGAAAGGATAAACTTGTTGAAGAAGCAAGAGAAAAAATAAGTGATGAAGAAGCAGAAAAACTGATTATTGCTCGCTGGAACAGAACTCTTCATTCAATAGTTGATGCTTATATCGAGGAATTTGCAAGAAATCTACAGCTTGATATTGAACATATTTATGAAAAATATACGGTAACTTTGAAAGATATTTTATCTAATAGAGATACTGTAACAACAGACCTGAACAAATATTTAAAGGAATTGGGTTATGCTATATAAAAGAACTTCTTTATCAAATTTAGCAGATTACATAAACGGAATGGCTTTTAAACCTTCTGACTGGAAAGATGAAGGTGTAAAGATTATAAGAATAGAGCAATTAAATAATCCTAAAGGTGCCTATGATTATTTTCAAGGCTATTTCCCAGAGAGCAATGCTATTTATAACGAAGATTTGATTTTTTCGTGGAGTGCCACATTAAAAGTTGTAATCTGGAAATATGGTAAAGGGGTTTTAAATCAACATTTATTTAAAGTAATTCCATGTACAAATACTGATAAATATTTTTTACATCAACTTCTTGATTACCATATGGATAAATTGGCAGAATCTTCCCATGGTTCTACTATGAAACATATTAAAAGGGAAGAACTTGATAAATATAAAGTTGTAGTACCAGCCGACAAACAAGAACAATCAAAAATTGCAAATATTCTTTCAACTTGTGATGAGGTTATTGAAAAAACAGAAGAAACCATTGAGAAGTATAAACAAATCAAAGCCGGAATGATGCAGGATTTGTTTACTCGCGGATTGGATGAAAATGGCAAACTCCGCCCAACATATCCCCAAGCTCCTGATTTATATAAATATTCTAAAGAACTCGACCGCTATATACCAAAAGATTGGGATATAAAAACTTTTAACGAGCTAATACAGAAAAATGTTATAGATTCTATTCAAGACGGAAATCATGGTGAAAAGCACCCTAAAACTTCAGATTTTGTAGCCGCAGGTGTTCCTTTTATAATGGCAAATAATCTAACAAAAGATGGTCATATAGATTTAAAAAATTGTAATTTTATTACATACGAACAATATAAAAGCTTACGGATAGGATTTTCGACAGAAAACGATGTTCTATTAACACATAAAGGAACTGTTGGATTAACAGCTATAGTACCATCTGGAGTAAAAGATATTATGCTTACTCCTCAAGTTACATATTATCGTATTAAAGATTATTCAAAATTAGATAATCAGTATTTATATACATATTTTCAATCTCCTATGTTTCAAAATATACTTCAAGGTTTATCTGAACAAAGTACACGTGCATATATAGGAATTACCAAACAAGCCGAATTGAATTGTGTTTATATGGATATAAACGAGCAAAGAAATATGGGAAAAATAGTTGCAAAAATGAATGATAAACTCAAATACGAAAAAGATATTTTGTCAAAATATAGACAGATTAAACAAGGATTAATGAAACGATTACTTACACCACCGGTAGACGCCGAGATTGTTGAGGAATAATATGGCTGAATATGTTAATGTTGAAAAACCATTTTTAGAAAAATTAAAAGAATGTCATTGGAAAGTTATCGATCAAGGGACAGGCATTCCAGCAGATCCGCACGCATCGATGCGTTCATCTTTTGATGAAATTGCACTAAAGGAAGAGTTTATCGAAAGCGTTGGCAACATTAACCCTTGGGCAACCCGAGAACAATTAGAATGGTGTTATGAAAGAATCCTTTATGGGCACGGAAATGAAAATCTAACAGAAATAAACAAGAAAGTTTTTACATATTTAAGAAAAGGTATTCAAGTAGATAAAAACGAGCAAACAGGCGAACTCAACCCAACAATTAAACTTGTTGATTTTGGCAAAAGAGATGAAAACGGAAATTGGACAAGTAAAAATTCATTTGTTGCAATAAACCAATTCAAAGTAAATACTGTCGGTATGGCAAAAAGTTGCATTATCCCCGACATCGTTTGTTTTGTAAACGGACTCCCTTGGATAATTGTTGAATGTAAGGATTTTGATGTTGCAGAACCATTAAGTGATGCCTATGAACAAATAAGACGTTATTCTAACCAAAGAAAAGATGATGATTATTTTGCAGATGATGAGGGTAAAGAACAATTATTCTACACAAATTTATTTAATGTAATAACATTCGGAACAGAAGCACGTTTTGGCTCAATTAGTGCGGAATATGATTATTTTTATAACTGGGCAGATATTTTCCCTGAAATTTATAAAACACCTGAACTTAGGGAAATGATTGAAACAAAAGAAGATGTTGCAAATAATATTAAACCGGGTGCAATAAGACAAGAAGTCATAATTGGCGGTATGTTTAACCATGAAATTTTGATTGATGTTCTTAGAAATTTCACAATTTATATGAATGCAGACAGCAAAGAAATAAAAGTTATTTGCCGTTATCCGCAATATAGAGCAGTCGGTAAAATGATTGACCGTTTAAGAAAAGGCTCTGATTGGAAAGAACGCAGTGGTGTAATTTGGCATACACAAGGTTCAGGCAAATCTCTCACCATGGTCTTTTTGGTTAAAAAGATGCGTAGCGAATTTGACCTCAAAGATTTTAAAATTTTGATGGTCGTTGATAGATTGGATTTGGAAAATCAACTATCGGAAACTGCTGATTTAACTGATGAAAAAGTAAATCAAGTTAGTGATAAACAATATTTAGTAACTTTAAAAACAGACACACCGAACTTGAATCTTGTTATGATTCATAAATTTGCAGACAACTATGATGAAACACAAGATGTTTTATTCAAAAAAGGAATTGTACCGAAGTTTGAACCATTAGGGGAACTTAACCCAAGCGAAAAAATATTAATTTTGATAGACGAAGCACACCGTTCACAAAACGGTGATATGAACAATAATTTGTTTATGGCATTTCCTAATGCTACAAGATTTGGTTTTACAGGTACGCCGTTACTTACTCCACGTCATAAAATTACAACAGCAGAAAGATTCTGCGATGCTCCGGGTAAATTTATTGATACATACAAAATGAATGATGCAGTGCGAGATAGAGCAACGGTTGATGTTAAATATATCGGTATGAGCACATCAGATGAGATTACAGACAAAGAAGCATTTGATTGCGAATACGAAGAAACCTTTAAACAGCACACAGAAAAAGAACGCCAAGAAATTCAAAAACGGTATGGCGATATGATTGCATATTTAGCAAGTGAAGACAGAGTAAAAGAAATTGCTAATAAAATAATGGAACATTATGTTTCTGATGTTTTACCTAACGGATTTAAGGCAATGGTTGTTGTATCATCAATTCTTGCTGCTGTCAGATACAAAGTTTATATTGAAAGAGAACTTATTCCTCAATATCTTGCAAAAGAAGAAGAAAAACCGGAAGGCGAAAGAGATGAAGATTTACTTGCTAAATTAAGGATATTAAAAGTTCGTGCAGTTGTTTCATCTTGCGGTAATAATGAGCCTGAATATATAACAAAAGCAAGAAAGGAAGGAGCAGGTAAAGCAGTAACAGATGCATTCAAAAAAGACTTTAATCCTGAAGATGAATCAACAGGTATTGGTATCTTATGCGTTTGCGACAGACTTCTTACAGGTTTTGATGCTCCTATTGCACAGGTTTTATATATGGATAAAAACCTTAGAGAGCACGATTTACTTCAGGCAATCGCCAGAGTAAACCGTACAAAGAAAGGTAAAACTCACGGGCTTGTAGTGGACTACTTTGGTATTACGAAGAATCTGACAAGAGCGTTAGGTATTTATACTGATGTTGAGAAAAAAGAAGCTGAACAAGATTTAATTGAATTTGGTGAATACTTTAAAGATATTCAAAAAGAAATTCCGGAGTTTGAAATTAGATACAATAAAATTGTTCAGTTGTTTGAAAACCACGGCATTACAAATATTCAAGACTTCTTAAATCAAAAAATAAAAGATACAAAAGAAGATATGGAAGTTGTTGAAAAAGCAATCGAAGTTGCCGCTGATATGAAGTTCAGAGCAGAGTTTGATACATATATTAAAAACTACTTTGATAGATTAGATTTGTTATTCAATGAAATTGAAGTCCAAAAGAATCATTGGATTAAAGCAAAAAGACTTGGATATTTATTAACAAGAATTAGAATTCACTACAAAGATGAAACTCTTGATTTAAAATGGGCAAGTCCAAAGGTTAGAAAACTCATTGATAAGTATGTAAAAAATTTAAATATTGAAGAACGAGTTTCTGAAATCTCAATTTTGTCTGAAGATTTTCCAAAAGAAATCAGCAAATATACAAAAACAAAATCACAGGCTTCTGCGATGGAGCACGCAATCAGACATCATATTAAAGTTAATCTTGAAAACAAAGACCCTGCTTTGTATAGCAGATTCAAAGATAGACTTGAAAGCATTATTCAAAGATATCAAGGTAATTGGGATCAAATGCTTGTTGAGCTGAAAGAATTACAGAAACTTATAGCAGAAGGCAGAAAAGACGATTCAAGGTTTAAGAGTATTCAAATGCCGTTTTACGAAAGTTTAAAAATGGCATTATCCGGTGAACTATCTGAAAATATTGATGGTAAATTGGTTACAACAACAAGAGCAATTTGCCGTGATATCGCAAATGATATGTCTATTGCATATTTCTGGAATAAGCCGGACGAAGTTGAAGCACTAAAAGGTAAACTGGTCGGTCATTTGAGATTTAGCGGTATACCTGAGTTAAAAGAAAATTATCAGGAAATATCAAACAAAATAATGATGCTTGCAAAATATAACTACAGTGAGGTTTTAAAGCACAAAAATGAAATGGCACAATGAAGATGTAACTGTTAAAAAAACAAATAGAAAAAAGACTATGAACATTGTTGTTGAACGCAACGGAAGTCTTTGTGTGCTTGCTCCGGAAAAACTTGAAGAAGAAAAAATTCTCGATATTCTTGATAAAAAAGAATACGAAATTACAAAGAAAATTATTCAATGGAAAGAATCTCATCAAAACAAGGTTGTAAGAAGATTTATTGACGGTCAATCTTTTATGTACCTTGGGAAAAATTATTGCTTGCAGTTTGTTGAAAACCAAAGAATACATTTATTGTTAAAAAACGGTAAGTTTTTAATGAGTTCAAGTGTTGATAATCCGCGTCAGGCATTTGTTAATTTTTACAAGAAACAGGCAAAAGCCAAAATAAAAGAACGATTTGATTATTATAAATCATTACTTAATCTGAAACCAACGGGGGTGGATGTCAGAGATATTCAAAACCGCTGGGGTTCTTGCACTCCAAATAGAGAAATATTTTATCATTGGAAATGTATTATGGCGCCACCAAAAGTGTTGGATTATTTAATAGTTCACGAACTTGTACACCTTGAATATCCAAACCATTCAAGGGAATTTTGGGATAAAGTGGGGATATTGTTGCCGGACTATGAGAACTCAAAAGATTGGTTAACGCAGAATGGGATAAGGTTGGATATATAAAGTTATAGGGTATCATTGTGACTGAAAAGCAGTTCTATAATTCAATAGAAGATTATTATAAACAAGTAAATTCATTAGAAGAAATCAATTCTGTTGGACTATCATATCATGTGAATGAGTTTCGTGAAAAATCCTTAAACTTAAGCGATAGCGACAAAAAAAGAATTGAACTTGAAATTGATTGCCTATATTTTCTAGTTAGAAATGGTAAAGTTGAACCAATGTACACTAGAGAAAGAGAAGATGGAATAGTCGAGAGTTACCCTAATTTATCTTCTATCTCTGATGAAGATATTGAATACTTAAAAAAAAGAATAAAAAAGACAAATAACATATATTTCAAAACAAGATTTGCTCATATTATTTGGGTTAAAACCAAACAATATGATTATGCTAAACAAGCAGCAGATTGTTATTTCTTACTAGCAGAGAATTTTGAAAAACTAGATATAGAAAAACCTATAGAACACTATGGTATAGAAATATGCTATGCCCTATGGAATTTGCAAGATATAGTGTTTTCTATAAATTACAAAATTGAGGAGTTTAAAGATTTTGTACTTAACATAATAAACAATCCCAATAAAGATAGTTCGTGTTATTTAAGATTACAATTGGATTGTATAAAAATTTTGTTAGATAAAGTAAAACGAGCTAAACTCAAAAAAGAAGTATTAAAAGAATTAGAAGATTTATGTCAAGAGGCTCTAAATAATGACTTAAATGAATTTTTTACGGTTGATTATTTAGAAACAGGAGAAAAAATTAGTCAAACATTAAAAACTGATTCAGCTCGCTGGGTTTTAAAACAAGCAGAATATTATGAAGGCTTATCAAATAAAGAAAATCCCATAATTGCTCCTGAATACTGTCAAAAAGCAATTGATTTGTACAAAAAATTAAATAATGAGACAAAAATAAATGAATTATATAAAAAATATTCATATTTAAGTAAATCAATTAAATTAAGTCAATACTGCACAGATTCTGTAGATCTAACCCCTTGTATTAAAGAATACGAAAAAATTGCAGAAGAATTATCTTCAGAGGAAATTTTAAAATTTATAATATACTCTTCCGATATTATTCCTAAATATAATGAAGACAAGAAATTTATAGAAAAACAAAATGAGCAATATTTTCTTTCTTCTTTTGTCCACACAAACATTATTGATGAATATGGGCACATCATAGGAAAACTTGATACAGAAGAAGATGAATTAAAACACAGAATGTATAACTATTGTGATATTTGGTATGATATGCAATCAAAAATATTTTCTCATTTTTTAAGGAAAACCATTGAACTTAAAAAGATTAATGCAGAAATTGTTTTAAATTTTTTGAAAAACACTTGGTATGGAGCAAATATTGAAAAAGAATTATCTGGTGGTGATATTTATAAATATAATTGGTTGCAATATATTGGTCCTTCTATAGAATCCTTCTTTTTAAAATTTGAAAAATTTATAAATGGCGATGAGTCTTCAATTTTATATATTCAAGAAATTGATAGCTTAAGTTTAAAAATAGAAGGAATGATTAGAGACATGATTTCACTAGCAAGTATAGATGAGTTCCAGGCATTTTATTTTGACAGAAATAAAAACTTTAATTGGTGTAATATAAACAAATATTTAAAGGATTCTAATATATTTCGCATAATTCCAGAAAATGATGTTTATTTTTTAAAATATTTCTTGACGGAACACAGAAATTTGCGAAACAGAGTTGCACATTCATTAACCTTTTTAGGTGAATATGGCATTTATAATATGGTTATTTTATTTATAGCCATTCTTAGATTATCAAAATGTTTAATTTTAAAAAGAGAAGTTGATTAAATTATTATTCTAGTGCTTTTTCTATATCATCAGTAATTTTTTGTTGATTTAACAGTCTATATTCATATTTTGTAAACCAAGAATTAAAATATTTAATCATCCACATTATTTTTGTTTTTATTTTTTCATCGTTTTTATGTTTTTTAAGCATTTCTAAAAGATTAATTTTAAATGCCACATCATCAAAAGCATCACATAAATGAAAAATATTCAAAAATAATTCATTATCTTCATCTTGCATAAGATAATAACGACTATTAGGATCGTTAACCTTTGCTCTTACAAGAATTCTTGGAACATCGGCTATCTTTTCTTCCAAATTTACTGCTTCAACTAAACCTTTGCCATATACAATAATGCCATTGTGAAAAAACTCACCTTCGACAATTGCTCCACGCATCAAATATCCATAGCGTAAAATTTCATTATAGATATTTGCTACTGTATTGAATAATGCAGCAATTTTATTATCTCTTTGCTCGTCATTTTCTTTTAATTCAATAGCCAACAAAATATTATCTGAAAATATTTTGATAAATATTTCTTCCTTGTGTTTAAAAATCCCTCCACCGGATTCTTCAATGGCATCTTCCATAAACATATTTAAGTAATTTAGAAAGTCAAAATTATTATCGTTGCATATCATTTGTTTTGCGCCAAGTATATCAAGATACGCAATTATATGATTAGAAGTTTTATAATTTGTTGATGGAAATCTTTCCAAACCTGCTCTTGTAACCATTTTAAATCCTTGTTTTATTTAATTATAGCAAAAAATTTTGACCTTATTATCAAAATAGCAGTGGTTATAAGATTAAGATTACTACAAAAGTGACTGTAAATGTTACTGCAAATTGCGAACAATTGTTTATCAATGTAGAATAATGTGTGTTGTTCTGTAAAGATTTCAGTGCATTCTTTCTCCTTTTACGCTAATGTTGTGTGTCAAAGAAGATTTAAATATGGAAAAAGTCGGATTAAATATTGTACAAATAGAGTTTATATAATCGAGGAAGAAAAATATTTATCAAACAAATTTACTGCTTCAACAAAAGCTTTAAGTTTGTCCATTATTGGTTTACTCGAATCTTTCATTGTTTGACCAATGCCATACGTGTCGAGAATATCTTGACAAAGCTCAAGCTCTTTTTTCTCTTGGTCGCTTAAATCCGATTTATCAATATATTGGGATACTACTTGTTTAATAATATCATAAATTAACTTGGTTAATTCTGTTGAAATTTCTCTATATGACGTATCTTTAATTTTTATTATTCGTTTTTCTGGCAGATTATTCTGTATATAGATATCGACATTTATAAAGTTATTCCAATACTGTTGGTTATAAGATAGCTGCTTCACTTTATCCATTATATTATCAATTTGCATACTAAGAAAAATAGGAAGTGGTTGATTATATATTCCTATAAATTCGGTTTTTATATTGTAGTTCCATTGATAAAAAAATTTGTCAGTTAGAATTTTATTAGCAACTATGTCATAATAATTAAGATATCCATTGCATGCACCTATATTTACCTTGTTTTTGAACGGACAACTTTCACACATTTGCGAATTACATATAGTATTATGTTGTTTTAATATTTCCTGATATAAGGGATAAGCCATTTATTTTCTCCAAGTGTTTTTATATTATATTGAGTGTAACTTATACAACCATTGTTTACTACGTTTACATGCTTTTCAAGTGTGATAGCCGTTTAAAGAATAAAAAGTTTTACAAACAGCAAAATTATGGTTATTTAGACTTGATTTATTTTTGACTTTGATTGATGTATACGACACGTTAAAGGAGGTTGTATATGGAAAAAGTTGGATTAAATATAACTCCAAAAAAGTTTAAGCAGCTAAGCAAGTGGGTCGAAGAGGTTCATAATATCGCTGTTGTTGTGGATTATTTCTGTAAAACACAGCCGGATAAGGAGGAATGTTATAACTTGGCTCCGGTTGTAAAATATTTGCACAAGGAAGCAAATTTACTTAATACATTTTTTATTGACCACGAAAAAAATGTTGATTTTTAAAGTACGTTCAAGTGCTGTTTAATAGCCGTTCAAATGGTGTTTACAAAATAAATATGTCTGAATGATACAAAAATCAGGCATTGTACTTGATATTTCCCCAAAACAATCGATTAATGTGTATAACAGAAAGGAGCACAATATGGTTGAAAAAGATTACAAATTTTATGGCAAAAAGATTTTAAACTTAAAAACTCAAGAAATCGGCTTATTGATTTGCTTATGGGAAAACAAATTTGCTGATAAAACAGTCGATTTTGCAACCTGCGTTGATAAAACCGGCAAACGTTACAACATTGAACTTGATAACATAAGAGGATTTAAAGATGATTTTGAAAAATAAATTAACTAAGGAAACATTGGCTATTCCATACTCTGAATTTAGAATAAAATTTGAAAAAGAGATTCAGGATGCGTTTGAAAGTTACTGCAAAACACAATTAAATAAGTATTTTGGGAACTTCAAAGATGACTATTCTTTAGAGTTTAATTTTTATTTTGAACTACAGTGGAATTTTAATCATTTCGGAATGTCAAACTGGTATATAGAAAGAATGTAATTTTTGAACACTCATAAAACACCATTTAAACGGCATTTAAATGATATTTGAACTATTTTAATTCCTTAACATATTCTTTTCCGTACAGTTCAATATCGTCTATTTCAAAAAGGTCACTACTATATTGTCCCGGCCATACAGCATATAATTTGCTACCTTCATTTTTTACACGGAAATAAATATCACGCTTTTCTTGTACATAGTTTTGAATTTGTCTTATTTCTTTATCTTTTGTAAGTTCAATATAACACACCAGTTTTGAACCATATGGGAAATAGTCTTGTTCGGATGCTTTTCTCATTTTTGTTACCTTTTATAAATTTGTAATTCACAAGAAAATAATAGCATAAACTCATTATGGATTAAACTTCCGACTTAGATGTCAAACTCGGTATATATTATGTCAAAATTCCTCATACACAGTACCTGACACATTGCAAATGTAATCTAAAGTAATTTTTATAAATTTCGGCAATGTATGGTTTAGGAGACTCGAACTCCTGACTTTAATTATTCAATTGTCATACACAATTTAACTCTATATTGAAGTAATATCAATATTTCTTAGTTACTTTGTATCATTTCAACACAGTCATTTATTGAGTAAACAATCTAATAATTAAGGTTAACAAATTAAGTCCACCAATTAGTATGCCATTGTTTTAACAGTTTCCAAAACTTATCATAATGTTTTTGTTCAAAACGCATAAACTCTTTAAATTGTTCTTCACCGCATTCTTTGTCAATAAATTCTATTTAAAAAATTAAGATATAAAAAGAATAAGGAAAATAAAGAAAAACTTGCTCCAAAATATAATGAAATTCAGGATATTGAATACAAATTAGAAATAAGCGGTAAAAGTTTTTGTATAAATGAACTACAAGCTCGTGTCCTTGACTATTATCTGGAACATCCGGATTTTTCTGATTATAAAGAATTTGCAAATAAACTTGGTATTAGTAAAACTCGTTTTATTAGGGAAATTTGTTGTATTAATAATTTAACAGGCATTTTTAAAATTAAGAAAATAAGTGAAAATGGAATTGTTTTAAATGACTTGCTAGGCAAAGATTTACATTGCAAAATTTTAAAATCTTCCGACTAGCATGTCAAACTCGTGATACTTTATGTCAAACTCCCTGATACACAACAATAATATGCACGATTTTATCGCTAGGCTTCCAACTTACATGTCAAACTTGCGATACTTTATGTCAAACTCTCTGATACACAGCATCTATATGTTCTAATCTAACATACTTTTTCGGATTTCATTAAAATTTGTGATGGTCTCGTATAGGTTGAGAGATTGGAACTCTCGACCTTATTATTTAATTGTCATTCACAATTTAACTCTGTTTTAGGCATCTTTCAAGTGTTTAAAGCAATGATTTATCCCTTTTGTATCATTCGGACACATATTTTTTCAAATAATTTGATAAATCGCATTTTCTTTTTATGGCATTATAAGCCATTCGTCTTATTTTGCCTGTCACAGGATAATCAGTAAATGCTCTATCGTGCAAACCTCCTATTGCCCATAAAATTCCGACGTAACCGTTTGCTGATGGTGCATCATAAGCATATTTATCGTTCAAATATATTGCAATTTTAAGAGCAACATCCGCTGAAATTGTCCATTCCAATATCTTTTTAGCCCAATACATCCTTAAATATCCATGAATAATCCCATCTCGCATTAGCTGATTTTGTATCGCATTCCACAATTTATCATGAGTTTTTGCTGACTCCAATTCTTCCATTGTATAAATATACGGTCTAAAATCTTCTCTATGACTCTCTAAAGAATTTTTTGCCCAACTCGGGATACCCTTTAAACTCTTAAACTGTTTATTATACAAACAAAAGTTATCTGCAAGTTCTTTCCTTACAATAAGTTCTTCTAAAAACGCCTCTTTGTTTTCTGCTGAAGCTCCTGACTTTATAACCTCAATAGCAATTCTTTGACTTGAAATAAAACCCAAATTCAAATATTTTGACAAACCTGATAAAACATTTTTTGAAGGATTATTTTTAAATTGTGCATAATATGGTAATTTATTTTTTATAAAATCTTCCAATACAAAATCCGCTTCTACTTTTTCATCTCCAAAAGCTTTAAATTCAGTTAAAAATGGGTAAATATTGTGATATATTTTCGCTCTTATAGTTGCAGCAGAGTATTCTTGCTTATCTGAAACATACCTTGCAGGGACGATATTATGTCCGTCTATTTCAATTACTTTAAAATCGACATTTTTTAGCCAAGCACGATTTAAAATCGGATTAAAATCAATAATTAAAAGTGCCGGAGTTATTGTTTTTATAATTACTTGCGGAGTTGTATCAATAATTTCAAAATCTAAATTTAACTTAGAAAAATTTTGTTGTGCTTGTGCAATTTGTCTATCTATAAATTCTTGTTTTGATACATATTCGCAATGAATTTTCGGATGAATAACTTTAAGCGACAAGTTTAATTCTTTACTTTTTTGTAAGGCAAATTGCAGTGCAAAATTGTCTTTTACCCTGATTTCTCTTTCGCAAAGGTATACAATATCACCTTTTTGAATTGGTTTATTGTTAAAATCAAAAATACGTACAGGATTTACAAAATTTTCAACTTCAAAATTCTGCGGAATATAATTCAGCAATGTATTTTTTACTATCCTAGGCATTTAATACAAGATATCCTATATTAAGATACGTTGCAAAAAGTATCCACACCAAATACGGAATCAAGATTAGACATGAGATTTTTGAAACTTTATAAAAAGATTTAATGGTTAAAATCACAAAAATATCAAGCAAAATAATCACAATCAAAGCCAAAACAATATTTTGTAGATAGAAAAACGCTGGAGTCCACAAAAGATTAAGGAATAGCTGGGTGATAAAATAAATGTAGCCCGATTTTTTATTTTGTGCCGGTTTAAAAAGGTATAATAACAAAGCTACAAGCATTGAAAAATAAAGTATTGACCAAACAGTCGGGAAAATCCAATCAGGTGGTGCTAACGGTGGTTTTGTCAAATTGTAATACCAAACAGATTTAAACATAGAATAATCTTAAATAACAATTACTGATAAATAATCCGATAATTGGATAAACTTTCAGACGAAGGCGGTAAAAGGGGAAATTTTTAATCTTAACTTCCGATTAAAATGTCAAACTTGGGATACTTTATGTCAAACTCCCTGATACAAAACAATGCTTGATACATTTCATCAGAAACAGAGCTTTTATTATTTGATTTGTATTTAGGAATCAAACCATGCTTTCCAATATATTTAACGCAATAAAAACGCTTCCGAAGATGTTCGAAAGCGTTCTAAATGGTGGAGGATAGGAGATTCGAACTCCTGACCCCCTGCGTGCAAAGCAGGTGCTCTACCAGCTGAGCTAATCCCCCGCATTGGGTTCTCTATATCTCTATTATATATGCAAAATTTTTTTTGTAAATACCTATTTTATAATTTCACTTAATAATTTGTCAAAAACTTTACTCAAACGGTTTTTGTCCTCTCGATACCAATACCCCAACAATGCCTCAAATGCTGTCGCCTGACGATATTCATTCTGATTATTCCGCCTTGCTATCGGAACTCCCATATTCCTCGCTCTACGCTTTATTTCTTGCTCCTCTTGACTTAAATCTTCCTCAATTAAGCCAAGCATGCTCGCCTGATATGACGAATTTACCCTCGCTATTGTTGCTTTATGCAATTCCTTGGGATTGCTATATCGCTCTACTATATGCTCTCTTACAAATAATTCCCAAACTGCATCACCTAAATGTGCATAATTCCTTAAATTTATTGCTTCCATATAGTAAATACCCCACTTTTTACCTTTTGTTTAATTTTATCACAATTATTCTTTTTTTATTGAATTTCTTTATTGCTTATTACATAATCTTATTACAGAAAGGTCATATTATGAAAAAAATTTTTATTACGTTTTTAACTCTATTTACAATTTCTAACTGTGTTTATGCTATCGAAAATAATCTTCAAGTTGAAAATTTAAACATATCAAATATCGAAATTAAAGCTCAATTGAATAAAATCAAAACAAAACGTCTTATTATTAGTAATGCACTTCTTTTAAACGATATTCAAAGATTAAAAGCTAACAAAATTTTTGATAACTACAATGAAAAAGAAGCTCTAATTTATCTTCAATTAAAACAAGAAAATGCTATTCTTCTTAATCTAAAATCACAAAAAGCTAATAAAAAAGAACAAAAAGCTCAAATGAAAAATATTAAAAATCTGAAAAAGGCACTAAAATCAATTCAAAAACAAAACGATAAAGAGTTTAAAGAAATTCTTAACCATAATCAAAAAGTTAAATTTAATCGTTTAAGAAAAGAAATTCAAATTTCTAATTTATAATCAAATATTAGTCGGGGCGTTGCTTTAGCAACCCCCCGACATTTTTAAATTTTTAAATTTTTTAAATTATTTTAAATCAAAATTTAAAACATTTGATTTTGAAGTTTCATCAGTTGTATCAGGTAATTCCCAGCATTTAACGCATCTTGCTTCATAAGTTTCATCTCCGCCAATCATAATCAATGGAGAATTCTTGTCCGCAGGTTTACCATCAATCAGGCGTTGAGTTCTTGTTGCATGGTCTGAACCACATTTCATACAAACGGCATGTAATTTATCTACTGTTGTTGCAATACACATCAACTCTGGCATTGAACCAAATGTATCACCTTTAAAGTCTAAATCTAAGCCTGTTCCGATAACTTTTTTGCCTTCCTGCATTAATTTTGCAACGACTTTTACTATATTTGCATCAAAAAACTGCAATTCATCAATTGCAACAATTTCATCGTCTTCTTTTACAACACTCAAAATTTGGATTGAATGTTTAACTTTTACTGCATCAAGCCATAAACCATTTCTTGATTTTATATAATCACCTTGTTCTCTTGTGTCTATTTGAGGTGAAATTACTTTAACTTTTTTCTTTGCTATAATACTTCTTCTTATTCTTCTTAGTAATTCCTCTGTTTTACCGCAACTCATAGGTCCGGTAATCAATTCAAAACAATATCCCTGCATTGTTATTCCTTTTATCTTCCCCAATAATTATTACATATTCAATTGTACAACTTCAAAATTAGGCATGGTGTTTTTATTTACAAAAATTTGCAATAAAAAACCGACTTGTTCAGTCGGTAATTAAAACCACGTATTAGAAGAGAGGAATTAGAGATGTGGGTATAATATTCTACTATCCTTACCCACACTATATATATTCCACCGTTTGTAAACTTTATAACATTTTTGCTAAATTTTTTCGTCTTTTTGTTACATTTGTTAATATAATTTCAAAATAAATAATAAATTTATGACGATAAAAATTCCAAATTGCTTACAGATTGAAGGTTTTCAGCTTGTTCAAGTAATGGATAGTCTTCAATATTGTAATCTTTTACAAATTTAATAGCTTCATTTCTTGCGATTTCAAGTATTTTAGTATCTTTTACGATATCTGCGACAATCATATCTGGTAATCCACTTTGACGAGTGCCTAAAAATTCTCCTGGTCCTCTTAGTTCTAAGTCTTTTTCAGCAATAACAAAACCGTCATTTGTTTGTTCCATAATTTCTAATCTTGCGCGAGTTTCAGGGTTACGTGTAGAAGATGAAAGTACGCAATATGACTGATGTTCACAACGACCAACACGACCTCTTAGCTGATGTAATTGAGATAAACCAAAGCGTTCAGCGTTTTCAATAACCATAACCGTTGCATTTGGCACATCAACACCAACTTCTACCACTGTTGTTGACACTAAAACATTATATTTACCATCTTTAAAATCTTTCATAACCTTATCTTTTTCATCAATTTTAAGTTTTCCATGCAAAAGTCCTATTTTGAGTTCTGGAAAAACTTCTTTTTGCAATTTTTCGGCTTCAATAGTTGCGGCTTTTGCTGATAAGGTTTCACTTTCTTCGATTAAAGGATATACAATATATGCTTGTCGTCCTTGTTGAACTTGTTGTCTAATCAAATTACAGATTTGTTTTTTAGAGTTGCAAAGTGCAGTTTTAATTGGTTTTCTGCCTTTTGGTAATTCATCAATAATTGTTAAATCTAAATCTCCATGGACAGAAAGCGCAAGAGTTCTTGGGATTGGAGTTGCAGTCATGGTAAGAATTTGCGGAGAATTTGCTTTTTTACGTAATCCAACGCGTTGTTTAACTCCAAATCTATGTTGTTCATCAATTACTATTGCACCTAGGTTTGCAAATTCAATATTTTCTTGAATAAGTGCATGAGTACCAACTGCAATATTAGTTTGACCATTGGCCAAATCTATTTCTTGAATTTTTCTTGCTTTTTTACCAAGGCTTCCTAAAAACAATCCGACATGTAAACCTAATGGAGTTAACCAATTTATAAGGTTATTATAATGTTGTTGAGCCAAGATTTCAGTAGGAGCCATTATTGCTCCCTGATAACCGCATTCTACTGCTGCGAGTAGCATTATTGTGGCAACAACAGTTTTACCACTACCGACATCACCTTGTAATAATCTTTGCATAGGTTCATCTGACTGTAAATCGTTTAAGATTTCATTTACTGCATTTTTTTGTGCAGTTGTCAATTCAAATGGTAAAGAGTTTATAAAATTCATAACCAAACCGTCTTGGCGAATATTAAATTGCAATGAATCGTGTTTTTTGCGATTTTGTTCTCTTAGTTGAGCTAATTTCAACTGTGCAATAAAAAATTCTTCAAAAACAAGTGAAAACCTAGCTTGTTCAAGTTTTTCCATTGTTTCTGGAAAATGCATTTGTAAAACTGCATCAGATTTTTCCATAATATTATATTTTTGTCGCAGATAATCAGGTAAAACGGTTTTTATTGTATGTTTAAAGGTTTTTAAAGCGTTAAATACCGCTTTACGCAAGGTTTTCATGCTCAGATGTTCACTTAAAGGATATACTGGTACAATTCTACCTAAATTCAAATTTGAATTTTCAAAAATATCATCTGCAATTATTGAATAAGAAGGTTTATCAATAGTTTTTTGCATGTTATATTTATTCAGTTTAACTTCACCTGACACCATAATCCCCGTTCCGACAGGGAATTGCGCTTTAGTTCGTTCAAGTACAAATCTATTGGATTTTGCCTGAAAGAAATTCAATTCAAGACTACCTGTTTCATCAGCGATTTTGACTTTTATTACGCCTAAATTATTTTTTGTTGTAAAAGATTGAGCTGATTTTATATACCCAAAAATTGTAGTTGTTTTACCTTCTTCTAAGTCTTTTATAAAGGTTCTTCCTGAATAATCAACATGGCGTCGCGGAAAATAATACATAAGATCATTTGCAGTATAAATATTTAATTTATTCAACAAATATCCGACTTTTGGACCGACGCCTTTAATATAAGTTACATCACATTGGTTTGGCAGTCTATTATCTGGTTTTGTAGATTTTTCATTATTTTGAGGATTTAACTCCTCACGCATTACGGCACAAAATCTATTTAAAATTTTTCTTCGAACTGGCATGGTTTCAAGCGGATAACGTTCAAAGGACTCCATTAGAACGCGCCATTTTGGATTTTTTGTTAATTTATATTCTTTTAAAATTTCTGAGCGAATAAATTTTGAAAAAACTTGCGTTTTCCCTTTTATATCTATGTATCCGTATTTAATTTCTACCTCTACGGATTGCCTGATTTGGTCTAAATTTTCCATTACTTAGCCTTATCTACGACCGCTTCAACATAATTATTTATAAAATATTTATTTGCAACTTCCATAATATCTGAAACAGATACGCTTTGAATTAACGCAGGGTATTTCTCAACAAAATCAAAGCCTCTACCTGTAATTTCATATAAAGCAAGTCCTGAAGCCTTATCTAAATTTGTTTCCAACGCTAATACGAATTTGCCAATCAATTGACTTTTTGCGTCTTTAAGTTCTTTTTCTGAAACAAATTCACTTTTTAAAATCCCAATTTGTTCAAGCATTTTTTGTTTTGAAACATCTAAAGTTGCAGGATTTGTACCAATATACAAGGTATATGCACCTCTTAAAACATTAGGTGAAAAACTAGAACCGATTTGATAAGCCAGCCCGTTTTGTTCGCGTAAATTACGGAATAATCGAGAGCTCATGCCAGTTCCCATGAAAGTATCAATAACTTGTAAAGTCGCAAAATCTTTTAATACTGTATTTCCAGAAGTTTGCCACCCTAAAATAAGCCAAGCTGTTTGAAGGTCTTTAATCGGTGCAGTTATTGTTTTTATAGATAAATTAAATGGAATATCGTTAAAATGTTTTTCGTAAGAAAAAATTTCACCTTTTTTACCATTAAAAATCTCTGACATTTGATTGATTATATATTGGTTGTCAACATCACCATTTACAGATATAACAAGATTTTTCGGATAAAAAATTATTGAATAATAATCTAAAATATCTTCTCGTTTAACTTTTGGTAAAGATTTTTCTAAAATTTTTGATGTATTAGAATAAACTGAACCAGAGTAAATTGCAGTTCTGTATTCTACTAAAGCACGATTTAGAGGTACATCAATTGATGCTTTCATTGCATTAAGCATTGTTTTTCTGGCTTTTTCAATTTCATAATTATCGAACTTTGCATTATTTACAACTTCGTCTAGTAATTTTAAAGTTAAAGGAAGTTGTTTTTTTGTGGTTAAAACATTTATGGAAAAATAATCAGAGCCAGAAGACGGAGATATTGAAATACCGTTTTCTTCCAAAATTTGTGCCAATTCTAATTGAGAATAATTCTTCGTACCCTTTAACATTGTTGCAGACATTAAATCTGCAGTACCAGCAATTTTTTCTAAGAAATCGCCACCTTTTGCTCTAATTGCAAAGGCAATAATATCGTTATTGTTATGTTTGTTAATAAGTAATGTCGCGCCTGTATCAAGTGAGTATTTATCCGTATTGTAAGCACTTTTAACAAGTTTTGCCTCGTGATTTTGTTTTTCAGAATTTTCAATATTGGTTTTCGTTGGTTGATATTTTTCTGGCATAACAATTGAAATTGCGCATTTATTTTCCTTTAGATACTTATTTGCAACACGTTTAACATCATCTGGCGTAACTTTATTTATTCCCTTTAAATAATCTTCATAATTTTTGGCATCGCCTGTTAAAACAACAGTATAGCCCATTTCTGTTGCTACATTTGAAATTGATTCACGCGAAAAGTATGTATCACGTTCAATTATATTTTTTGCACGTTCAACATCTTCATCTGTTACTCCGCGAGCTTTAATCTTCTCAATTTCTTCAAAGATTGATGCCTTTAATTTATCTTTATTTTCAGGTTGAAAAGTCGTACTAACGTAAAATACACCATCATCTTTAAAGGAAGCGTTTGAGGCAGAAATTGATGTGGCTAACTGCTTTTGTTCTTTTATATTTTGATAAAACCTTGACGAACGACCATCTGCTAAAATTGAAGCCAACACATCTAATGCAAATTCATCATTATTAACGGCATTTGTTCCTCTAAAACCAATCATCATGTATGCTGAATTACAAGGAAATTTAACTTCTTTAACTCTTTGGGATTTAATTTGCGGTTCTTTTTTATAAGAAACTTTTTGAGCTTTTTTATTTTTTAAATTAAATGCTTGTTTAACTTTTTCAGCAGTAATATCTGGCTCAACATCGCCAACGATAATAGTAATCATATTGTCTGGCGTATAGTGTTTGTTATAATAATCAAGAATTTCTTCTCTTGTTATTGTTTCAATTACCTTTGCTTCACCAATTACCTCGCGTTTGTATGGGTGAACATTAAACATAAGTTCATTTAAGTTGTCATATACAATATCGTTAGGAGAATTTTTATCTTTTGCAATTTCTTCTAATACAACTTTACGTTCTTTTTCTAACTCTTTTCTTGGAATTTGAGGATTTAAAAGCATATCTGCGTGCAAGGATAAAGCTAAATCAAAATCTTTCGCAGGAATTTTTATATAATAATGTGTAAAATCTTTGCTTGTTGCAGCATTTGTAACAGCACCTTTTGACTCTAATATTCTATCAAAAGTACCAGTCGGATTTTTTTCTGTTCCTTTGAAAAATAAATGCTCTAAAAAATGCGAAACTCCACTATTTTTATCATTTTCGTTTATTGAACCTGTTTTAATCCACGTATCTATAATAACAATCGGATTAGATTTAACCTGTTTAATTATAACAGTTTGACCGTTATCAAATTTATAAACATTGTAATCACTTGCAAAAGCCACACTTCCAAACAAGATTATACATAACAATACTATATATTTTTTCATAATTACAAATCCCCTTAATTTTCCACCATTTTACACAAAAAAATTGTTTGTTTCAAGTACGACAATTGGACTATAAACGTAAAGAACTTGAATTACTTGAAAACTTACATGTTTTTTTATATAATATTTTCAAATTAAAGGATATGTATGGACAATTACAATAAAAAAAGAATTTTAATCGTCGATGATGACGAAGAAATTAGAGAACTATTAGAATTTGATATTGCTCAAAGCGGATATATTGTTGATACGGCAAAAGACGGTTTAGAAGGCTTAAATAAAGCGTTGAACAACTCCTATGACCTTATCCTTTTAGACGTTATGATGCCTAAAATGAACGGGTTTGATGTTTGTAAAAACATACGTCAGGCAAAACTTGCAATCCCAATTCTAATGCTTACTGCAAAAGGTACAATTGAAGATAAAACTGATGGTTTTGATAACGGCGCTGACGATTATTTAGTAAAACCTTTCGATATTCAAGAAGTTTTATTAAGAATTAGAGTTCTTTTGAGAAGAAACCAAGTTGAAGAAGCTACTCCAATGTCAGACGAAGTTTTAAGCGTAGGTGATATTCAAATTTTTCCAGAAACGCTTGAATGTACAATTATAAATAAGCGTGTAAAATTAACTCCGACAGAGTTTGAAATTCTTTACTCTTTAATGCAACATTTCAATAACGCAGTAACTCTAGCAACGCTGTTAGATGAAGTTTGGGGATATGATAGCAACGAAGATGTTCGCATGCTGAGAGTTCACGTTGGCGGACTTAGAAACAAAATCGAAGAAAATGTTAAAACTCCCAAATATCTGCATACCGTAACAAATGTTGGATATAAATTAACTCCTTTTGCCGAAGGTTAAAATGAATAAAAACGCACTTAGAAAACTTAATAAAATAAGAAAAATTTTGCAACCAAAAAGATTAAAAATTGCAGAACAAATTTTGATTGTTTTATTCATCGCAGTGCTTATTCCAATGATTATCAGCGGTATTGTAATAAATAACATTAACCAGCAAGCAATGAGAAGTCAATTAAGAAATTCTGCAACGCTTATTGCAAATATTGTGTCTGATGAAGTTGATGTATTTGTTACAACTGCATCTAATCAAATGAATCTTCTTGAGGTTACTTTAAAGTATTTATCTTCAAAAGAAGCCAAAATTCAATATTTAAATAACATTAAAGACTCTTTTCAGTATTATGCAGGCTTAACTCTTGTAGATACTGAAAGAGATGTTCAAAAAATAAAAGAAGATAACAAGGTTCGCGATAATTTTACGATGTATTTAAAAACACGTGATAATAAATTTATTGTAGCGTCATTTAAAAATGAGGATTTAAACAATCATCTGTTCAAATCGCTTAGTGATGATGCCCGTCAAATTTATATCATAGACAGCACAGGAAAACTTCTGGCAGAACATAATTATACTGACAAATTATTTAAACAATCGGTAAATCTGTTGCCAGATAAAATTACAGATAATAAAGCTGTAATTTATGGGAATTCAAAAAATCAACCTATTGTCTATATTCACAAAACCAACCCTGATTTGATGATTATTGTAAATACAACAGAAAAAGTTACAAAAAAAGCTATTAATGATAATAGATTTAAGTTGTTAATGGCTGTGTTTGTTTCTGCATTAAGTATATTTATTGTTGTTGCCTTATATATTTATTACATGTATATTAATATCCGCCAATTATTTAAAGGGATTATAGCAGTATCTAAGGGTAGTTATGAACGTCGTATTCGTTTATTAAAAAGCATCTTTACACCTTACGAAATTGTTTTCTTGGCGTCAGAATTTAATAAAATGGCGTCTGAAATTCATAAATCATATATTCAGTTAAAAGAACAAAACGTAAAACTTGAACAATTAAACGAATTTCGCTCAAATTTGATTGATACAGTAAGTCATGAACTAAGAACTCCATTAACAAGTATTCAGGGATATACCTCAAGACTTTTAAGAAAAGACATTGAAATTGATGAAGAAACTAAGCAAAAATCATTAAGGATAATCAAACGCCAATCAGAAAGACTTAAACGTCTGATTGAAGATTTGTTAGTAATTCCAGATATTGAACGCGACAGAATAAGAGTTTCTCTTGAACCTGTTTGGATTTCGGATTCTGTTAATAATGCCATAACTCTTGTTAAAAATGACGCAGGAAAAGAAATTATCAACAATATAAGCGAAGATTTTCCGTTAGTAATAGCAGATAAAGACCGCATAGAACAAGTTGTTGTAAATTTGCTTGAAAATGCAATAAAATATTCTTATGAAGATACTCCAATTATAATTTCTGGACAATATCACGCAGAAGAAGCAAAAATTAGTATTGAAAACCAATGTGATAAAATTCCTGGAGATAAACTTAAAACTTTGTTTGAAAAATTTATTCGAATAGATGACAAAACAACCAGAACAACAAGAGGAACAGGACTTGGGCTGTTTATAGTTAAGGGTTTGGTTGAAGTAATGAACGGAAAAATTGAAACATCTTCAACTGATGAAGTGGGATTTAAAATTACCGTAACTCTACCATTATTCAAATCTGTTACTCTAAAACCATAGGAATAACTTATGTTTATGCAAGACGCTATTGAAGTGGCACTTCAGACAAAAAATGAAATACCCGTAGGCGCTGTTATTGTAAAAAGTGGCGAAATAATTGCATTTGCACATAACAGAAAAGAAGAATTGCAAGATGTAACTGCGCATGCCGAAATTCTTGCAATAAAAATGGCTCAAGAGGGGTTAAGAAGATGGAGATTGGAAGATTGCGACATGTATGTTACACTTGAACCATGCCCAATGTGCGCATCTGCAATTATTCAATCAAGAATAAAAAATCTTTACTTTGGTTCTTATGACACTAAATACGGGGCTTTAGGCTCTGCTTTAGATTTAAGAAAAGTGCATAATTCAAAATTAAATGTTTTTGGTGGAATTTTTGAGCAGGATTGTGATAAAATTTTAGAAGATTTTTTTGAAAGGCTCAGATGATAACAAAAGACGAATTAGATTTATTAGTAAAAAGATACCAAACTTCAGAATTTATAAATGGAGATCCAATACAATTCATTCACCAATTTGATGATGAAGAAGATATAACAATCACAGCACTTCTAGCATCATGTCTTGCTTATGGTAACAGAAAAGTATTCATTCAAAAAATAGACGAATTGCTAAGTGCAATTGGTGATGAGCCTTATAATTTTGTAATGAATGTAGATCCTTACAAATTGGTAAATTTTAATTACAGATTTGCCAAAGATTACGATATTATTGCGTTATTTAAAAAATTAAGTAGCTTGTATAAAAATGGTAGTTCAATAAAAGAACTTTTCAAAAAAAACTACAAAGATGAAGTTATACCAATGTTGCAAGGTGTTTGCGATTATTTTTATGACGGAGTTCAACTTACTCAAGGATACTGCCATTTAATTCCAAATCCTAGGAACGGCGGAGCTTTAAAACGATTAAATATGTTTTTACGCTGGATGGTTAGAAAACCTCCTGTAGATTTAGGACTTTGGGATTTTATTCCAACATCAAAATTATTAATACCTTTTGATGTACATGTCGCAAGAATTTCAAGAGAAATGGGACTCTTGGGTAGAAATTCTGATGACTGTAAAGCCGTTATTGAATTGACAGAACGTCTAAAAAACTTCGATTCAATTGACCCTGTTAAATACGATTTTGCGCTATTTGGATATGGTGTTACACACCCTAAAAATAGTGCATTAGTTAGATAATTTTTTTTAAGAGGAATTTTTTTAATATCAGTGTTTATAAGTGTTTTGCTAATGTTACATTTACGTTACAAAAACATGGTAAAACATGGCAATTTTTTTGAACAAAAATACTTTATATAAGTACGAGAGATATTAAAAGGACGATTTTATAATGACAGTTCAAGCTTCAGGATATGCTTCAAACCCATTCATAACAAAAACTTCAAACGAAAAAATTGATGCTATGAAGGCTGAACAAGAAAAAAAACGTGCCGAATTAAAAGGTACTTTGAACGAATACAGAAAAGCATACGAAGTTGAAAAGAAAGAATATAGCAAAATTTCTTCAATCTTTTTGATGCAACAAGAAAAATTCAACAGATACGACAAAAACGATGCAGAATACGCTGAACAAGCAAAAGAATACAATGCAGTAAAAAAACAATATTTTTCACAACGTTCTAAAAAAGATTTAAAATTATCTTTATTACAATTCCACTCAGATAATTACGTAAAAGCAAGCAGAATTAATGTTCTTGATTTAGTATAAAATTTACATTCATAAAAAATAAAGAAAAACTTTAGCTTAAAGTTTTTCTTTATTTTTTGTTACAAGCGTTGTTTTAGTAGTTGATTTTTTTTCTTGACATATTATTATAGTTGTAAGAATAGATAAAATAGAAGGAAAATAATATGTCAATTAACTTAAAAAACAAAAGCACTATCGTTAAAAAATTTGGTGCAAACGAAAAAGATACAGGTTCAGCTGAAGTTCAAATCGCTATGTTGAGCCAAAAAATCTCTGAATTAACAGAACACATGAAATTAAATCAAAAAGATTTCTCTGCAAAACGTGGTTTGTTAATGATGGTAGGTAAAAGAAAAAGACTTTTAGCTTACTTAAAAGACATCAACTTAGACGGTTACAGAGCATTAATCAAAAAATTAAAACTTCGTGGTTAATTCTATAACGAGATTTTAAAGAAATATTTTAAGAAGGCGGAAATTGTTTGATAACAATTTCCGCCTTCTTTAGTCATGCCTGTAAAATTTTATGCTGCAATTTCTGATTTTAATTCAGAAATAAGTTTTTCGTTGTTGGCTTTTTTAGCATACTCAATTGCTTTTTGAATTAGGTTTTTACCCTTATCGCCTTTTTGATAATCAATCATTAATTCACCAGCTTTTTTGTAATTAATTGCGACCTTGTTGTTTTCACCTGCAATAGCGTAATTTTTAACTGCGTCAGAGTAGTATTTTAGAGCTTCTGTTGGTTTGTTGAATTTATCATAAGCACTTGCTATTGTGCTAGATACGTATCCTTTATTTTTCGAATCCTTTGATTCATCAGCCACAACTTTTGCATCTTCGTAGACATTAAACGCTTCTTTGTCATATTTATCAGAATAAATATTTCCAATTTTAGTTAGAGATTTAATTTGAGCTTTGAAGTTTTCAGTTTCACCGGCGAAAGAAATTGCCGCCATATAGTGTTCTATGGCAGGTTTGAACTGATTAACGTCATCATAAATTTGCGCCATTGCGTAGTGCGCCTGAACTTTTACATTGTCATTTGTTGCTGTATTAATCGCATTATTATAATTTTCGAGTGCTAAATTTAAGTTGTCATTTTTGTCGTGAATTTTTCCGATTTCAAACAAAATTTTGGACTCATTGTCCTTATCATTAATTTCATGGCATCTGTCAATCGCTTTTTGATAGGTAGAAATCGCTAATCCGTCGTTACCTTTTTTGGTAATAAGTTTAGCAGATGTAAATAAATTTTTAACTAGACCGTCAATAGACGGTTTTTTCTCTGCAACTTGTAGTTGTTCTTCTTGTTTTGGCGCGTCTTTTACCTCTGCCTTTTTCTTTTTGTCATCTGGCATTTGAACCAAAAAGGCTTCATTTACATCGCCTTCGTTGTATTTGTAATCAACTTGTTGCAAGAAGATTGCATCAACCCAATTTTCAACAACTTTTGAGTCTTTGTTTAAAGTTTCTGAAATATATTTGTCTAAAAGGGTTGCGGCATTTTTTAAATTAGATTGAACTAACTTGATGTTCGCATTATCTTTTTTTGTTTGTTTTTCAACCAAACCTAAGTAGTCATTAACTTCTTCAAAAATATCTTCAGGAGTACCAATTGCGCTAGCTGTATTTTTGAAATCTCCAATTACTTGTGCAATGTTAATCTTCGGACTAATCATTGAAGATAATGGTTTTGACGCGTTTTGAGGTTGAGTTGTAGCTTGAGGCTGGGTGCTTACGTTACTTGCTGGTTTTGCAAAAGAAGCACCCCCCATTGGTCTAGTCGGTCTGTTGAAATTACCGCCAGCAACAGGGTTGTAAGCATAAGCTCCGCCGTTCAAGTTTACAGGTTTAGAAGGCTTCTTGCCATTTTGTAAATCTTGAACATATTGCAAACCACGACTTTGTGCAAGGTTAGTACCGCCATTTTCGCTTTCCGCTTCAGTGGTTTGTTTATTTGCTTCATCATCTTCTTTGCGTTTTATCAGTTGTCTGTTTTTAGGGACAATCTGATTTGTAACCCTCATTGAATCAAACAATTTACTCTCCTCGCTCTTATTCCTATAATACAATATATATAACTGTTTATGAACAATTTATGTAAAAATTTCATACTTTTATATGACATAAATTATTTAATAATAAATACAAAAAAGTCATATTTTTTTAATAAACTTAAAAAAATAATTTACGAATTTGCACAAATGTAGTATAATAAAGGAACAAACTTTGAGGGCAAAAAATGGGCTTATTTGATAAATTTAAAGATTTCACAAAACAAGTTAGCGAAGTAGAAAATCATTTGTACAGCGGTAAAAAAGATTTTTTAGAGATTTACGAGCGAAACGCACAACTTGAACAAGAAATTGAAGACAGAACAAACGAGTTGAACGAAGCAAATCGCCGTATGTTAACCTTGCAACATATTTGGGAGATGATGAATTCATCAAAACCATTATCCAGCATTCTTGATACGACTGTAAATAACCTTCAAGGCGAACTTGGCTACATGCACAGTTGCATATTACAAAGAAAAAACGATGAAAATGGTGAATATTTCAGCGTTATGGCAACTTCAAATGACAATCTTTTTGAAACAATTAATTCACAGTTAGAAACCCCATTAAACACTCAAAGATTAAATCTTCAAAATTCAGAAGTTATTCGAGCAGTTTTAAAGAATAAAGAAATTTTGCAAAGCACAGATTTGAGAACAGGCTTGTTGTCAATTGCACCAGACATAAAAGAAGAAAACCTAGAAGATATACTAAGTGAAACACATTGTCGTTCATTTATGCTAGTTCCACTTTCAAAAATGAATCATTTTGGAGTTTTGCTTGTAATGTCTTCAAGAAATGAAGCAACAGAAGCAGAACTTGATTTCTTAAATCTTTTTGCTCAACAAATTGAACTTGCAGTAACTATTGCTGATTTATTCCAAATGGTTCGAGAACAAGCGGTTACAGACCCTCTAACCACACTTTATAATCGCCGTTATTTTGATGAATCAATTGAAAAAGAATTTACTCGTGCAAATCGCCAAAAACAACCTTTCTCAATTATTGGTATCGACTTAGACCACCTAAAACAAATTAACGATAAATATGGACACGTTTATGGCGACCTTGCGATTAAACAAATTTCCAGCGTATTAAAACAAAATGCCCGTTCTATTGACGTTCCAGCCCGTATTGGTGGTGAAGAATTTAATGTTTTACTTCCAGGTATCGACTCAAAAGGTGCAATGATTGCCGCAGAACGTATTAGAAAAGCAATTGAGGCTACTCCAATTGAAACAGTTGGGACAATTACTGCAAGTTTAGGAGTTGCAACCTTCTTAGAACACGCAAATAATGTGGAAGAACTTATGGAACTTGCCGATCAGGCAATGTATCATTCAAAACGTAATGGCAGAAATCAAGTTACTCTTGCAACGCCAATTTCAGAAGTTTCTTGGCAAGAAGTTGCACTTAACGCATTTAACGATATTCTTGCAACTGGCAGAGTTAATATTTCAGAAGATTTAAAACAAGAATTGCGCCATAAACTACAAATGGCAATTGAACAAAATACAAACCCAAAAGACACATTGTATTCAGTTGCAGACGCACTTGTTACAACATATAACCCTCAACATACTTTAGGTTCTTCAAAATCAAAAGTAATTATGGCAACAACTCTTGCAAGACGTTTTGAATTAGAAAAAGATGACGCTGATAAATTACGTATTGCAATGCTACTTTATGATGTAGGAAACTTAATGCTTCCTCAGGAAATTCTTCAAAAAGACGGTCCTTTAACTGATGAAGAACGCGCTTATATTGAAGATCACCCAAGTATTGCAGCAAAAGATATTCTTGAACCTATTTCAAATATCCAAGATATTATTCCAATTATTGAAAAACACCACGAAAACTGGGACGGAACAGGATATCCGCATAAACTTGCAGGAAACGATATTCCGCTATCATCTCAAATTATTTTGATAATTGATGCATATTTTGCCTTGACAGAACCAAGAATTTACAGAAAAGCAATGAGCCCTTATGAAGCACTCGACGTGATAAAAGAAGGTGCAAATAAAAAATGGAATTCCACTCTTGTTAGTGAATTCGTAAAACTTATAGAAGTTGAATTGCGTAAAGCTGAGTAATTTATTTACAACTTGTATTTTCCCAAGAAAGAGTTGTGCCGTTTGGGCATTCACCCTTTGTTGCTTTTAGGTAATCCATATTGCCATTTCTGATGACCCAACCTGCGCAATTTTGTCCAGAATTAAAACACATGCTAAGACCAAGAGCATTACTAATGTCGCCTTCTGGAACAATCCCATTTTTTGTAATTAAAAACCAAAAATAGTCTTTTCCAATTGTATTTGCTCCTTTTGGTCCGTCGATATCGACGTATATGTGTCCACAATAACCGTCAGAGCTATCACCACAATCAGTACCTGGTTTATAAAAATCTAGTGCGGTGCCGTCTGCAAGCAAAACCATATATTCATCTTCCCAGTCAACTGGTGTTGTTGTTGTTTTATTATCTAAAGTTTTATAGCTTTCTGTTGAAAAACAACCTTCGCCGTCAGTACCACAGTTTTTTGATATCTTCATAAATTCAGTTAAACGTTCCATAACACGCTTATTTGTGGCTAAATCATCATCATCGCTAAACCCAGTAAACCATTCGTCAATTGGTCCATAAACCGCAGTTGCACGACCAAAAGCGTCTTCTAGGTTTGAATAAACTTTTTTTAATTTTGCAACTTTTTCTCTATCACCTGTGGATTGGTTTAAGTTTGGAATAGTCAATGCTGCGACTACGCCAATAATGCCCATTACGACAAGCGTTTCAGCTAGTGTGAAGGCTATCGCCTTCACTAGTGAGTTGTGAGTAGTGAGTGGTGAGTCGACTTTATTGTCATTTGCTTGTTTATTATTTGTCAATTCACTATTCACAAGCGACAATTCACGTGATTGTGTCATACTGTACTTGTTGCGGTATCTTTTTAAAGTCTTTAAGAGCCCGCAATGCATTTCGTTTATGCGGGATGACAAGACTTGTTTATCATGTGTCAACTCACTTTTATTAAATAACTTGTTCATATTACTCCGAATGCTCTCTTTTCTATACGTATTATAACATTATTTTTTACTCATCTCAACTGAAAATAAAAATATTGTAAATTTTTGCAAAAAAAAAACACTCTGTATGAGTGTGTGTTTTCTGCATCCTAATGGTCTCTTTTTTTTTAGTGTTTATTATTTAGGAGTTTAAATGTTTAGGGTAAATATTGTGTTTATTTAGTGTTTTATTTACACTTCCTAAGCACATTTATATTATTGCACCATATAATTTATTTGTCAACTATATGAAACAAACTTATTATTACTAATTTCCCTAAATAAGTATTATTAGTGTCGTTTTGACACTTTACAAAACTTAATACTTGCACTGTTTTTATTTTTGTTAACTCTTTGCACACAAAAAATTCACTGCTATAATATGTATATGAAGATATTAGGTATAGATCCAGGAATGGCAATTGTAGGTTATAGCGTCGTTGAGTTTAGCGACGGTAAATTTGATTTGTTAACGTCTGGTTCTATCCAAACTCAAAAAGGTAATTCAGACGCTTCCAGGCTTTTAGAGATTTTTAATGATATGTCTGAAATTCTTGAAAAATATAAACCAGATATTGCTTCAATAGAAAAATTATTTTACTTTAGAAATCAAACTACAATAATACCGGTTGCAGAAGCAAGGGGAGTTATTTTAACTGCTTTGGAAAAGTTTAGTATTCCTGTTTTTGAATACACACCAATGGAAGTTAAACAAGTTTTAACTGGGTTTGGCAGAGCTGATAAAAAAGAAGTTGAGCAAATGGTAAAAATAACCCTTCAGCGTGATGAATTACCTAAACTTGATGATACAATAGATTCCATAGCGATAGCTATTTGTCATACAAGAAAATGTAGAGAATTAACAACAGTATAAGGAACATATATTATGATTAACGAATTATTATTAAAACAAGTCGCAATTTTAAGTGCAATTGCAGGTGGTGCATTGGGAGTTTTAACAATTTTCCCATACATAAACATTTTTTCTGTTTCTATCCTTGTAATTTGTCTTGCTGCGGGCATTTTAGTTTACATGAAGCGAGAAAATTTAATCGGAATTTTTGATATGAAAGAAGGAGCAATTTTAGGTGGAGTAATTGGTTTTGTTTCATTTATTGCTGCTGCAGTTGTTTACACTCCAATCGACATAATATTAGGATTAATCCCAATATTCAAAGCGCATTTTATAATGAGATTTTTCTTTAACAGTTTTGGTAGCATAATTGTTTTAATAATGTTAATATTTTTCATCGCACTTTTAAGCGCATTAATGAACGCTTTTGCGGGCTTGGCTACATCTTATGTTTATGAGCTTTTAACTGGATTAATAAAAGAAAGCAACGATAGCGTAGATTTTGAAATCAAATAGTATTTAGGGAAGGTACACAAATGACTTTTGAATCAAAAATCAGACCAATTCAATGGGTAAACGGAGTTTCAAGAATGATTGACCAAACCGTAATTCCTTATGAATATAAATATCTTGAAGTTAAAACAGGTCAAGACATGTATAACGCAATCCAAACGATGATTGTAAGAGGCGCACCAGCGATTGGAATTGCAGGCGCACAAGGAGTTGTTTTATATGCTCAAGAATTAGAAAAAGAAAATTTATCTTTTGAAGATTTCAAAAAACAATTGCTTGAAAAAGCTGATTACATGGCAACCTCAAGACCTACCGCGGTAAATTTAATGTGGGCTTGCGAGCAACAACGAAACATAATTAAAAATTCAAAATCTGATATAAAATCTTTAATAAAGGAATTAACTGAAAAAGCCCTTGAAATCGAAAAAGATGATATTGAACGATGCGAAAAAATAGGTGATAACGGTGCTGAAATTGTGCCGAAAGGAGCAACTATTTTAACTCATTGTAATGCAGGCGCATTAGCAACAGGAGGTTATGGAACAGCCTTGGGCGTTGTTCGTTCAGCTTATGCAAAAGATAATACAGTTCAAGTGTTTGCAGATGAAACTCGTCCTCGCCAACAGGGAGCAAGACTTACGACTTTTGAACTTGCAATGGACGGAATTCCAGTAACTTTAATTACTGACGGCATGCATTCATATTTTATGAATAAGGGTATGATTGATATGGTTTGCGTAGGTGCAGACAGAATTGCTTTAAACGGTGATACTGCAAACAAAATCGGCACTTACACCGTTGCAATTTCGGCTAAATATCACAAAATACCATTTTATATTGCTGCGCCTTTATCAACAATTGATATAAGTATCAAATCAGGCGAAGAAATACCAATTGAAGAACGTAATCACGAAGAAGTTACACATATAAATGGTAAAATAATTTGTTCGGACAAGGTTAATGTTATAAATCCAGGGTTCGACGTAACGCCAAATGAGCTTATAGACGGTATTATTACTGAAGTTGGAATTTTAAGAGCGCCTTATGAGAAATCAATAAAAGAAGCGTTTGAAAGACACCAAAAAGATTTGTTACAATAAGCTATTTTTTAGTTATAAACCTGCATGACAGGGGTATATATTTAATGTATCACCCTTGAGGATTTTCTATGAACATAGCAGATTTGACTGAAATGACAACAGCTTCGATGCAGATTGAAGCAATGAGGGCTGCTTTAGAAATCGTCTTACAGGTTGAGGAAGCCGTTCAATCGGCAGCAGAAAATTTAAGCGAAGAAGTTATTGAAGACGTTGCTGAAATCAGCGAGTACGCACAAAAACTATTTTCCTTATCAGTTTAGATTTTTATATGCGGTAACGTCATTTACCAGTTTCGCCTTTGGAATATAGTCTATTCCAAAGTTTTCTGCTATGCTTTTTATGCTTAAAGACCCTGAAACAATTATAATTTTAGTTTTGTAATACTGCTTTAAAAGTTGAATTTGTTCAATAAGCCATTCTCCAGCAAATTTTGGAGCAAAATCATATTCCATGGATAAATCTGTTATAATCAAGTCGTATGGATTATCAATATAGTTATAAACCCAATCATATCCATCACGCGCAGTATAAGCTCTATCAATTTCAATATCTTCACCGTAAATTTCTTTCAGGTGTTGATAGTGAAAATTATTCCAACTATGTGAATCATCAACAATTAAAACGTGTTTCATTAAGTCAGCCTCAATACTTCGTAAATATTCATTTTCTTTTCTTTACCACGAATTTTAACTTCTGAAATTTTGATTACATCTGCAATACCTCGAACATGTTCGTAAGTTGAAGAACTTATCAAAAATTGCGTTTTATAAACTTTATTATAGCTTTCAATTCTACTTGCTAAATTTACCATATCGCCAATTACGGTATATTCTAGGCGCTTTTCAGAACCAATATTACCAACAAAGGCCTCGCCTGTATTAATACCAACCCCGATTTCAATTTTTGGTTTACCTTCTGCCAGCCATTTCTTTTGAAGCTCCTGAACTTTATTAAGCATTGCATTAGCACATTTTACAGCATTAACCGCATGATCTTTATCCTGAATAGGTTCTCCAAAAATTGCCATAACCGCATCGCCAATAAACTTATTAATAACTCCGTTGTATTTGCTAATTATAGGTTCAATTTCCGTAAAATATTCGTTTAAAATAACTGAAATTTCTTCTGGTTCAAGTTTTTCACTCATTGAAGTAAAGCCTCTAATATCTGCAAATAAAACAGTTACATCAGCTTTTTTACCACCTAATTTTACGTTATCAATATTACTTACAACATTTTGCATAATGTCTTGAGAAATATATTTTCCCATAGCGTCTTTGATTTTTTCCTTGTTTCTTGATTCAACTATAAACTTGTGAGAATATCCAAAAATCATAGTTACTAATTGAAGTGCAATTGGAGTTATAACAGGCACTGCAAAGTTTAATTTGTAAGATAATATCGACATAAAAATGTAAATTAAAATCGTTACCACCAAAATGCCTAGACCAGTTATTAACGAGTAATTTGAAACAATTATAAAGGTAGCAATAACAAGAATAGCCATAATTATTAATTCTTGTGTGCCAGAAACAGAGCGAACAATTTCGTTATGTAATAAATTATCTAAATTTGTTGCCTGAATATCAACCCCTGGGTGTTTGCTTTGCATTGGAGTCGGCAAAGCATCTTCCAAACCTAAACCTGAAGCCTTCGCATTTGCACCTACAAATACAATTTTATTATCAAAGGCTTTAGGATCTATTTTTGGCTTTTTACCAGCTTTAATCGCGTCGATTGAATCTATAATATCTACTGCAGAGTAAGTTATATGTGTATAGTCAGAATTTTTGTAATTTTTATAGAAGTGAAGATAATTAAAAACACCACCCCAGCGCCAATGGGTTTGTATTTTTAAATCATCATCGCCTTTAATTATCAAACTATTTTTTGTAACAGTTATTTTATTAACTTTATTTAATTGAGCATACATTCTTAATGCTAAAGACGGATAAAAATCACCTTTATAATAGATTAATTGTGGCATATCTTTAATGAAACCATCAATAGGGTGCGTCAATACCCAAACGGAACCCGTTTTTGGCAAAGATTCAAAATACCCTTGGGGATATTTTGACAAGCTGTTAAATCTATTAGATTCAGTTATTTTTACTTTTGTTTCAATTGGAATACTAAATTTTGTTTTAAAATTTTCATCATAAATTTTACCTTCCTCAGCGTTTGTATAAGGCGCTCTTAAAGGATTAAAGCCTCCAACAAAATTGTTTAAATTTTTAATAGTATTATATAATTTTAAATCCGCATTTGGATTTGTTTTGTCAGGAGTAGTAACAACCGCATCAAATCCGATAATTTTTGCATTAGTGTAATTTCCCATATAATCGAAAATTTTTGCATACAAATCTCTACTCCAAGGCCATCTATAACGTTCAATGGATTTGTCATCAATAACAACAAGAACGATACCGTCTGAACCTTTATGATGTGCAACAAAATTTTTAACCATAATATTATATACACGAGGTTCAAAAAAACCGTTGAAGATTACATATACAATAAAAATTAAAATAACGAATGATATAAATATTAAAAATGGTTTTATTCTTTTCATAAAAATTCCTTGTAATACTTTTCTTTTTATTTCATGATATAATAAAACACGAAAAAAGGATAGAATTATGTATAAAAATGTTATGGATTTAATCGCAGAAGAAAAAATTTACCCAATTGTAAGACACAATGA
The DNA here is from genome assembly GCA_934699705.1 of uncultured Candidatus Melainabacteria bacterium. GTDB lineage: Bacteria > Cyanobacteriota > Vampirovibrionia > Gastranaerophilales > Gastranaerophilaceae > UBA6984. The sequence goes on from CAKUXD010000003.1 coordinate 92,958, forward strand.
TGCTCAAAAAGCAGTCGATATTGCACACGCACTTATTGAAGGCGGTATAAAAGTTTTAGAAATTACAATTGAAAATCCATCTTTGTACTCTGCAATTTCAGAAGTTTCAAAAGATGCAACTGTTTGCGCAGGTGGTATAATCACACAACAACAGGCCGAACAGGCTCTAACGAGTGGTGCAAAATTATTTTCTTCACCTATTTATCAAATGAATATGGTAAAAATTTCAAAAAACAGAAAAATGCCTTTCATTGCAGGCGCTTCAACTCCAAACGAAGCATATAATGCTTGGAAAGCAAGAGTTCCATTAATCAAAATATTCCCAGTAACAGCGTTAGGTGGAGTTCAATATATTGAAGATATGTTAAGACCTATGCCATTTTTAAACATTATGCCAATGGGACATATCAAATTAGAAGAAGTTCCAGCATACATAAAAGCTGGCGCAGTTGCGGTAGGAGTTGGCAGAAATTTCTATAAAGATTTGTCATTTGCTGAAATTTCAAATCGTGCTAAAACAGTTCTAAGTGAGATAAAAGGCTAAAAATGAGCGAAAAGCTAGACATTATAACTTTAGGCGAAGCCTTAATTGAGTTATCGAGCGACAAAAGTTTTAAAGATACGACTTGTTTTGAAAAATATTTTGGTGGAGATGCTATTGCAACTGCAATTTGCGCTTCAAGAATGGGTTCAAAGGTCGGATTTATAACTTGTGTTGGTAATGATGCTTTTAAAGACTTTTTGCTTGATGCTTGGAAAGCTGAAAACTTAAACATTGATTGTGTTAAAGAAGTTGATGACCAAAATGGAGTAGTTCTTATTTCAAGACACGACGGCTACCCAAAAGAAATTGCTTGTTATAGAAAAAAAACTGGTTCGACAAAAATCTCAATTGATAATATTAAAGAAGATTATATTAAAAATACAAAATATTTTTACACGACAGGAATAGCGCAATCACTATCAATTTCAGCAAATGAGGCTGTAAAAACCTGTTATAAAATTGCAAAAGAAAATAATGTTATAACTGCTTATGACCCAAATTATAAACCGTCAATAACTTCTGCAGAAGTTGCGAAAGAAAATTTTGAAGATATTATTTCTGATGTAGATATTTTATTTTTAAGTGGCAAAAATGATGTCGCTAACCTTTTGGAAACAGATTCAATCGAAAATGTTATAAAATACTGTTGGGATTTAGGTGTTCAAATAATAGTTGTAAAATCGACGAAAGATTTTGGCTATTATACAGGCTACAAGGGTGATATCATCTTTTGTCGATATTCTGAAGAACATATTGTTGATACAACTTGCTCAGGAGATGTTTTTAATGGTGCGTTCTTAAATGCCTTAACAAACGGTTCAACACCTTTTGAAGCAACAAAATTTGCATCTGTTGTTAGTGGTTTACAAGCGCAGAATGTTGGCGCGATAAAATCAATTCCATCAAGAGAAACAGTAGTAAAAAAACTAAAAGAAGCGGAAGATAAATAATGGCTAAAAAAGTAGTAATTTCAGGATATTACGGGGCAGATAATTTTGGCGATGAAGCAATTCTTGCAACTTTAATCCAAAGATTGAAAAAAGATAATGCTGAAGTTACAGTTTTATCTACCAATCCCACAAAAACAGCAAATATACACAAAGTTAACTCAATAAAAAGTTTTGATTTTGGTAAAGTAAACAAAGTTTTAAGAGAATGCGATATCTTAATCTCTGGTGGTGGAAGCCTTTTACAAGACGCAACTAGTGTAAAAAGTTTATTCTACTATCTTTGGGTAATTTTTATGGCTCAGTTTTATAAAAAGCAGGTAATAATTTTTGCACAAGGCATTGGTCCTATTAAAAATAAAATTGGAGAATTTTTTACCAAAAAGTTATTGAAAAAATGTCGCTGGGTTAGTGTTAGAGATGACAAAAGTTTATTTTTACTGAGAAGTTGGGGTATTAAAACAGATTTGGTTTGTGATCCCTTGTATGATTTAGAGTTAACTGGTTCTACTCCAGAAAACCGCGTAGGTATTCAGCTTAGAAGTTTTAAAACCCTAACTGAAAAATTATTAATTACTCTTGCAAATCGTGTTGCAATTGAATTTGCAGATAAAGAAATTGAAATTTATTCTTTTCAAGATTGCAACGACTTAGAAGTTTGTAAACATTTTGAATCACTTTTATTGTCGGTTAATCCAAATTTAAAAACAACAATTATTTCAGGAAAAGTACCAAACGAAATTATAAAACTTATGGCAAGTCTTGAATATATGATTGCAATGCGTTTTCACGCTATTTTAATTTCATTAAAATACGGAATTAAAACTCTTGCGATAAATTATGATTACAAGGTAGAAGCAATTGCAAATGACGCTTGTATTCCAGCATTATCAATGCTTGCGACCGAAGATTATGGATATATGTTCAATAGATTAAAAAATTTAGACCGCAGAGCTTTGCTTGAATACGCAAATACAAAACATTTTAATTGGGAAGTTTTTGACGCATTAATGAAATAATTTTGCAAAATAACGCTTAATAAGCTGAACAACTTTTAACAAAAACGTAGGTTCAACATAAGCAACTTCTTTGGCATCGCTTAAAGTAAAAGTATCTTCTTTTTGTTTTCCAAAAATACTTTTTTCTGATTTTTCTAATTCTTCTTCTTCACGCTTTTTGCGTTCTTGTTCAAAATAGCCTAAATTACCCGCACCACCATCTTGCGTTTTTGATGTTCTTAATTGAGGAATATTGTTGTTTAAGGGGTTAACGTCAAAACTCATAGGTATATCCTCCATTATATATATACCCAAGTTAAAACATTTTTATGCAAATTTTATCCTACTTGTGTAGTATTTTATATAGATAAATTTTCTTTTTGAGTTTCTATTTCATCATTTGGAATTTTTGCATCTTTAAAAAATGTCATTACAATACTGAAAATAACGGTTACCGCAACAAACCCCCAACCTGCAATTAACAAGTTTGAAACAGGATATCCGCCATAAGGGTGTCTAATATTTTCAACTAAATAACTAATAATAATTCCCGTAAACACAACAGGACATAGATATTTAACACTAAATATCCACATTTTACCATATTTTAAGGAACAATTTTCATTAATAATATCCAAAACCTTTTGAGCGCCAAAGAACCAACCAAGGGCAACAGTTTCAATTAAACCTATCGCAATCAAATTAAAGTCATTCATAAAGTGATCAACAATATCTACCCAATATAAACCAGCCTTTGTCGTATATATTGTTGCAATTAAGCACCCTACAACACAAAAGAACAAGGCTGTTTTTGTCTTTGAAGTGCCTAATTTATCTTTAAATGAAGTAGCAACCGCTACAACTATTGAAAATACTGAACCTAAAGCTAGAGTAAATAATATAACAAAGAATATTAGTGAAAATGCAATTACAGTCCATTTACCTCCTGGCATTGCCGCGATTGCAGTCGGATAAGTCGCAAACGCCAACATCATACCAGAGTGGGTCATTTCAGAAATTGGTGTATGAGTTATGTATGATAAATAACCTAAAGAACCAAAGCACGCAAATCCTGCAAAGAAGCTTACAATCGCATCAGAGATAGCAATAATAATACTATCTGAAGTAACAGGTGCATCTTTTGGCAAATAACTTCCATACGCAACCATTATTGAAAACAAAATACTTAACGAGAAAAATACTTGCCCATAAGCAGCAGCCCAAACACTAGGTTGCAACAATTTTGACCAATCTGGAACTAAATAGTAATAAATACCTTCCATAGCCCCAGGTAAAGTTACTGCTCTTACAATCATTACGGTTAATAAAATTAATGGAACTGTAACAACATAGTTCAACACATCACTAACAGAATCTACACCATTTCTGATACAGAACCAAATAAAAAACCAACCTAAAAGTAAAGCGCCTAAAATCCACCAGTTAATACCACCTAAATTTAACATTCCGCTAGAAACTTGTAATACATCATTTGTAAAAATATCAATAGCATTTTTTGAAATCCAAGGTGATTTAAACGATAAAAACATATAGCATATAACCCAAGCAAGAACTACTGAATAATAAGATGTAATACAAGAACCAGTACCTACGCCTAACCAACCAATCCATTCAAACTTTGGATTTATTTTTTTTAGAGCCATTGGAGCGCCTAACTGAAATTTTTTACCGATAGAAATTTCCATAGCTAAAAGAGGAATGCCCGCTGTAACTAATGCTACAAAATATGGGATTAAAAATGCACCGCCACCATTTTGGTAAACGATTCCAGGAAATCTCCACATATTACCTAAACCAACTGCTGAGGCTACTGCTGCCATAATAAATGTTAATCTTGAATTCCAAGCATCTCTTTTTTCCATTTTCTTTCCCCTAATTCTTTCTACTATTATGATAATAGTAACACAAAAAAATTAGCTGGAATATAGACCGCATTTGCTTTTTAATATTTCTTAATTATTTTTTGTAAAAAATGAACAATTTTAAATCATAATCGTTATATTTATGTAAAGAGGTGAAAAATGAAAGAAAAATGCACAAAATTTGAAAGTTTATACATCTTCAAATCAGAAGATGAGTTAAAAGAGCATGTTCAAAATTGTCCGGAATGTCAAGCTGAAATGCAAAAAATGGAGAGAGTTTCCGAATTAATTCAAGAGGCAAAACCATATTTTGTATATAAACAAAAACTTTCATACACAAAAATGAAAGTCGCTTGTATAATGTGCCTTGGGCTATTTGCAGGAACTTTAATTGGTTATTTCACCCAATTTAACTACTATATTTCTGCCAATAATTATTCCAGCGAATACTCAACTCAAGCGACTAACGAGTATGGAATACCAGTAGATAATTACGGATTAATAACGGTAAATTAATGGATTTTAAAAAAATAATTAAAAACAATCACAATAATGTAAAAAACATTATCCGATTAATAACAAAAGAAGAAAACGAAGATATAGAACAAGAGGTCTATGTAAGAGTTTATCAAAAGCAAGAGTTGTACCAGGAAAAAGGGAAACTCTTTGGCTGGATTGGCACAATTACAAAGAATTTATCAAAAGATTATATAAAGTCTTCAGCAAAAAAACTTCAACAAAATTCTTCATCAGAAGAAAATCTAGTAAATACAATTAAAGACAATGCTGACAATCCGGAAGTTGCATTGTTAAAAAAAGAAAGGCAAAAGAGAATAGTAAAAGCGATTAATGCACTAAAGCCAAAATTCAAAGAAGTAATAATAATGTACGAAATAGATGGGCTTAGTTACGAATATATTGCAAAAACAATCAATTGCCCAGTCGGGACAGTAAAATCTCGATTATATACCGCAAAGCAACAATTAGCAGAAATTCTCGCAGATTTAATGTAAAAGAAAGGAATATTTTATGAAAAAAACTCTTATATTAGCATCAATAATTGCTCTAACAATGACTGGTACTGCATTTGCAGATACAACGACACAAACAAAATTTCAACCACCAACAAAAAATGGACAAATGATGCCACCACCGCACAGGGGATTTCATAGCGAAAAAAGAAAAGCTGAATTTGAAAAGCGTTTAAATTTAACTGATGCGCAAAAAGCAAAAATTGAAAAAAACAGAAAATCAGATATGGAAAAATTAAAACCAATCAAGGACCAAATTCGTGCTAAAAAAGAAGCAAAGCACGAAATTATTCAAAAATACGAGGCTACAAATCCAGAATTAATAAAATTAAACAAAGAAATAAAGGCTTTAAAAGAACAAGAACACAAAATCATGGAAGCAAATAGAAAATCCTTTGAAGCTATTTTAACAAAAGAACAAAAAGCGGAATTAGAAAAAATGAAATCAGAACGTAAAAATTTTGAAAAACACCCGCCAAGATTTGACAGACCAATGCCAATTAGAGGTGAAAAATAAAGCTTTTAACAAAAGCGCGCGGGTTAAATATTTAACTTGTGCGCTTTTTTATATTTGTTTTATAATAGATTTATGAAGTTTATTCCGTTTGAAGTTAATACTGGTTATATAAACATGCAAATTGATAAGGATTTGCTTGAAAGTGCGATACGTCGCCAGTCGAAAGAACATGTTTTCAGGTTGTATGGTTGGAGTCCAAGATGTATTTCCATCGGCAGAAACCAAAAGACGGATTTTATCGACAAAAATCTTTTAAAAAAATACAATATAGATTTAGTTAAAAGATTAACTGGCGGTAGAGCTCTTTTGCATGATAAAGAACTTACTTATAGTTATGTTTGTCCATCTTCTGGCTTAGAAAATGGAGATAGCATAATGGGAAGTTATCGTGAAATTTTACAAATATTCATTGACAGATTTAAAAAATTTGATATAGACCTTGAAGTTTGCGGACAAAAGCACCCAAATAACAATATCAATTACTGTATGCTTGTATCAAGTAGCGCAGATTTATGCTACAAGGGTAAAAAATTAATTGGCTCGGCTCAATTCAGAAAAGACGGTTATATATTGCAACATGGTTCAATTTTAATGGACTATGATGAACATTTACTAGAAGAACTTTTCCAAGAAAAAATTCCAGCTGGTTCTATTACAAGTATTAAGGAAATCAACCCAGATATCTCTATGGTTGACATATTGCACTTATGGGATAATTTATAATGGCATTTAACGAAGAATATTCTAAAATTAAAGAGCTTGTTAAAGATGATTTATATCAAATAGAAAACAATCTTATTGATTTTTATTGTGGCGATGAAGATTTACAAAAAAATATTTTGGAAATAATTAAAGCGCCTTCAAAGAGATTACGCCCAGTTTTAGGGCTTTTATACTTAAAAATGTACGGAATTAAGATTAATCATCAGCATCTTGATATTCTTTCCGCGGTTGAGATAATCCATAATGCAACTTTAATTCACGATGACGTAATTGATAAATCTTCTGTTAGAAGAAATCACGTTACATTAAACGAAAATTTTGACAATAGTCTTGCAGTTGTAAGTGGAGATTTTTTACTATCAATAGCAATTCAAAAACTTTTAAATGTTAAGTCTTTTGAAATTTTAAACCTTTTTAACATTGCAATTAAAAAGATGAGTTTAGGTGAAATTAATCAATATTTTAACAAATTTAAAATTACGAATTTTGATGAGTATCTGGATAAATGCAAATATAAAACCGCAGAATTATTTATGGCATCGTTAGAAAGTCTTGCAATACTTGCAGATTTAGACAGAAATAATGCAAAAGATTTTGCTAAAAGGTTTGGTATAGCGTTTCAAATCAGAGATGATTTATTAAATGTTACAGAAACAAATTCAGATAAGCCTAATCACAACGATATAAAAGACGGAATTTATACTGCGCCAGTTATTTTTGCAAAAGATTTAAGCAATCTTAACTATGGCATTGAAAAAACTAAAGAATTATTAGATAATTACTTTAACAGAGTAAAAAAATGTTTGGATAAAGCTCCAAATAACGAATATAAACAAGCGATTACAGGATTATTAGATTTATTAAAAACATGTTAAACAAATATTTTGAAGAAAAATTAAAAACAATTCGTGAAATTATTTCAGACAAAGAAAAACTAAAAAAGACTTTCAAAAGCGGATTAAAAGAGCTTGTTGAAACAGTTATTTTTGTCGTTGTAATGGTAATTATAATCAAATTTTTCCTTGGAGAAATAAGATGGATACCGTCAGCCTCAATGCACCCAACATTATTAGAAGGTGATAGAGTTATTGTAGAGCGAGTTACAAGATTTTACCAAACACCAAACAGGGGCGATATTTTAGTATTTTATCCACCAATGACAAAACTTGATTCAACTCCACTAAAAGTTTTGGCAAGATTAACAGGTTTCTTCTGCCACGATGACGCCTTTATAAAACGTGTTATAGGGCTTCCAGGGGATAAATTAGAAATCAAAAAAGCAAAAGATGATGGCGCATTTACAGTATATATTAATGGCGTAGCTTTAGATGAACCTTATATTAACAGCAAATACGATTATCCAGACTGCTCTCAGGAAATGTATTGTGGACCGATGATTATTCCAAATGACCAATACTTTATGATGGGTGATAATAGAGGTAATTCTGAAGATAGCCGATATTGGGGATTTTTACCTAAAGAAAGAATTATAGGTCGAGCTACAACAATAATTTGGCCACTAAACAGAATTAAGAATTTTTACTAAGTCATGGCAAATATTTTAAACTTTGTTAAGAATTTGTCATGGATAAAAAAATAAAGTATTCTAGTGTTATGAAAAGTGGAATGATAGTTGTCGTAGATGACGAACAAATGGTAA